>JABFXA010000178.1 GCA_013361955.1 Nocardioidaceae bacterium
GCTGCCGCCGCGGCCGCCGGCTGGGCCCGCACCGCACCGCGCGAGCGCGCCGAGGTGCTACGCCGCGCGTTCGAGCTGATGACCGCGCGGGCCGACGAGCTCGCGCACCTGATCTCCCTGGAGAACGGCAAGGCGCTGCGCGACGCGCGCGGCGAGGTGGCGTACGCCGCGGAGTTCTTCCGGTGGTACGCCGAGGAGGCGGTCCGCGCGAGCGGGGAGCTGACCACCGCGCCCTCCGGGGCGAACCGGATCATGGTGGTCCGCCAGCCGGTCGGCGTCGCGGTGCTGGTGACCCCGTGGAACTTCCCGGCCGCGATGGCGACCCGCAAGATCGGCCCGGCCCTCGCCGCCGGCTGCACGGTCGTGCTCAAGCCGGCCTCCGACACCCCGCTGACCGCGCTGATGATGGGCAAGGTGCTCGAGGACGCGGGCGTGCCCGCGGGGGTGGTGAACGTGCTCCCGGCCCGGCGGTCCGGCGCGGTGGTGTCCGCGATGCTGCACGACCCGCGGGTCCGCAAGCTGTCGTTCACCGGCTCGACGGAGGTCGGTCGGATCCTGCTCGCCGAGGCCGCCGACCAGGTCGTCAACTGCTCGATGGAGCTCGGCGGCAACGCCCCGTTCCTGGTGTTCGAGGACGCCGACCTCGAGGCCGCGGTCGACGGCGCGATGGTCGCCAAGATGCGCAACGGCGGCGAGGCGTGCACGGCCGCCAACCGGTTCTTCGTGCACACCGACGTGGCCGAGGAGTTCTCCCGGCGGCTGGCCGAGCGGATGGGCTCGCTGCGCGTCGGTCCGGGCGTCGGCGACGACACCGAGGTCGGTCCGCTGGTCAACGAGGACGCCGTCGCCAAGGTCGAGAGCCTCGTGCGCGGCGCCGTCGACGAGGGCGGCCGGGTGCTCGTCGGCGGGTCCCGCCCGGAGGGCGCCGGCTTCTACTACGACCCGACCGTGCTCACCGACGTACCGCCGTCGGCGGCGATCCTGCGGGAGGAGATCTTCGGCCCGGTCGCGCCGGTGGTCACCTTCACCGACGAGGCCGAGGCGGTGCGGCTGGCCAACGACTCCGACTTCGGCCTGGTGTCCTACGTGTACACCGGCGACCTGGCCCGCGGGCTGCGGGTCGGCGAGGCGATGGAGTCGGGGATGGTCGGGCTGAACCGTGGGCTGGTCTCCGACCCGGCGGCGCCGTTCGGCGGCACCAAGCAGTCCGGCATCGGCCGCGAGGGCGGCCACGAGGGGATGCTCGACTACCTGGAGTCGAAGTACATCGCCGTCTCCTGGTGACCGGCGTCAGCCGCGGTGCCGATCGAAGAAGTCGACGATGACCGCGAGCGCCTCGCGCTGCACCTCGTCGACCCGGGGTACGCCGTCGGCGCCGGTCTCCGGGTAGATGAAGCCGTGCACGTCGTGGGCCCACGAGCGCCACTCGGCGTCCGCGCGCCGCTCGGCCAGCAGCTCGTAGGAGAGCCGGAAGATGCCCTGGAGCTCGTCCTGCTCGCGGCCGAGGACGAGCACCGGGACGTCGACCGCGTCGAGCCGCCGGGACACCTCGTCGGGGTCGGCGATGCGGGCCCGGGCGCGCTCGGTGCTGCGGACCTCCAGGCTCTCGATGTCGCGCAGGCCGTCGGTGACCTGGACGGTCGGGTCGTCGTCGAGCCGCAGGGTCAGCAGCTCGTGGTTGGCCGGCTCCGCCGCGACCCCGGCGCGCAGCAGACCCGGGTAGTGGGAGAGCAGCTTGAAGAGCATCTCCCCGGCGTGGCTGACGCCGAGGTGGAACAGCCGGTCCGCGTCGACGTCCGGGTGCGCGGCGACGTGGCGCAGGATCGCGACCTCGTCCTCGTACTCCAGCGGCGCCCGGTCGAGCAGTCCCATGCCCTGCCGGACGTCGGCGTGCAGCACGCCGCCGCGCTGGTAGCCGAGCTCGACCTCGGTGCGGTAGCGGCTCCAGGCGCACGCGTAGCCGGCGTCCAGCAGCACGTCGGTGACGTGCCGGAACCGGTGCACCCGGTCGCGCAGCCAGGCCATCCCGCCGCCGCCGTTGCCGTAGGCGACCAGGACGAACGGGTGCGGCCCGGGGCCCTCGGGCAGGCGCAACGCGTACGGCGCGTACAGGCCGTCGAGCGTCTCGGCCAGGTGGTAGTGGGCCGGCCGGTCCGAGCCGGCGACCGGCTCGACCAGCACCGCCTGGTCGGTCGACCGCCAGCCCTCGACCTGACCCACGGTCATCAGGGCTTGGCCCAGTAGTCGTCGCGGGCCTTGGTCTCGGCCAGCTCCTCGGCGGTGCGGAACCCCGGCGCCATCGAGGCGTCGGTGCCGGCGAGGTACTGGTGGTGGTCGATGCCGAGCACCCGGATCCAGCTCTGCTGCCCGAAGGTGAGCGCGATGAAGTTGCCGAGCTCGACGAGCTCGTCCTCGGAGAAGTGCGCGCGCAGCCGCTCCCAGAGCCCGTCGAGGTCCTGCTCGCCCCAGGCGATCGCCTGCGCGTAGGCGAGCGCGGCCTTCTGCCGGTCGTCGTAGCGGTCGGAGCGCTCGAAGTTGAGCAGCTCGTCGTACTGCATCTCCTGCAGCCCGGCGTCGGTGGCCTTGATCGAGCGCTGGTTGCCGCAGAACTCGCACTTCACGGTGCGCGAGATGTACACCCGGCACAGCTCCTTGACCGAGTGGTCGCAGATCCCGCTGTGGAACAGCGCCTTCCAGGCGTCGGCGAACGCCCAGAACGCCGCGGGCACGTGCGCCCGCACCGCCGAGCTCTCGGGGCGCGGCGTCCCCTCGCGGGCGCAGCGGTGCATCTCCTCCTGCATCCGCTCGTCCATGTCGTCCAGGGGGACGTAGCTGATGGCCTGCTTGGGCATGGGTTCACTCCTCTTCGATGGCGCGGACGATGGCTGTGGGGGTCAGGGGCAGGTCGCGGACCCGGACGCCCACCGCCGCCTGCACGGCGTTGGCGATGGCGGCGGCGGTCGGGCCCTGCGCGGCCTCGCCGGCACCCAGCGACGGCTGGTCGCTGGGCACCAGGTGCACGTCGACCCGGGGCGCGGCCGGGAACCGGAGGATCGGGTAGGACTCCCAGTCGGCACTGGTGATCCGGCGTCGGTCGAAGCGCACCCGCTCGACCGTCGTCCAGCTGGTCGCCTGCACCGCGCCGCCGGAGAGCTGGTTGCGGGCGCCGTCGGGGTTGACCACCAGCCCGATGTCGGCGGCGAGCGTCAGCCGGCGCACCCGGAGGCCGGTGTCGGCCTCGACCTCGGCGACGACCGCGCACCAGGCGCCGGTGCCCTTGTAGCGCGCGAACCCGATGCCGCGGCCCCGGGGCTCGGGCAGCGGTTCGCCCCAGCCCGACGCAGCGGCCGCGGTCTCGACGACCGTGCGGGCGCGCGGGTCGGTGAGGTGGGCGAGCCGGAAGTCGACCGGGTCGCGGCCCGCGTCGGCGGCGAGCTCGTCGACGAACGACTCGATCGCGAACACGTTCAGGAACGCGCCCAGCGAGCGCATCGCCGACGTCCGCAGCGGCGCCTCGGTGACCCGGTGCCCGGTGACCCGGGTCGGGCCGACGTCGTAGACCGGGACGGCGTTGCGCAGGCTGCCGGAGCCGGCCGCGGCCGGTGGGTCGGTGGCCGGCGGCAGCGGCCCGCCTCCCGCGACGTGCGAGGTGGCGAGCAGCCCCGGGTGCCCGCCGTAGCCGGGGCGCGAGGTGTGCCCCTGGCTCCACACGTCGTAGCACCAGCCGTCGATGCGGTCGCCGTCGAGCCGGGCGGACACGGTCGCGGTCATCGCCGGCGACAGCGGCGCCCAGGTCAGCTCGTCCGAGCGGGTCCAGCGCAGCAGCACCGGCCGGCCGGGCAGGGCGCGCGCCAGCAGCACCGCGTCGTACGCCGCGTCGTCGGCGCCGTTGTGCCCGTAGCAGCCGGCGTTCTCGACGTGCTCGACCGACACCGCGTCGCGGTCGACGGCCAGCGCCTGCGCGAGGGCGGCGCGCAGCGCGTGGATGCCCTGGCTGTGGCTCCACACGTGCAGGGTGCCGCCGTCGTCGCTCCACCGCGCCATCCCGCAGCTCGGGGCGACGGAGGCGTGCACCAGGTAGGGCTTCGAGTACGACGCGGTGCGGGTCGGCTCGGGCACGTCGTCGTCGCGCAGCGGCTCGACCTCGCACCGGGCCGACCGGAGCCACCCCGGCAGGTCGTCCTCGTCGGGCAGGGTGTCCTGCTCGTGCCAGGTCGCGGCCCGCGCCAACGCGTCGCGGGCCCTGTCGACGTCGTCCTCGAGCGCGCCGACCACGCCGAGGAAGGAGCCGTCGCGGACCAGATCGACGCCCGGCGCCGACCAGTCGTCGGGCAGCGCGTCCAGGGTCGCCGCGGGCGAGGGCGGGCGGACCACCCGGCCGTGCAGCAGCCCGGGCGGCCGCAGGTCGGTGAGGAACCGCGGCCGGCCGAGGATCTTGTCGGGGATATCCAGCCGGGGCGCGT
>JABFXA010000340.1 GCA_013361955.1 Nocardioidaceae bacterium
CGGCGCGGAGCTTGGCCGGGTCTTCCTCGGCGAGGGCCTCGTAGACCTCTTCGAGGAGGATCCCGGTCCAGTCGAGCCGCCGGTCGGGGTCGCGCGGGTCGAGGTTCCCGTTGTTGATCTCGCGGTACTCGTGGGCGAGGTCCTCGAACATGGCCCGCGCGTCGGCCTGGACGTCGTCGTCGCCAGCGATGTCGGGGTGGTTCTGCTGGCCGAACTTGGCGTCCTGGCGGGCGCGCTCGGCGTCGATCTCGGCGGCGATCCCAGCGAATCCACCGGTTGTGAAGAGGACGGGGTAACTCATGCTGCGGTCTCCTTGGGGAGTCGCGGGAGGGTGACGGTGTCGGCGTCGTGGACGGGCAGCGGCACCGGTGGCGGGATGGTGGGACGGGGCGGGACCTCGTCGGTGGCGGGGGCGCCGCGGTGCCGGCCAGGGCGAGGCTCGGCGGGTGGCTCCTGCGGCGCGTCCTCGTCCCGCGGTTTCGTCGGCGGGTGGGACGGGCCGTGATCCGCCTGCCGGGGGCCCGACGGGGCGGGGCGGCCGTACAGCAGCCAGCCGACGAAAGCCACCACGCCGTACGTGATCAGCCACACCAGGACCAGCGCGACGAACCCGCACACGGCGTTGAGCATCAGGTTGGAGGGGTTCACCGCGGGTCCCCCTTCAGCCGCTTGGCGACGACGCCGAGGAGGTACGCGGAGACGGCGGCGATGAACAGCCAGCCGATGGGGATCAGCAGCAGACGCAGCATCACGCCACCCCCTCGTCGAACAGCGAGGCCTGCCGCGGCGGCCGGTTGCACCACACGACCTCCGTCCGCGCCGACCCGGCGCCGCCCTGCGACGTCTGCGTCGTCAGCGTGTGCCGGAACCAGCCCGCGAACAGGTCGTCGTACAGCGGCGAGTCGTAGCCCGACAGCACCACCGCAGCCCGGCACTCCAGCAGTTGCTCGGCCATCAGCCGGTGCTCGGTCGCGGACCGCATCTCGTGCCGGTAGCCGGCCGACGACCGGGTCTCGCCCAGGTACGGCGGGTCGACGTACAGCAGCACGTCCTCATGCCGCCCGTAGGAGGCGATGACGTCGTCGGCGGGGCGGCACTCCAGCGACACCGCCATCAACCGCTCCGCGACCGGGAGGAGACGCGCCCGGTAGCCGTGGAGGTAGTCCGGCATGGAGGTCGCGGACCCGGAGGTGGTGGCGAAGTGCCGCCATCCGGTGGTCCGCAGGTTCGACGCCCGGCCCTGCGTGAGGAGCACCCACACGCGGCGGGCGGCCTCGAGGTCGTCGTCCGACGACTGGTAGGCGGCCGTCATCTCCGCGCGGGAATGCGGCGTGAACGCGCACACCCGGGCCAGGTCCGACGGCCGGTCCCGCAGGACCCGCCAGAACGTGACGAGCTGCTCGTCGAGGTCGTTGACGGTCTCCATCGGCGACGGCGCCTTGGCGAGCAGCACCGCGAGGGACCCGGCGAACGGCTCGACGTAGTGGGCGTGGTCGGGCAGCAGCGACACGATCCACGACGCGATGGAGGCTTTGCTGCCGTAGTACGGCACGGGCGGCTTCACGACGCCACCCCCTCGCGCCATTCGGGGTCCGCGTACACCCAGCCCCACCGCGGCAGTTCCGCGGCGACGAGGCGGTCCATCACGTCGTCGTCGCGGACCTGCTGGAGTTCGCGCGCGACCCGCTCCGGGACTGTCGTGAGCTGCGGGACCCCGTCGACGACCGGGGCCAGTTCGCGAGTCGACCGCGTCGATACCAGGGCAGCCGGGCTGACGATCAGCGCCATCACACGCCCCCGTCCCACATGCTCGGCGGGCCGAGACGCAGCATCAGCCGCTCGAACACCTCGTCGATCTCGCCCGGCGCCGCACCCTTGATCAACGCGATCCGCTCGGCGGCCGGCAGCGGCTCGTGCGCCAGAGCCACGGCCTCAAGGAACGCCGCGTCGATCCGGCACGGCGGGCAGAGCCAGCGCCACACGCGGGCGGCCAGGGACCGCAGACGGGCGATCACGACTCGCCCCCCGGGATCGGCGCGGGTGTCGGCCATGCCGTGTCTTCGGCCGGCTCGTCGTTGTTCTCGCCATCGTCCGAGATGTCCTCGGTGCCGACATCGGCACGCTCAGGGTCCGGCCTGTCCATCTCCGGCTCGCGGATCGGAACCACCTGCTGCTGGCGCCGCTGCACCGTCCGCTTCGGGGCCGCCTCGGCTTCGTCGGCCAACTCCTCCGCCGAGTACGGGACCCCGTACAGGACGTCCGAGGCGATCATGCGGCAGACCTCGGATGTGGCGCGGGCCAGCAGCATCGCCTGAGGCTGCTTGCGCCAGTTGTCCTTGCCGGTCAGGCCCATCTCGCGGGCGCGCTCGATCGTCCACACCGACCGCTGGACCTTGTCGTCGTCCTTGCGGCGGCCGTACACGACCGCCTGCGTCGGCGTCGGGTCCTCGTCCACCCACACGGCGTGGCCGCGCGACAGGACGACGCCGCGGATCGCGTTCGCCCGCATGGCGGGGGTGCCCTGGATCAGGTCGAACGCCCGCAGGGACGCCATCGGCGACAGGCCCATCTCGTTGCCCGTGAGGATTGCTGCGGTGATCTCCTCCGGCTTGCCCTTGAAAGCGGCCGGAACGAACGATGTGCGCGCCAGGGACTGGGCGATGCTGTGCGCGGCCCGCGCTTCCTCCGCCCACGCGACCAGGCCGGCGATCCGCGGCTGGGGGGTGTACTCGGCGACAGCAACCTCGGTCGTGTCGGTGTCGCGGATGGCAATGTCGGTCATGAGGTTCCCTCCGAAACAGCCCAGTTCGGGTGCGGCAGTGGCTCGGACACGTAGTCCGCGCGCAGCGACTTCGCGGCACGTGCGACATGCGCGACGTGTTGGAACAGCCGGAACACCGGGCCGGAGATCTCGATGTGGTGGACGGAGTAGCCGTCCGGACGCAGGTGGACGGCCATGCCGTCGGTGATGCCGAGGTCGACCACCGGCGCCTCGAGGCCGTCGGTGTCGACGTAGAACTCGGCGTTCGCGTAGGCGGCGAGCTGCAAGGCGGTCTCGCCCCAGATTCCTGAGCGGCCGGTCTTCCAGTCGACGATCACGCGGCGCCCGTCGGGCAGGTCGCCGACGCAGTCGAACGTGCCGGCGTACTGCCACTCGCGGCTCGCGACGGTCGTCTCGGTGAGCACCGGGGCGAGCTGCCAGCGGTCGAGGAACGCGACACAGGCTTCGACGTATCCGGCGATGGCGTCCGGCATGTCGACCGCGGCGCCGTCCACGAGCTGCTGCGCGTACTTGTGGACGTCGGTGCCGCGGGTGGCTGCGTTGTCGCGGACCCGGGTGGGCACGCCCGTGAGTTCCTTGACCATGGCTGCGGGGTCGCCCTGGCGGAGGACGTCAACGTGGCCGGGGTTCGCCTGCACGAACTCGGCGACGGACTTCGCGTACCAGTTCAGGAGGTTCGGCTTGGGCAGGCCCGCGTTGATGAGCGTGGTCACGCCGGACACCCGCCGGCCGTCGAGGGTGTAGTAGTGCCCCTTCTTCGTCTCGACCCGGACAAGCCCGGCCGGGGCCGCCACCCCCGAAGGGGCGGCGGCCATGTCGGCGGTCATGCGGTCGCCTCGTCGGCGTAGTCGCGGGTCGTCGGCTCAGGCACCCCGACCACCCCCCGGCATAATCGGCTGCCCCTGCATTCCCGGCGTCCACGCCCGACTCTCGCCGCCGGGCACCACGTACTCGGGCACCTCGGCGATCAGCCCCAGGACCAGCAGGCCGTCCCGGACCGCCTCGTCGATGACATTGCGCGGGTAGTCAGACAGCCACTCCAGTCGGCCGTCGGCGTTCGGCACGATCAGCGACCGCGTCCGGTCCGCCCAAGGGGTGATCCAGCAGCGGCCTTTGCGGGACCGCACCAGGACCACGGCCATCAGCTCGTCGACGTCGCTCATCGCGCACCGCCGTCCTGCGCGGCCTCGGCACGCGCCGACTCCGCAGCCACCGCCGCACGCTCCAGCAGGTCGAGAACCTCGTCGACCGTGCGCTCGGGCTCGTCGTTCCACACACCCGGGGCGCCGTTCACCAACCGACGCATCCACACACAGGCGCCCCAAGCCCTGTCGTTCGAGTCCCACGGGTCGCCCGACGTGTGGACGTTGATCGCGCCGATGAGGCAGACCGGCAGGCGCTCAGCCGACAGGGCCGTCTCACCCGCTGCGATCCGGAACCCGTTGGTACGCGAGTTGGCGAGGCTGCCCTGGTGCCAGCCGTTGGCCCGGATCACGTCGGCCGCGCCGCGGTAGATCGCCGGGTCGGGGATGTTGTCGGTCACCGGTTGCCTCCGGTCGTGGTGTCAGGGGCGGCCGCGGGCTTGCTCACCGCGGTCCGCTTCAGGGCTTGCTCGTCGACGTCGACCGCGTTCAGGTGGTCCCACACGTCGTAATCCGCGGCAGTCCACGGGGCGTG
>JABFXA010000372.1 GCA_013361955.1 Nocardioidaceae bacterium
AACGTGGCGCAACCCGGGCCGGTGCTGTCGTTCCTGCCCGTCCTGCTGATCGGGATCCTGTTCGGGCTGGCGATGGACTACGAGGTGTTCCTGGTCTCCCGGATGCGGGAGGAGTTCACCCACGGGAGGTCCGCGCACGACGCGATCGTGTCCGGCGTCGGGCACGGATCCCGGGTCGTGGTCGCGGCCGCGCTGATCATGATCGCGGTCTTCGCCGGCTTCATCCTGGTCGACGACCCGGTCATCAAGTCGATGGGCTTCGCGCTCGCCTTCGGCGTCCTGGTCGACGCGTTCGTGGTCCGGCTGTCCCTGGTGCCGGCCGTGATGTCCTTCCTCGGCGACAGGGCCTGGTGGCTGCCGCGGTGGCTCGACCGGGTGCTGCCGAACGTCGACATCGAGGGCGAGCGGCTTCGGGCCGGCGACCCGGCCGAGGAGCGGGTACCGCAGCTGCAGCACTGACCGTCTCGCACGAAGGGCCCCGGACCGGCGTTCGCGCTGGTCAGGGGCCCTTCCCGTGGGGTGGCAGGTGCAGGATTCGAACCTGCGTAGGCATAAGCCGACGGATTTACAGTCCGCTTCCATTGGCCGCTCGGACAACCTGCCATGCTGTCGCGGATTGGCTCCGGCGCAGCGACACGAAAGAATAGCGCAGCGCTCGACCGCTCTCGAAACCGCACTCCACCACCCGGGAGGACACCCCCGTCATGGCCGACTCGTCGTTCGACATCGTCAGCAAGCTCGACCAGCAGGAGGTCGACAACGCGATCAACCAGGCGCAGCGGGAGATCAGCCAGCGGTTCGACTTCAAGAACACCGGGGCCACCATCAAGCGGTCCGGCGAGCACGGCGTGGAGATCTCCGCCAACGCCGACGACCGCGCGTCCGCGGTGCTCGACGTGTTCAAGGACAAGCTGGTCAAGCGCAACCAGTCGCTGAAGATCCTCGACGCCGGTGACCCCCGGGCCTCGGGCCGGGAGTCCAAGATCTCGGTGACCCTCAAGGAGGGCATCTCCCAGGAGGACGCCAAGAAGGTCGGCAAGCTGATCCGCGACGAGGGCCCCAAGGGCGTCAAGGTGCAGGTGCAGGGCGACGAGCTGCGGGTGAGCAGCAAGAAGCGCGACGACCTGCAGGCCGTGATCGCGCTGGTGAAGCAGCAGGACTACGAGTTCGCCGTGCAGTTCACGAACTACCGCTGAGGCCCTAGGGAACCGTCAGCGACGACAGCACCGGATCGAGCAGCAGCCCGGGCAGCACCGAGAACACCAGGCCGGCGGTGAAGGTCAGCCCGATCGCCACCCCGACGCCGTTGGGTACGTCGTAGCGCGACGCCCCCTCGGGCGCGGGCCGGAACAGCTCGCGCAGCCAGCGCGCGTAGTAGACCAGCCCGATCGCGACGTTCACCGCCATCACCACCGCCAGCCAGGTGGCCGGTCCGGCCGCGGCGTCGAAGACCAGCACCTTGGCGACCAGGCCGACCACGCCGGGCGGCAGGCCGGCCAGCGCCAGCAGCGCGAACGCCAGCGGCCAGCCGGCACCGGGCTCGTCGCGCACCAGCCCGCGGTAGTCCTCGAGGCGCTGGGCCGGGTAGCGGGTGCCGACGACGGCCGCGACCGCGAAGGCGCTGAGGTTCACGAACGCGTAGATCGCGAGGTAGCCCATGGTCGCGGTCACCGAGGGGACCGGGTCGTCGGCGCCGGCCGCGAACGGCACCAGGATGTAGCCCGCCTGCGCGACCGACGACCAGGCCAGCAGCCGGATCGCATGGCCCTGGCGCAGCGCCATCACGTTGCCGACCGTCATGGTGAGCGCGGCGAGCACCCCGAGCAGCGGCGCCCACACGTCGGCGAGCCACGGCAGCCCGCCCTGGAGCACCAGCAGCAGGCCGACGAACCCGGCCGACTTCGAGACCACCGACAGGTACGCCGCGACCGCGACCGGCGCACCGACGTACGTGTCGGGCACCCACATGTGGAACGGGACCGCGGCGACCTTGAACGCCAGCCCGACGACCGTGAGCAGCAGCCCGACCCGGGCCACCACCTCGAGCGACTGGTCGAGCGGTCCGACGTTGAGCGACACCAGGAACACGTCGCCGACGGCGCCGTACACGAGCGAGATGCCCATCAGCGTGACCGCCGTGGAGACCACGGACACCAGGAAGAACTTCACCGCCGCCTCGGCGGCCCGCCGGTCGCCGCGGCGCAGACCGGCCATCGCGAAGGCCGGCAGCGACACCACCTCGAGCGCGACGACCAGGGTGACCAGGTCGCGGGCGGCGGCGATGGTGAGCGCGCCGGTGGCCGAGCAGAGCAGCAGGAAGTACCACTCCCCCTGCGGGGTGCGGCCGTCGGCGACCTCGACCGTGCCGATCAGCGCGACGACCGCGGTGCCGAACAGCACCACGCCCCAGAAGGTCAGCGTCAGCCCGTTGACGCCGAACGAGCACAGCGCGTCGGAGCGGCCGAGGCAGAAGGTGGTCCGCACCTCGCCCCACAGCGCGGCGGCCGGCACCGCGGCGACGACGACCGCGGTCACGGTGAGCGCGGCCGGCACCAGCGCGGCCCGGCGGGTCCGCGGCGGACCGGTGAACGCGTCGACCAGCAGCACCACGATCGCGCCGACCGCGAGCACGGTGGGCGCCGCGACCAGGGCCCAGTCGATGGCCTGCACCTTCATCCGAGCCCCCCGAAGAACGCACGGGTGGCCTCACCGACCGGGGTGAGCAGCAGCCCCGGCACGACGCCGAGCACGACGGTGAGCACCGCCAGCGGCGTCCAGGCCGCCCACTCCATCGCGTCCACGTCGGTGCGGACCGCGCCGGCCATCGACGTACCGGGCTCGACCTCGGCGGTGGCCAGCTCGATCGACGGCACGTCCTCGTTGACCGGGCGGACCGCGGGCGGCGCGCCCTGGAGCAGGCCGCGCACGAGCGCCAGGAAGTACGCCGAGGTGAGGATCACGCCGAACGCCGCGATCACGCCCAGCACCACGAACGTCGCCTGCGGCAATGCGTCGTCGTGGAACAGCGCCGACCGGATCGCCAGCATCTCGCCCCAGAACCCGGCCAGCCCGGGCAGCCCCAGCGACGCGATCGCGCCGAAGACGAAGAGCCCGCCGAGGTGCGGCACCTTGCCGTAGAGCGCAGAGAGCCGACCGAGGTCGCCGGTGCCGTAGCGGTCCTTGATCGCACCGGCCAGGAAGAACAGCAGGCCGGTGATCAGCCCGTGCGCGACGCTGGCGAACACCGCGCCCTGCACACCGCCGACGGTGTACGTCGTCACGGCCAGCACCACGAAGCCCATGTGGCCGACGCTGCTGTAGGCGATCAGCCGCTTGAGGTCGGTCTGCGCGAGGCAGGCCAGCGCGGCGTACACGATGCCGACGACGGCGAGCGCCGCAACGAACGGGACCAGCAGCGCCCAGGACGGGTCGACGACCGGCAGCCAGAACCGGAGCAGGCCGTAGGTGCCGAGCTTGAGCAGCACCGCGGCCAGCACCACCGACCCGACGGTCGGTGCCTTGGCGTGCGCGTCGGGCAGCCACACGTGCAGCGGCCAGACCGGGGTCTTGACCGCGAGGCCGAGCACCACCAGGAACGCCGCGGTGACGCCGGCGGCGCCGTGCGGGGTGTAGCGCTCGGCGATCACCACGATGTCGAAGGTGCCGGCCTGCGCGCGCACCAGCATGAAGCCGACCAGCATCAGCGCCGACCCGAGCACGGTGAACACCAGGAACCTGGTCGCCGCGCGCCGCCGGCCCGGCTCGTCCTCCGGGTCGCCCCAGGCGTTGATCACGAACCACATCGGGATGAGCGCGACCTCGAAGAACAGGAAGAACAGCACCATGTCGAGGGCCAGGAAGGCGCCGAGCACCCCGGCCTCGATGAGCAGCAGCAGCGCCGCGAGGTCGGCGACCGCGCCGCAGCCGGGGTCGTGCCGGACCAGGGACAGCAGGGAGAGCGCCAGCACCAGCGTGGTCATCACGACCAGCGGGCCACTGATGCCGTCGAGGCCGAGGTGCCAGTCGACGCCGAGCTCGGCGATCCAGGGGTGGTCGACCTGCGAGCCGGCGAGCGAGCTGCCGGAGTCGGCGTACGCCCACACCGACCAGGCCAGCGTGAGCAGGCCGCCCGCGACCGCGACGGCGACGGCGGTGCGCTCCCGCGGGGCGAGGAGCCGGGTGAGCACCGCGAACGCGAACGGGATCGCGACCAGCCCGTCGAGCAGCACGTCGGTCATGTCGCCAGCCCTGCCGCCAGGGCGACGGCGGCCGCGCCGACGACCACGACCATGACGTAGAGCTGGACGCCGCCGGTCTGCGCCTTGCGCAGCAGCCAGCCGAGGCCGAGCGCGGAGCCGGCCGCGCCCGCGACGTACGTCTCGATCACGTCGCGGTCGCCCAGCGTGGCGCCGCGGGCCAGCCGGTGCACGGGGCGCACCA
>JABFXA010000157.1 GCA_013361955.1 Nocardioidaceae bacterium
GGGCACGCCCGCCGAGGCGGAGGCGTGCACGGTCGCGGGCACGGCGGGACGGGTCGAGGTGGGCCGGGCGGCAGTCGGCTCGGCGGCCGGCGAACCGTTGCACGCGGCGGTGGCGAGGAGTCCGGGCAGCGTCGCGGTCAGCACCGCGGCGCGGTGTCCCCAGGCCCGAGTCACCGGCACAGGGTAAAGGACTTGCTGGTCTCGGTGCGAGGGGCTCAGCCGCGATGGCGGTGAACCGCCTCGCCCATCCGGGCGACCGTCTGCTCCATCACCGCGCGCGGCGTGGCGAAGTTGTACCGCGCGAACCCGGCGCCCGCGTCCCCGCAGGCCGGCCCGTCGGTCAGCGCGACCCCGGCGTGCTCGAGGAAGAACTCGCCGGGGTGGTCGCCGAGGCCGAGGTCGCGGCAGTCGAGCCAGGCCAGGTAGGTGCCCTCGGGCGCCCGGTAGCGGACCTCCGGCAGGTGCGCGGCGAGCAGGTCGCCGAGGAGCCTCCTGCTGCCGTCGAGGTGGGCCAGCACGGCGTCGAGCCACGGCCCGCCCTGCGTGTACGCCGCGATGTTGGCGACCACGCCGGGGTTCGAGGCGCCGTGCTCGGGGGTGGTGCCGACCCGCGCCCAGAGCTCGGCGTCGGCGTCGTTGGAGAGCACCAGCTGCGCGCACTTGAGGCCCGGCAGGTTCCACGCCTTCGACGCGGACACCGCGGTGACGGTGTGCGCGGCGGTCACGTCGGAGAGCGTCGCGTACGGGACGTGCCGGAGCCCGTCGTACACCAGCGGGGCGTGGATCTCGTCGGAGAACACCCGCCCGCCGTGCCGGTCGACGACCTCCGCGACCGCGGTCATCTCGTCGGGCTCGAGCACCCGTCCGATCGGGTTGTGCGGGTTGCAGAGCACGAGCAGGTCGCCGCCCGCGCGGTACGCCGCGTCGAGCGCGTCGAGGTCGTAGACGTAGCGGTCGCCGTCGCGCGCCATCGGCACCTGGATGATGTCGCGACCCAGCTCGCGCGGCACGACCAGGAACGGCATGTACGCCGGCGTCGGCAGGATCACCGGCCGCCCGGGGCGGGAGAAGTGGTCGATCGCGACGACCAGACCGGACACCACGTCGGCCAGCGGGCGCACCCGCTCGGGCGGAACGTCCCAGCCGTACCGGTCGCGTGCGAACCCGGTCCAGGCGCGGGCCAGTTCGTCGACCAGGCGCGGCGGCAGGTACCCGAACAGCCCGCTCTCCACGGACTCGTGCAGTGCGCGGACGACCGGCTCCGCCGTACCGAAGTCCATCTCGGCGACGAACGCGCCGATCGCGGCGGGGTGGAGCGTCCACTTCAGCCCGCCAGCCGTGCGCAGCCGATCGATCGTGCCGTCGAAGTCGGGAGTGTCGGGCATGTCGTCACCGTACGCGGACTGCGCCGTTCGTCGTGCGTACAAGGTTCGTCCAAGGCCGTCCCCCTAAACCGGGCATGTCCGACTGCCACCTTGGAGCCCACTATGTCGATCCGCAGCCACGCTCACGAACAGGACCCACCCCATGTAGACCCGAACCGGACCCGCCGCCGCGTCCGTCGCCTCGCGCTGCTCTCGTTGGTCAGCGCCGGGCTCCCGGCCCTGGCTCCGACGGGACCCGCTTCGGCCGCCGTCGTCGAACCGCCGCCGATGCCCTTCGTGGTGACGATCTTCCCGCAGCGCGACTTCGTGTCGGTGGAGTGGGACAACACGAAGAAGCCGCTGACCTTCGACCTCACCCGCGGTGGGGTGGCCATCGGCCACGCGCAGAGCGACCAGGTCACGCCGCCTCTGCTCACCGACGCGGAGAACATCCTCGAGGTCAACCACCCCGGCGGTCTGTGCTGGTCGGGGTCGACGCCGGACGTCATGCCGGGCGACCGGCTGCAGGTGACCGAGTCCGGCACCCTGAACGGGGTCGCCGCGACCACGCTGAACGTCACCGCCGAGCCCGCGCAGGAGGTCGGTACCGACGTGGTCGTGCACGGCACCGCCCGCAACGCCGACGGGTCGCCGATGGACCTGTCCATGGTGGAGCAGCGGATCATCAACCCGGGCTTCCTCCAGGTCGGGCTGCCGAAGCGCGACCTGCGGGCGACGTCCGACGGCGGGTCCGCGGGCCTGCTCACGGCCGACCCCGCGGTGTCCGGCGGCTGGATCGCGACGTACGAGGGCCTGACCGCGGAGCAGCGCGCCGCCGCCGTCGACCCGAACGCCGCGGAGACCCGAGGCATGGCCTGGCAGGCGGTGAACGCCGCTGGCGACCGGCTCGGCATCACCATCTACGAGGCCGGTGTCCCCGGCGGGCCCGGCATGCCGGAGTGCCCCGCGCTGGCCAGCTACTCCGTCGCCGCGTCGACGCCCTCGTCGGTGAACGCGGCGAACGTCGGCGGTGGCCTCACCCTGACCGGTGCGGCCCAGGACGCGTCCTCGGTGAGCGTCAACCTCGACGACGGCGATCCGGCCACGGCACCGCTGACCGGTACCGCGACGCCCACCCCGGCGACCGGGGCGCAGTCGTGGTCGATGACCTTCCCGGGCGCGGCCGTGGCCGGGCTGACGGACGGCACGCTGACGGCGAGGAGCTCCTTCACGATCGCCGGTGGCGACATCGCGGGCTCTGTTCTGACGGTGCGCAAGGACGTCGTCGCCCCGGACCTTCCGGTCAGCGACACCCCGGCCGGCCAGTACGACGTACCCCAGACGGTGCACCTGACCTTGCCCCAGGGTGAGGCCGCCTCGTCGGTGGTGCGCTGGACGACCGACGGCACCGACCCGACGTCCACGTCGTCCTCGGCTCCGGCGGTCTCGATCAGCTCGAGCAAGACGCTGAGGGCGGCGGTGTTCGACGTGGCGGGCAACCGGAGCGCGGTGGCGGTGCTGCCGTACTTCATCGAGCCCACCATCACGGCGCCGAGCCGTCCCGACCTGTCTGCAGCCCAGGACACCGGTCGCTCCAGCACCGACAACGTCACCCGGACTCAGAACGTCACCCTCCGCGGCACCGGCACCCCGGGCGCCGACGTGCAGCTGATGCGCGCGGCCGGCGTGATCGGCACCGGCGTCGTCAGCGCCGCCGGGACCTGGAGCGTCCCCGTCGCGCTGGTGGAGGGCTCGAACGTGATCACCGCGGAGTCGTTCGGGGCACACCAGCCCGAGCACCGGGCCGGTCTGCCGCTGAGCGTCAGGCTGGACACCGTCGCGCCGACGATCACGTCGCGTCGTCCCGTGCCGGGCGCCACGGGGGTCGCCCGTGGTGCGAACGTCGTGGTCGGGTTCAGCGAGCCCGTCGTCCCGTCGTCGTTCACCAGCACCTCGGTGGTGCTGCGCAAGGCGACCGGCGGTGCCGCGATCGGCCGAAGCCTCGGGTGGAACTCCGCCACCCGGCAGCTGACCGTGAACCCGGGCGGCGCGTCGGCGACGCGGCTCGCCGCGCTCACGACGTACCGGATGACCCTCGGCCCGCGCATCGTGGATCCGGCGGGCAACGCGGCCGCGACGTCCGCCTGGACGTTCCGCACCGGTCGCTGACCCGGCTGCGTCACCTCGGCACCGGGACCTCGGTCACACTCAAGATCGAGGCTCCCGGTGCCGATCCTCTGTGCGGCCGGAGGGAACCGGCCCATCAACCGATGCTGGGAGTCATGGATGACTGCGCACCTCCGGCTGGCCGCAGCCAGCGCCGACCTCGACCGCGCCGCGACGCAGTCCAACGGCGCCGTCGCCGAGACCAGCGGCCTCTCGTGTGACGACCCGGCCGCCCTCGACGCCGCCGTCGCCGCGGCCACCCAGGACTTCAGCGACGCCCGCACCTCCGCGAAGGCCGCGCACCGTCCGCTCGGCGTCCTCGTCTCGGCCAAACGGCACGAGGCCAAGACCGAGATCGAGCAGTCCCGCACCGCGCTGAAGGCGCTCCGCACGCAGCTGAAGGACGCCGACGGCAAGGAGCAGGTGAAGGCCGCCCGGGCCGCCATCCGCGACGAGCACCGCGACATCGCGCACGCGCGCAACCTGCTGGACTCCAAGCGTGAGGTCCTGCGCGAGGTCAAGGCCGACCGGGCCGCCGCCCGCGCCGCCCTCGCCTCCGCCCGCACGCACCTCGCCGAGGTGCAGGCCTTCCAGGACGCCTGCACCGACCCCGAGCCCCCGACCGCCGCCTGACCCACTCGATAGGCTCGCCCCGGCGCACCGGCCCGTCCGTGCCGCGCCCCGGGGCGGTAGCTCAGTCGGTCAGAGCAGAGGACTCATAATCCTCCGGTCGTGGGTTCGAGCCCCACCCGCCCTACCAGGCAACATGTGGTACTTCGGCTGAGGGGTGACAGATCGCCTCCGGCTGATGGTTGACGTTGTGTCGGCTGATGGTTGACACCTGTGTCGGCTG
>JABFXA010000173.1 GCA_013361955.1 Nocardioidaceae bacterium
CGCCGGCACAGGGGTGCCAGGTTCGCTGGGCTGGTTTGGCCGGGTGGGCCGTGCTCGTCGTAGGGGGCGATGTGGTCGAGGTCGCAGGACCTGGCGTCGGTGCGGCAGCCGGGGAACACGCAGTGCTTGTCCCGGAGCACGACCAGGGTGTGCATCCACTCGGGTGGGTCGTGCCGGTCCACCGCCTCGGTGCTGGCCATGTCGAGCACCGGCTGGATGCGGACCTTCCCGACGCGTTCGAGCCAGTCGGCGATCAGGGCGAGGGTGGCGGGGCCGAGCTTCTCGATGCTGCCGGCGCTGCCGGTCTCGAGCTGGTCGGCGTCGACGTGCAGGAACAGGGTCGGCGTGCTCAGCGGTCGGGCCGGGGCCGGGAGGTCGAGGTCGAGGACGTGCTGGGGGTCGGCCAGCATCCCGAGCGCGGTCGCGCGCCGGGTGTCCAGCGGGCTGGTGTCGCCGAGTCGGCCAAGTGTCGTCGCGAGGTCGCTGATCGTCTCGTCCAATGCCTGGGCGTCCAACGTGTCGAGGCGGGCGTACACGTCGGTGGTGGCCGGGGTGTCCGGGCTGATGTCGAACCACACCCCGCGCGCCGCCAGCGGCTCCTCTTCCCGGGTGCGGGCCCTCTCCGGGTCGAACCGTGCCTCGGCCAGGCCGACGGTGGAGGTGATGGTCTGACCGGTCAGGCGACCGCGTCTGCCGGCGACGGCGAGGTGGCGGTCCACGAACGCCGCCGCCTCCGGTGACAGCGGGATGGTGTGCTCGGCGGCCTTCAGTGCCTGCCAGGCCGGGAGGTGAGGTCCTGCACCAGCCGCCACAGCCGTGGGAGGCGGAACCGGAGCTCCAGGGTCTTCCCGACCAGACCCAGCGCGGCGTGGTGGCTGATGCCCAAGGCCGCGGACAGCTCGTGCACGGCGTCCTCGGTGACCTGCGGGCACCCCTCTCCGGCCAGCGGAGGAGCGGCCACCTCGCCGTCCAGGCTGGCATCGGCGGGCCAGGCGGCGGCGACGTCATGCACGTCGACCACCGGGTGGCAGTCGCAGAACGCCACGACCGCGGCCAGCCGGTTCGCCTCCGCCCGCGCCGCCACCCGCTGCTCACGCACCACCGACTCGAGCGCGGTCGTCGCGTCGAGGTCGAGGAGGGTTGCGGTGTCGGACATGAGTCCATTCAAGCAGTGTCCACCGACAGTTCCTGGGCCGAATCCCCTGCTGTGGAAAGGGATACTCACCATGGACCTGTGGACGGAATCCGGCTCACCCGGGTTGGTTTCGAGGCTCGCCGCGCGACGTCAGGTGTCGCGCCTGAACCAGGGCTCCCACAGCCGAAATCGGGTGCCTGGAAAGCGTGGAAGGTCGATTTCGTCGCTGTGCACCCGGACCTGCTATCGATTTCGTTGTGGTCCGGCTAGGCTCGGCGGCATCTCACCGGAACCGACGCAGGAGTGATCCCCTCGATGGCTGACAAGGCGTTCCGCAACGTGATCAACGGCGAGCTGGTCGATGCCGCCTCGGGCGAGACGTACGACGTCATCGACCCGACGACGGGCGAGGTCTACGCCACCGCGCCGATGTCGGGGGCCGAGGACGTCGACCGGGCGTACGCCGCCGCCGACGCGGCGTTCGAGGGGTGGGGCTACGCGACGCCGCAGGACCGTTCCAACGCGCTGCTCAAGCTCGCCGACGCGATCGACGCGCGGGTCGACGAGATCAACGGGGTCGAGTGCAAGGACACCGGCAAGCCGCTCGGGCTGACCAGGTCGGAGGAGATGCCGTACGCCTCCGACCACTTCCGGTTCTTCGCGGGTGCCGCGCGGCTGCTCGAGGGCCGGTCCGCGGGGGAGTACCTCCCCGACCACACCTCGTTCGTACGTCGGGAGCCGATCGGCGTGGTCGGGCAGGTGACGCCGTGGAACTACCCGCTGCTGATGATGATCTGGAAGATCGCGCCCGCGCTCGCCGCCGGCAACACGGTGGTGCTCAAGCCGTCCGACACCACGCCGGCGTCGTCGACGCTGCTGGCCGAGCTGGCCCAGGAGTTCCTGCCGCCGGGCGTGCTCAACGTCGTGTGCGGGGACCGCGACACCGGCCGCCGACTGGTCGAGCACAAGACGCCGCAGATGGTGGCGATCACCGGTTCGGTCCGCGCGGGCATGGAGGTCGCGGGGTCCGCGGCGAACGACCTGAAGAAGGTGCACCTCGAGCTGGGTGGCAAGGCGCCGGTGATCGTGTTCGACGACGCCGACGTCGAGGCGGCCGCGCAGGGCATCTCGGAGGCGGGGTACTTCAACGCCGGCCAGGACTGCACCGCGGCGACCCGGGTGCTGGCCGGGCCGCGTGTGCACGGTGACTTCGTCGCCGCCCTCACGGAGGCCGCCAAGAACACCAAGACCGGGCTCCCCGACGACGACGACGTCCTCTACGGCCCGCTCAACAACACCAACCAGCTCGACCGGGTCAGCGGGATGGTCGACCGGCTGCCCGACCACGCGAACGTGGAGACCGGCGGACGGCGACAGGGCGACAAGGGCTACTTCTACGAGCCCACGGTGCTGTCCGGCCTGAAGCAGGACGACGAGCAGATCCAGACCGAGATCTTCGGCCCGGTGATCACCGTGCAGCAGTTCTCCGACGAGGGCGAGGCGCTGCGCTGGGCGAACGGCGTGCAGTACGGCCTGGCGTCCAGCGTCTGGACCAAGGACCACGCCCGCGCCATGCGGATGGCCCGCAAGCTCGACTTCGGCTGCGTCTGGATCAACACGCACATCCCGTTCGTGTCGGAGATGCCGCACGGCGGCTTCAAGCACAGCGGCTACGGCAAGGACCTGTCCATGTACGGGCTCGAGGACTACACGCGCATCAAGCACGTGATGTCCTACATCGGCGAGTGAGGATCCTGCTGGTCGGTGCCGGCGGTGTGGGCGCGGCGTTCTGCGCCATCGCCGCGCGGCGCGACTTCTACGAGACGGTCGTGGTCACGGACTACGACCTCGCCCGGGCCGAGAAGGCGGCGGCGTCCGACGACCGGTTCACGGCCGCGCAGGTCGACGCCTCGTCCGCGGCCTCCGTCCAGGCGCTGGTCACCGAGCACCGGATCACGCACGTGATGAACGCCGTCGACCCGCGGTTCGTGATGCCGATCTTCGAGGGTGCGTACGCCGGCGGGGCCGACTACCTCGACATGGCGATGTCGCTGTCGCAGCCGCACCCGGAGGCGCCGTACGAGCAGGTCGGCGTGAAGCTCGGCGACGAGCAGTTCGCGGTCGCCGACCAGTGGCGCGACGCCGGGCGGCTGGCGCTGGTCGGCATCGGCGTGGAGCCGGGGCTGTCCGACGTGTTCGCGCGCTACGCCGCCGACCACCTGTTCGACGAGATCGACGAGCTCGGCACCCGGGACGGCGCGAACCTGACCGTCGACGGCTACGAGTTCGCGCCGTCGTTCTCGATCTGGACGACGATCGAGGAGTGCCTCAACCCGCCGGTGGTGTGGGAGAAGGAGCGTGGCTGGTTCACCACCGCGCCGTTCAGCGAGCCGGAGGTGTTCGAATTCCCCGAGGGGATCGGCCCGGTGGAGTGCGTCAACGTGGAGCACGAGGAGGTGCTCCTGATGCCACGCTGGGTCGACGCGAAGCGGGCGACGTTCAAGTACGGCCTCGGCGAGGAGTTCATCGACGTCCTCAGGACCCTGCACAAGCTCGGCCTCGACCGCACCGACAAGGTGCGCGTCGCCGGCGTCGAGGTGTCCCCGCGCGACGTGGTCGCGGCCTGCCTGCCCGACCCGGCCGGGCTCGGCGACCGGATGCGCGGCAAGACCTGCGCGGGGCTGCACGTCACCGGCACCGGCACGGACGGCAGACCCCGGTCGACGTACCTCTACCACGTGGTCGACAACGAGTGGTCGATGCGCGAGTACGGCCACCAGTGCGTGGTCTGGCAGACCGCGGTCAACCCCGTCGTCGCGCTCGAGCTGCTCGCCACCGGCACCTGGTCCGGCAGGGGCGTGCTCGGCCCGGAGGCGTTCGACGCGGTGCCGTTCCTCGAGCTGCTGACCGCATACGGCTCGCCGTGGGGGCAGCGGGACGACCCGCCGGCCTGACCCTCAGGCCGGGCTGCCGACCCGCGGCCGGCGGTGCTGGGTGGTCTCCCACCACTGCGAGCAGCGCTCCGCCACCTCGGCGACCTCGGCCGGCACGGTGTCGACGCTGCGCTCGTAGCCGATCTCCTCGAGCAGGTCGCCGGCGAGCGTCTCGAATAGCGCCCGGTCGCGCTCGGGCATCGCGTGCCAGTCGCGCAGCCCCGGCGTGGCAGGCAGCCAGGCGCTCTTCGCGGACCGGCCCGGCTTCGGCCGGCTCATCCCGACGTGGAACGCCGCCATCCGCTCTGCCTCGTCGGGCAGGTTCAGGAAGCGGCACATGTGCGACAGGTGCTGCTCGGGGTCGTCGACCAGGTCCTCGTAGCGCACCTCGAGGTACAGGTCCCGGCCGAGGTCCGCGCCGTCGCGCCGGCCGGCGCGCACCTGCCGCCGCCACCACAGCGCGCAGACGCCGACCGGCTCCTCGTCCCACATCGCCAGCTTGCTGGGTCCCTTGCCGTCGTGGGCCCACTCCAGCACCGAGAGCGCGGTGTCGCGGCCGTCGCGGATGATGTGCACCGACCGGGTGGCCGGGAACATCCGGTGCAGCTGCGGCAGGTACTTCACGAAGTCCGGAGTCTTCTCGCCGGCCAGCGACTTGCCGCGCTGCGCGCCGTACGCCGTGTACAGGCCCGCCACCAGCTCCGTGTACGTCGACGCGGTGCGCGCCGCGGTGTCCACCTCGGCGTCGCTGAGCCCGAGCCGGTAGAAGCGCCGGTAGCCGCGCACCCGCTCGACGAGCTCCGGGGTGAGCACCGGGTCGTCCTCGGCCAGGTCGGCGACGACCCGGGGGATGAAGTGCGAGTCGTTCGCGACCGCGAGGTCGGGGTGGTGGTCGAGCATCCGTTGCAGCAGCGTGGTGCCGGAGCGGGGACAGCCGACGACGAAGACGTACGGGTTCGGACTGGTCATCGCGGTGCTCCTCGTGGCCGGGACTAGGGCACGAACTCGGTCGTGGGGCGGGCCGGGGGCAGCGCGGTGCCGAGCGCGTAGAGCGTCGCGTAGCGCCCGCCGCGCGCCACCAGGTCCTCGTGCGAGCCCTGCTCGACCACGTTGCCGCCCTCGATGAACAGGATCCGGTCTGCGTGCGCGACCTGGCGCAGGTCGTGGGTGATCAGGAACGTGGTGCGCCCGTCGGCCAGCCGGTTCAGCGCGTCGGTGACCAGCTTGGAGCTCTCGCCGTCCATGCCGGTGGTGGGCTCGTCGAGGATCAGGATCGGGGCCCGGCGGATCGCGGTGCGGGCGATCGACAGCCGCTGGCGCTGGCCGCCGGACAGCGTCACGCCGCGCTCGCCGATCACGGTGTCGAACCCGTCCGGGAGCCGGCGGATGAACTCGGAGGCGTTGGCCAGCTCGGCGGCCGCCATCACCTCGGCCTCGGTGGCGTCCGGGCGGCCGTAGCGGATGTTCTCCCGCACGGACGCCGCGAACAGCAGGGTGTCCTGCAGCACCACGCCGATCTGGGTGCGCACCGACTCCAGCGTGTAGTCGCGGATGTCGCGTCCGTCGACGAGCACCCGTCCCGAGGTGGGGTCGTAGAGCCGCAGGATCAGGTTCACCAGCGTGGACTTGCCGATGCCGGACGGGCCGACCAGGGCGACGACCTGGCCCGGCTCGGCCTCGAACTCGATACCGCGCAGCACCGGGTGCCCGGGTTCGTACTCGAACGACACGTCCTCGAGCCGGACCCGACCGGCGAGCGGCGGCGCGGGCACCGCGTCGGGGGTGTCGCGGATGTCCGGCTGCTGCTGGAACACGTCGATGACCCGCTCGCCCGCGGCCACGGCCTTGGCCAGCCGGGCGGTGTACTTCGCGAAGTCCCGCACCGGCTTGAGGGCGTTCTTGAGGTAGGTCAGGAACACCACCAGCGCGCCGGCGGTGAGCGAGTTGTCGAGCACCAGCCGGGCGCCGAAGTACATGACGACGGCGGTCGAGATCGCCACCAGCAGGTCCACCGACCGCTCCAGCCGGGCCGCGAGCCGGGTGCCCTTGACGCCCTGCTTGGAGCTCTTCTGGTTCTGGCCGGCGAAGCTCTCCGCGAACTGGCCCTCCAGTGACAGCGCCTGCACCACGTGGATGGCACCCAGCGACTCGGCGGCGCTGGAGGCCATCGAGCCCTCGCGCCGGCGCTGCGCCCGCGACACCTGGTGGATCCGGTTGGTGAGCCGGACGGTCGAGAGCCAGAACAGCGGCACGGTCGCCATCGCGAGCAGCGTGAGCTTGAGGTTCAGGAAGAACAGCACGCTGATCATCCCGATCAGGATGAACAGGTTGCCGACGAGCGGCAGGACGGCGGTGACCACGACGTCCTTGAGCAGCCCGATGTCGCCGATCACCCGGACCGTGAGGTCGCCCTTGCGGGCCCGCGTGTGGTACGAGAGCGACAGGCTGTGCAGGTGCTGGTAGAGGTCCGCGCGCACCTTGGTCAGCACCTTGTTGCCGACCACCGCGAAGCCGACCGTGCTCGCGTACACCGCCAGGGCCCGCAGCCCGACCGAGGCGACCAGGCCGACGGACGCGAACAGCAGGATCTGCTCGGGGCTCATGTCGCTGATCACCGGCAGCGGCTTCGGGCCGCCCTTCGGGGGCGCGATCACGTAGTCGATGACCAGCGCGAGCATCCACGGCTCGAGCAGCCGCAGGAACACCTCGGCGACGATCGCCAGCAGCGCGCCCACCATCGTGGCCCGGTGGTTGCGGGTGTACGGCCAGAAGTAGTGGAGGATCTCGCGCAGCCGAGGTCCCAGGTCGCTCACGTTGCTCGGACGGCCCATCGTCGGCTGGTCACCCCCTTCTGCGGTGTCGCCGGGGCACCGTATGTCCGACACTCTGCTCTTTCCGGTCCTCCGGCGACAGGTGTACGTCGGTCGTAGCACCGCCGGAGGACCGGGCCCTAGAGTCGGCGGATGGTCGGAGATGTCGAGGTCGAGCGGATCGTCCGGGAGCTGACGCTGGAGGAGAAGGCGTCGCTCGTGATCGGGTCGGACTTCTGGCACACCGCGGCCGTCGAGCGGCTCGACGTCCCCCGCGTGATGGTCGCCGACGGCCCGCACGGCCTGCGCAAGCAGCCCGACGACCCGGACCACACCGGCGCCTTCGCCGCGGTCCCGGCGACCTGCTTCCCGACGGCGGCCGCGCTCGCGTCGTCGTGGGACCCCGACCTGGCCCGCCGGGTGGGGGAGGCGCTGGGCCGGGAGACCCGGGCCGAGGACGTCGCGGTGCTGCTCGGCCCCGGCGTGAACATCAAGCGGTCGCCGCTGTGCGGGCGCAACTTCGAGTACTTCTCCGAGGACCCGTTGCTGGCCGGCGTGCTCGCCTCCGCGATGGTGCAGGGCGTGCAGAGCCAGGGCGTCGGCACCTCGCTGAAGCACTACGCCGCGAACAACCAGGAGACCGACCGGGTGCGGGTCAGCGCCGACGTGGACGAGCGCACGCTGCGGGAGATCTACCTGCCGGCGTTCGAGCGGGTGGTCACCGAGGCCGCGCCGTGGACGGTGATGTGCTCCTACAACCGGCTCAACGGCCTGCACGTCTCCCAGCACCCCGGGCTGCTCACCGACGTGCTCCGCGGGGAGTGGGGCTTCGAGGGCGTCGTGGTCTCCGACTGGGGTGCGGTCCACGACCGGGTGGCCGCGCTCGAGGCCGGGCTCGACCTGGAGATGCCGCCGCAGCTCGGCTGGAGCGACCGGGCGGTCGTCGACGCGGTGCGCGCCGGCACGCTCGACGAGAAGGTGCTCGACCGGTCCGTGCGGCGGATGCTCGAGCTGGTACGTCGCTCGCCCGCGCCGTACGACGGGCCGCCGGTCGACCACGACGCGCACCACGCGCTGGCCCGCGAGGTGGCCCGCGACTGCGCCGTGCTGCTGAAGAACGACGGCGGGCTGCTGCCCCTCGACCTGGCGTCCGGCGCGGTGCTCGGCGTGGTCGGGGAGCCGGCCCGCACGCCGCGGTTCCAGGGCGCGGGCAGCTCGCAGGTGACCACGACCCGGGTCGACGTACCGCTCGACGAGCTGGGCGCGCTCGCACCGGAGGGCGTGGAGGTGGCGTTCGCACCCGGGTTCGACCCGGAGGGTCCGGTCGACGACGACCTGGCCGCCGAGGCCGAGGCGCTGGCCCGCCGCGCCGACGTCGTGGTGGTGTTCCTCGGGCTGCCCGCCAGCTACGAGTCCGAGGGCTTCGACCGCACCCACCTGCACCTGCCGAGCGCCCAGGTCGAGGTGCTCGACCGGGTGGCCCGCGCGAACCCCCGCGTCGCCGTGGTGCTCGCGAACGGGTCCGCCGTGCTCCCCTCCCCGTGGCAGCCGCAGGTGCCGGCGATCCTCGAGTGCTGGCTGTCCGGGCAGGCCGCCGGGGGAGCGGTGGCCGACCTGCTGCTAGGCAGCGCCTGCCCGTCGGGCCGGCTCGCCGAGACCATCCCGGTGCGGCTGGAGGACACCCCGTCGTACCTCAACTTCCCGGGCGAGGAGGGCCACGTCCGCTACGGCGAGGGCGTCTTCGTCGGCTACCGCGGGCACGACGCCCTCGGGCAGCCGGTGGCGTTCCCGTTCGGGCACGGGCTGACCTACACGACGTTCGAGTACCACGGCCTGGAGGTCGACGTGACGGGCGACCACGCCGACGGCACCCTCGCCGTGTCGGCGACCTGCCGGGTGACCAACACCGGCGAGCGGGCCGGCCAGGAGGTCGTGCAGCTCTACGTGCAGGACGTCGACGCGACCGTGGCGCGACCGCCGCGCGAGCTGCGCGGCTTCACCAAGCTCGACCTCGGCCCGGGGCAGAGCGGCACCGCGACGTTCGCGCTGTCGGCCCGCGACCTGTCGTACTGGTCCGAGCGGGTGCACGGCTGGGTGCTCGAGGCCGGCGAGTTCGAGGTGGCCGTCGGGGCGTCGTCGCGCGACCTGCGCCTCAGCCGCACCGTGTACGTCGACGCGCCGCGCGTCGCACCGCCGCTCGGACCGATGTCGTCGCTGCAGGAGTGGCTCGACGACCCCGAGGCCGCAGCGATGCTCCGGCAGGCCCTCGGCGTGGACCCCGACGGGAGGCTGCCGGGGATGCTCGGCGACCCGCAGGCGGTCGACGTGGTCGGGAACTTCCCGTTGCGCGGCCTCGCCGGGTTCCCCAACGTGCCGCTCGACCACGCCACCGTGGACGCGATGCTGGGGCGGCTCAGCGGAACGGGTTCGTCCACCAGCCCAGGCTGACCGCGGCGGTCTCCGGGTGGCTGGCGTCCCAGCACGACCAGTGCGGGTGGGCGCCGACGTGCCAGGTCAGCCGGAAGCTGCGGTAGTTGCCCTGGGCGTAGGAGTTGCACTGGTCGACCGCTGCGTCGCGCATCGCGGGCGAGGCGGCGGGACCGTACAGGTAGGCGAGCACGGCGAACACCAGCACCACGACGATCGACAGCTGGCGCACCAAGCGGAAGGTGACGCTCGACCCGGTGACGGACACTGGCATGGCGGCTTGCTCCGTTGAACCCATGGACCCCTTCACGGGCCACTCGAGACGAGGGTAGGGACAACCGGGGCGCAACGGGGGCGAAACCCGTAAAGTCGCCGCGACCTGGAGAGAACGGTCAGGCGGTGGCGTCGAAGGCGGCCGCCACCACGTCGAAGCCCTCGGTGAGCAGCGCGTCGGTGGTGGCCAGCGGCGGCAGGAACCGCAGCACGTTGCCGTAGGTGCCGCAGGTGAGGGTGACCACGCCCTGCTCGTGGCAGTGCGCGGACACCGCACCGGCCCGGGCCGCGTCGGGCGTGCGGCCGTCGGCGCCGACGATCTCGATCGCCATCATCGCGCCCCGGCCCCGGACGTCGCCGACGGCCGGGTGCTTGTCGGCGATCGCCGCGAGCCGCTCGCCGACCAGCGCGCCGATCTCGCGGGCGCGGGCCGGCAGGTCCTCGTCGCGCATCGTCTCGATGGCGCCGAGCGCGGCCGCGCAAGCGACCGGGTTGCCGCCGTACGTGCCGCCGAGGCCGCCCACGTGCACCGCGTCCATCATCTCGGCGCGGCCGGTCACGGCGGCCAGCGGGAAGCCGCCGGCGATGCCCTTCGCGGTGGTCACCAGGTCGGGGACCACGCCCTCGTGGTCGCAGGCGAACCAGTCGCCGGTGCGACAGAAGCCGGTCTGGATCTCGTCGGCGACGAGCACGATCCCGCTGTTCTCGGTCCACTCGCGCAGCCGCGGCAGGTACCCGTCGGCCGGCACCACGAAGCCGCCCTCGCCCAGGATCGGCTCGATCACCAGGCAGGACAGGCTGGCCGCGCCGACCTGCTTCTCGAGCACGTCGATGGTGCGCTCCGCGGCCTGCTCGCCGCTGATCGCGGTCGGCTCCCGGAACGGGTAGGACATCGGCGCGCGGTACACCTCCCCGGCGAACGGGCCGAAGCCGTGCTTGTACGGCATCGACTTCGCGGTCATCGCCATCGTCAGGTTGGTGCGGCCGTGGTACGCGTGGTCGACCACGGCGACGGCCGTGCGGCCGGTGTGCGCGCGGGCGATCTTGACGGCGTTCTCGACCGCCTCGGCGCCGCTGTTCAGCAGCAGCGTCTTCTTGTCGTGGTCGCCGGGGGTCAGGTCGGCCAGCTGCTCGCAGACGTCGACGTAGCCGTCGTACGGCGTGACCATGAAGCAGGTGTGCGTGAACCGGCGGGTCTGCTCGACCGCCCGCTCCACCACCGCCGGCGCGGAGTTGCCGACGCTGGTGACCGCGATGCCGGAGGCCAGGTCGATCAGCGAGTTGCCGTCGACGTCGACGAGGACCCCACCGCCGGCCGCCTCGACGAACACCGGGAGCGTGGTGCCGACCCCCTGCGGGACCAGGCGCCGACGACGCTCGAAACTCTCCTGGGAGCGGGGACCGGGGATCGGGGTGACCAGGCGCCGCTGCTGCGGGAGGCCGGGTCCGCCGAGGGCTGGGGTGTCCGTCACGACCGCCAATATAGCCAGCGGTACGCCGCGTCGGCTACCGATTGCGTCGTGGGAAGTGGTCGCAACGACCGGATCCGTCGTGATGCGTCACGGTCCGGCACGATAGGCGCGTGACCTCCCGCCGCGACCTCGTGATCCTCGGCTCGACCGGCTCGATCGGCACCCAGGCCCTCGACGTGGTGCGCGCCAACGCGGACCGGTTCCGGGTCCGGGCGCTGACCGCCGGCGGCTCCCAGCGCGACCTGTTCGCCGCCCAGGTCGCCGAGTTCGCCCCCGAGTACGCCGACCTCGGGGAGGACGCCTCCGAGCACGCCGCCGGCCTGCCCTGCGACGTGGTGCTCAACGGCATCACCGGCGCGGTCGGGCTGCGACCCACGCTGGCCGCGCTCGACGCCGGCAACACCCTGGCGCTGGCCAACAAGGAGTCGCTGATCATCGGCGGCCCGGTGGTCACCGCCCGCGCGAAGCCCGGCCAGATCGTCCCCGTCGACTCCGAGCACTCCGCCCTCGCCCAGTGCCTGCGCGGCGGCCGCGCCGACGAGGTACGCCGGCTGGTGCTGACCGCGAGCGGTGGGCCGTTCCGCGGCCGGGCCCGCGACGAGCTGCACGACGTCACCCCTGAGCAGGCCCTCGCGCACCCGACCTGGTCGATGGGCCCGGTCGTCACCATCAACTCCGCGACGCTGGTCAACAAGGGCCTCGAGGTGATCGAGGCGCACCTGCTCTTCGACATCCCCTTCGACCGGATCGAGGTCGTCGTGCACCCCACCTCGGTGGTGCACTCGATGGTCGAGTTCCACGACGGCTCCACGCTCGCGCAGGCGTCGCCGCCGTCGATGATGATCCCGATCGCGCTGGGTCTCGGCTGGCCCGACCGGGTGCCGGACGCGGCACCGGCCGTGGACTGGACCCGCCCGGAGACCTGGGAGTTCCTCCCGCTCGACGACGAGGCCTTCCCGGCGGTGCGGCTGGCCCGCGAGGCCGGCGCGCGGGGCGGCACCGCGCCCGCGGTCTACAACGCGGCCAACGAGGTGTGCGTGCAGGCCTTCCTCGACGGTGAGATGAGGTTCACGGACATCGTGCCGACCGTCGAGCGTGTGCTCGCCGCCCACGACGTACCCTCGGAGCAGGCGGATCTGACCGTCGAGGACGTCCTCGACGCCGACGCATGGGCGCGCGAGCAGGCCGCCCGCCGACCCTGACGACGTACCGAAGGAACCGCATGGACGTGCTGGCCTACACGCTCGGCGTGCTGATGTTCGTGGTCGGTGTGGCCGTGTCGATCGGCCTCCACGAGCTCGGCCACCTGCTGCCCGGCAAGCTGTACGACGTCAAGGTCACCCAGTACTTCGTCGGCTTCGGCCGCACGCTGTGGTCGCGCCGCAAGGGCGAGACGGAGTACGGCGTGAAGGCGGTCCCGCTCGGCGGCTACGTCAAGCTCGTCGGGATGCTCCCGCCGGCGCCGAACCAGGACCCGGCCAAGGTGCGCTCGTCGAACACCGGCATGTTCTCCCAGCTGATGAGCGACGCCCGGTCGGCGGAGTACGAGCTGGTCGAGGAGGGCGACGAGGACCGGCTGTTCTATAAGCTGCCCTGGTACAAGCGGATCGTGATCATGGGTTCCGGGGTCACCATCAACCTGGTGCTCGCCTTCGTGCTGTTCGCTATCGTGTTCATGGGCCACGGCGTGCCCGAGGCGACCACGAAGGTCGAGGCGGTCTCGCAGTGCGTGGTCGCGGTGACCGAGCAGAACAAGGACACCCCGCGCGGCTGCACGGCCGCCGACCCGGAGGCCCCCGCGAAGATCGCCGGGATCAAGCCCGGCGACACCATCGTGGGGTTCAACGGCAGGCGCATCGAGGACTGGTCGCAGCTCGAGGACGCGATCCGCGGCAACGCCAACGGCGAGGCCACCATCGTGGTCGACCGCGCCGGCCGCGAGCTGACCCTGCACACCAACACCACCGTCTCGCCCCGGGTCGACCCGTCGAACCCGGAGCGGATCTCCAAGGTCGGCTTCCTCGGCGTCTACCCGCACCAGGAGTACGTCCGGCAGGGCCCCGGGTACGTCGTCACCACGATGGCCACCGGCACCTGGGACACCGTCAAGGCGCTCGGCGCGATGCCGGTGAAGCTCTACCACGTCGGCCGCGCCGCGCTCGGCCTCGAGCAGCGCGACGTGAACGGCCCGATGAGCGTCGTCGGCGCCGGCCGGGTGGCCGGCGAGCTGGCGTCGGCGAACCAGGCCACCTTCGCCGAGCGGTTCTTCTCGGTGCTGCTGCTGATCGCCGGGCTGAACCTGTTCCTCGCGATGTTCAACCTGGTGCCGCTGCCGCCGCTCGACGGCGGACCGATCGCGGCGACGCTGTACGAGGCCGCCCGGCGCGGCATCGCCCGGCTGCGCCACAAGCCCGACCCCGGCTTCGTCGACAGCGCGAAGCTGCTGCCCGTGACCTACGTGATGGCGACCGTCATCCTGCTGGCCAGCCTGGTGCTGATCTACGCCGACATCGTCGCGCCGGTCAGCCTGGGCTGACGTGACCCGGAGAGAAGGAGCTCGATGACCTCGGTGAACCTCGGGATGCCCGCCGCGCCCCCGCCGGTGCTGGCGCCGCGCCGCCCGACCCGCCAGATCAAGGTCGGCAAGGTGCTCGTCGGCGGTGACGCGCCGATCTCGGTGCAGTCGATGACGACCACGCTGACCGCGGACGTGAACACCACGCTGCAGCAGATCGCCGAGCTCACCGCTTCCGGCTGCGACATCGTGCGGGTGGCCTGCCCGTCGCAGGACGACGCCGACGCGCTCCCGGCGATCGCGCAGAAGTCACAGATCCCGGTGATCGCCGACATCCACTTCCAGCCGAAGTACGTCTTCGCCGCGATCGACGCCGGCTGCGCCGCCGTACGCGTCAACCCGGGGAACATCCGCAAGTTCGACGACCAGGTCAAGGAGATCGCCCAGGCGGCCAAGGACGCCGGGGTGTCGCTGCGGATCGGGGTCAACGCCGGCTCGCTCGACAAGCGGCTGCTGGAGAAGCACGGCAAGGCCACCGCGGAAGCGCTCGTCGAGTCCGCGGTCTGGGAGGCGTCGTTGTTCGAGGAGCACGACTTCCACGACTTCAAGATCTCGGTCAAGCACAACGACCCGGTCGTGATGGTGCGCGCCTACGAGATGCTGTCCGAGCGCGGCGACTGGCCGCTGCACCTCGGCGTCACCGAGGCGGGCCCGGCGTTCCAGGGCACGATCAAGTCCGGCGTCGCCTTCGGGGCGCTGCTCTCGAAGGGCATCGGCGACACCATCCGGGTCTCGCTGTCCGCGCCGCCGGTCGAGGAGGTCAAGGTCGGCCTGCAGATCCTCGAGTCCCTCAACCTCCGCCCCCGGCGCCTGGAGATCGTGTCCTGCCCGTCGTGCGGCCGCGCCCAGGTCGACGTCTACAAGCTCGCCGACGAGGTCACCGCCGGGCTCGAGGGCATGGAGGTACCGCTCCGCGTCGCGGTGATGGGCTGCGTCGTCAACGGCCCCGGAGAGGCCCGCGAGGCGGACCTCGGCGTGGCGTCCGGCAACGGCAAGGGCCAGATCTTCGTCAAGGGCGAGGTCATCAAGACCGTCCCGGAGGCGAAGATCGTGGAGACCCTCATCGAGGAGGCGATGCGGATCGCCGAGGAGATGGGTGAACCCGTCGACGGCGAGACCGGCGGCGCCACCGTCACCGTCGGCTGACCCTCAGGTCAGCCAGGCACCGTCGCGCATCAGCACCCGGTCGCGCAGCTCGTTCACCTCACGCCAGGCCGTCACCCGCGTCGGGGCGACCCGGAAGTAGCGGTACCCCGTGTCGTCGCGCGGGTCGAAGCCGCTCTTCGCGGCGAACGCGTCGCCCACCGCCGGGTCGATGTCCTCGGCCTCGACCCAGGTGACGTCGCCCTCGACGAGGACGACGTCACGGGTCAGGCCGAACCCGAGCCGCACCGTGCCGGTCGCGGCGAGGTTGCGCCCCGTCGGGCTCGTCGCCGGCGTCGACAGCAGCACGGCCTCGCCGTCCCAGAGGAACGACAGCGGGGTGAGGTACGGCGCACCGCCGTCGGGGCCGGCCGAGGCCACCCAGACGTCGACGTCGTGCTCGAGCCGGTACCGGGCGTCGGCGAGGCGCTGCTCGCGGGTGCGGGCGGGTTCGGTCATCGGTCAGCTCCACCCCTGCGGGTCCTGGATCAGGCCGATCGGGTTGCCGTCGGCGTCGGTCAGCGTAGCCACCAACCGGCCGCCGCCGACGTCGGACGGCGCGTCCTTCTCGCTCGCGCCGGCCTCCACCAGCGCCTTGACGGCCGCGTCCATGTCGTCCACGTGCCAGTAGCCGACCGGACCGGTCAGCCCCTTCCGGTGGCCGTTCGGGTCGAGGCCGACCTGCTGCCCGTCGGGGCCGACGAACTGCACGTAGTACGGCTCGTTCATCACCGGCTCGCCGAGCAGCGCGCCGTACAGGGAGGTGGCGGCGGCGAGGTCGTGGACGGGGGTGATGACGGTCCTCATGCCGGTCGTGGTGAAGGTGCTCATCGGTTCGCTCCTCTGCTCTGTGCGGGACTGTCACCACTTCGACGGATCGACGCGCGAGGATGTGACACGTGGACGAGAGGTCGTCGGACGAGCTGCTGGCGCGGGAGTTCGAGCAGCACCGCACGCACCTGCGCGCCGTGGCCCTCCGGATGCTCGGCTCGGTGAACGAGGCCGACGACGCCGTGCAGGAGGCCTGGATCCGGCTCAGCCGCGCGGACGCCGGCACGCTGGACAACCTCGCCGGCTGGCTGACGACCGTGGTGTCGCGGGTCTGCCTGGACATGCTGCGCTCACGGACGTCGCGACGTGAGGCCCCGTGGGAGCAGGCCGGACCGGCCGCCGTGCCCGGCCCGGAGCAGGAGTCCGTCCTCGCCGACTCGGTCGGGGTGGCGATGCTGGTCGTGCTGGAGCGGCTGTCGCCGGCGGAACGCCTCGCGTTCGTGCTGCACGACATGTTCGCGGTGCCGTTCGACGAGGTGGGCACGATCATGGCGCGCTCGCCCGCCGCCGTACGCCAGCTGGCGAGCCGGGGCCGGCGCCGCGTCCAGTCGCCGCAGACCTCGCTCGACGACGAACGCAGCGCGCACCGTGCCGTCGTCGACGCCTTCCTGGCCGCCTCGCGCGGCGGGGACTTCCAGGGCCTGCTCGACCTGCTCGCCCCCGACGTGGCGCTCCGGGCGGACGCGGCCGCGGTGGCGATGGGGGCGCAGGGGGACGTCGTGGGGGCGCACGAGGTGGCCGCGACGTTCTCCGGCCGCGCCCGGGCCGCTCGCACCGGCCTGCTCGACGGGTACGCCGCCGCCGTCTGGTCCGTCGGCGGCTCGCCCAAGGTGGTGTTCGGCTTCCTCGTCGAGGACGGGCTCATCACGGAGATCGAGATGCTCGCCGACCCCGACCAGCTGTCCCGCCTCGATCTCGCGCCGGCGGACTAGGCCCTGCCGCTGGTTGAGGTGCGAGCCCGCTGGGGCGAGCCTGTCGCTACCAGGGGGGCTGTTTCTTGGGGAGTGGTGTTGGTGACCGGGGCTCTTGGGTGACCTTGGTTGCTTGCTGGGGGTGCTCCGGGGGTACGCCGGGCGCTGCGGCGGCGCGTCGCGAACCACCGGGTATCGTTCGTCTGTTGGGTGCGGCCCGGGCGTCCGGTGGTTCGCGCCGCGGCCAAGCCGCTTGA
>JABFXA010000274.1 GCA_013361955.1 Nocardioidaceae bacterium
GTCGCCCCAGACCAGGAAGCCGGCGACCTCCTCGTCGACGGCGGCGAGCGCGGCCTCCCACGCCTCGGCCCGGGCCTCGTGCCAGTCGGCCACCGCGCGGCCGTAGTCGGCGGGGGAGCGGTCCCGGGGCGGGTCCGCGACCTCGACCAGCCGCGTGCCGCCGTCGGTGTGCCGGGCCAGCAGCTCGGCGCGGAGCGCGACCAGGTCGTCGACGCCGCGCTGCTTGGCGGGGACCAGGAAGACGTCCACCTCGCGCAGGGCGGTGACCGCCTCGACGGTCACCTGGTCGGCGCCGCCGGGCCCGATGCCCACGATCCGCAGCCGCTTCATCGGTCCTCGAGGTCTCCTTCGACGTCGAGGTACGCCTGCTGCAGAGCGGCCGTCGTGCCCGGGTCGGGCTCGGCCCACAGCCCGCGCTCGGCCGCCTCGGAGAGCCGCTCGACCATGCCGTGCAGCGCCCACGGGTTCGACTCGCGCAGGAAGGCCTGGTTGGTCTCGTCGAGGACGTAGGTCTGCGCGAGCGACTCGTACATCCAGTCCGGTACGACGCCGGTCGTCGCGTCGTACCCGAACAGGTAGTCGACGGTCGCGGCCATCTCGAACGCGCCCTTGTAGCCGTGCCGCCGCATCGCCTCGATCCAGCGTGGGTTGACGACCCGGGCCCGGAACACCCGCGCGGTCTCCTCGGTGAGCGTGCGGGTGCGGACCGCGTCCGGCGACGTCGAGTCGCCGATGTACGCCGCGGGCGCGTCGCCGGTGAGCGCGCGCACCGTGGCCACCATGCCGCCGTGGAACTGGAAGTAGTCGTCGGAGTCGGCGATGTCGTGCTCGCGGGTGTCGTAGTTCTTGGCGGCGACCGCGATGCGGCGGTAGTTGGCGCGCATGTCGTCGGAGGCGGGTGCGCCGTCGAGGTCGCGCCCATAGGCGTAGCCGCCCCAGGCGGTGTAGACCTCGGCGAGGTCGGCGTCGGAGCGCCAGCTCCCCGACTCGACGAGCGGGAGCAGGCCGGCGCCGTACGCACCCGGCTGGGAGCCGAAGATCCGCGTCGTCGCGCGCCGCCAGTCGCCGTGCTCGTCGCGGTCGGCGAGCGCGTGCGCGCGCACGTAGTTCCGCTCGGGCGGCTCGTCGAGGTCGGCGACGGTCGTGAACGCCTCGTCGAGCAGGCGTACGACGTGCGGGAACGCGTCGCGGAAGAACCCCGAGATCCGCACCGTCACGTCGATGCGGGGCCGGCCGAGCTCCTCGAGCGGCACCACCTCGAGGCCGGACACCCGCCGCGACTGCTCCTGCCACACCGGCCGGACGCCGATGAGCGCGAGCACCTCGGCGATGTCGTCCCCGGACGTGCGCATCGCCGACGTGCCCCACACGGACAGGCCGACCGAGCGCGGGTGGCTGCCGGTGTCCGCGACGTACCGCTCGACCAGCGACTCGGCGAGCGCGAGGCCGGTCTCGTAGGCCAGCCGGGACGGCACCGCCTTGGGGTCGACGGTGTAGAAGTTGCGGCCGGTCGGCAGCACGTTGACCAGCCCGCGCAGCGGTGAGCCGGACGGGCCGGCCGGGACGTAGCCGCCGTCGAGCGCGTGCAGCACCGCGTCCAGCTCGTCGGTGGTGCGGGCCAGCCGTGGCACCACCTCGGTGGCCGCGAAGCCGAGCACGTCGGCGACCGCCTCGTCGGGATGGCCCAGCACCCGCTCGGTGAGCGCGCCGGCGTCGGCCGGCCAGCCGGCCTCCTCCATCGCCTCGACCAGAGCCCGCGCGGTGCGCTCGGCGGCGTCCACGGACGCGCTGTCGGTGCTGCCGTCCTTCAGCCCGAGCGCGCTGCGCAGGCCGGGCACGGCGTGCGAGCGGCCGCCCCACACCTGGTTCGCGCGCAGCACCGCGAGCACCAGGTTGACCCGGGCCTCGCCCTCCGGCGGCTGTCCCAGGACGTGCAGCCCGTCGCGGATCTGGGCGTCCTTGATCTCGCAGAGCCAGCCGTCGACGTGCAGCAGGAAGTCGTCGAACTCCGCGTCGTGCGGCCGCCCGTCGAGTCCGAGGTCGTGGTCGAGCTGGGCGGCCTGGATCAGCGTCCAGATCTGGGCGCGGACGGCGGGCAGCTTGGCCGGGTCCATCGCGGCGATGTTCGCGTGCTCGTCCATCAGCTGCTCGAGGCGGGCGATGTCGCCGTACGTCTCGGCGCGGGCCATCGGCGGCACCAGGTGGTCGACGATGGTGGCGTGCGCGCGGCGCTTGGCCTGGGCGCCCTCGCCGGGGTCGTTGACCAGGAACGGGTAGACGACCGGCAGGTCGCCCAGCACCGCGTCGGCGGCGCAGGAGGCGGACAGCGCGGCGGTCTTGCCGGGCAGCCACTCCAGCGACCCGTGCTTGCCGAGGTGCACCAGCGCGTGCGCGCCGTACTCCTCCTCGAGCCAGCGGTACGCCGCGAGGTAGTGGTGGCTCGGAGGCAGGTCGGGGTCGTGGTAGATCGCCACCGGGTTCTCGCCGAAGCCGCGCGGCGGCTGGATCATCAGCACCACGTTGCCGGCCTGCAGGGTGGCGAGCACCAGGTCGCCACCGTCGACGTACAGCGACCCGGGCGGCTCGCCCCAGTGCTCCACCATCGCCTCGCGCAGGTCGGCGGGCAGCGCCTCGAACCAGCGCGCGTACGTCGCCGCCGGGATCCGCACCGGCTGCCCGGACAGCTGCGCGGCGCTGAGCCAGTCGGGGTCCTGGCCGCCGGCGTCGATCAGCGCGTGGATCAGCGCGTCGCCGTCCTGGTCGGCCACGCCGGGGAAGCCGTCGCCGAGGTGGTAGCCCCGCGACTCGAGGGCGCGCAGCAGCCGCACCGCCGACGCCGGGGTGTCCAGGCCGACCGCGTTGCCGACCCGGCTGTGCTTGGTCGGGTACGCCGACAGCACCAGCGCCAGCCGGCGCTCCGACGGCGGCGTGTGCCGCAGCCGCGCGTGCGCGAGCGCGATGCCCGCGACCCGGCGACAGCGCTCGGGGTCGGCGACGTAGCGGGGCAGCCCGGCCGGGTCGTCGGGGTCGGTCTCCTTGAACGAGAACGCGGTGGTGACGAGCCGGCCGTCGACCTCCGGCACGGCGACCTGGGTGGCGGCGTCCAGAGGGGAGAGGCCGTCGTCGGACCCCGCCCAGGTCGCCCGGTCCCAGGTCAGGCAGAGCCCTTGCAGGACAGGGATGTCGAGCGCGGCGAGCGCCGCGACGTCCCACGACTCGTCGTCCCCACCCGCACTCGCGCCGGCGGGGTTGGTGCCGCCGGCCGCCAGCACGGTGACCACCAGCGCGTCGAGGCCGCCGAGCTCGGCGAGCAGGTCGTCGGGGGCGCCGCGCAGCGACGAGCAGAAGACCGGGACGGCGTGCCCGCCGGCGTCGTCGACCGCGTCGGCGAGCGCGTGCGCGAACGCGTCGTTCCCGGACGCGAAGTGCGCCTTGTAGAAGAGGATCCCGACCCGCGGGCGCACGCCGTCCGTGGCCGCCGGCGCGGGCCGCGGCAGCACGCCCCAGTCGGGCAGCCGGCGCGGCGGCTCGAAGGCGTCGCCGGTGAGCAGCAGCGTGTCGGAGAGGAACGCGTGCAGCTGCCGCAGGTTGTCCGGGCCGCCCTCGGCCAGGTAGGCGTGCACCTCCAGGGCGACGCCGGCCGGAACCGTCGACTGCTCCATCAGCTCGGCGCTGGGCGACCGCTCGCCGCCGACCACCACCACCGGCGTGCCGGCGTCGCGGACCCGCTGGAACCCGCTGCACAGGTCCTCGGGCCGGCCCAGGATCCGGGCCACGACGACGTCGCAGTCCTCGAGACCGGCCAGCTCCTCGTGGGCGGCCCGGCCGGGGTTGGCGAGCAGGTAGTCGGCACCGGACGCCCGGGCCGAGAGCAGGTCGGTGTCGGAGGTGGACAGCAGGGCGATGCGGGGCATCGGCGCTCCTTCGTGGAGTTCTCGCTCCAGCGGGTCAAGGAGACGTCGAGGTCAGTGTCTGGCTGACGGCCACCAGGGCCGCGTCACAGTGGCGGAACCGCCCCGGACTCGCACCGGGTTCCTGCGGACTCGACGTCGTGGGGCGTCAGCATAGACGCCGCCGGAGGGCGCCCGGATGCTGTGCCATCCTGTGCCGGTGCTCAGCGAGACCGGCGTGCGGGACCGGGCCGACCGCTGCCCGGGGCTGACCCGCCCGTGGCCGGCGGAGGACGGCGCGCTGGTGCGCGTCCGGCTGGTCGGGGGCGTGCTGCCGACCGCCGCGCTCGCTGCGATGTCCGGCGTCGCCCGCCGGTACGGCGACGGCGACCTGCACCTGACCTCGCGCGCCAACCTGCAGCTGCGCGCGCTCCCGCTCCACGACGGCGGGGTCCCCGGCGCGGTCGTCGACGCCGTCGCGG
>JABFXA010000078.1 GCA_013361955.1 Nocardioidaceae bacterium
CACCACCGCCTCGGTCCCGCCGCAGGGCGGTCGCAAGCACCCGCACCAGGAGTTCATCCAGATCGACACGACGAACATCCTGTTCATCGTGGGTGGCGCCTTCGCGGGCCTCGAGCACATCGTCGAGCAGCGGATCGGCAAGAAGACCCTCGGCTTCGGCGCGGCGCTGCCGACCAAGGCCGAGCGCGACATGGAGAAGATCTTCTCCGAGGTGATGCCCGAGGACCTGCTGAAGTTCGGGCTGATCCCCGAGTTCATCGGCCGGCTCCCGGTGATCGCCACCGTCGACAAGCTGAACCGCGAGGCGCTCGTCCAGATCCTCACCGAGCCCCGCAACGCGCTGGTGAAGCAGTACCAGAAGCTCTTCGAGCTCGACGGCGTGGAGCTGGAGTTCACCCAGGACGCCGTCGACGCGGTCGCCGACCTGGCCATGGTGCGCGGCACCGGCGCCCGCGGCCTCCGGGCGATCATCGAGGAGGTCCTGCTGCACGTCATGTACGACGTGCCCTCCCGCGAGGACGTCGCCAAGGTGGTCGTCACCGGCGAGGTGGTCAGCGACAACGTCAACCCGACGCTGGTGCCCCGCGAGGCCGAGAAGAAGAAGAAGTCCGCCTGACCTGCTCCCACGCCGGTTGAGGTGCGCGCCGACGTCAGCGCGTCCCTCGTGTGGTGGTCTCGAGGCTCACGTCGTTCGCACCTCGACCAGCGGCGTCGGTCCCGGTGGGAATCCGATACCGCGCGTCAGGCGTCTCTGGTTAGGCTCGCCGCGTGACCGACGCCCCCGCGCCCCTGTCCCTGCCCACCACCGACGACGCGGCCGGCTGGGAGACCTGGCTCGCCGACCGGTGCGACGGCTGCCTCGACCAGGCCCGCGGCCTGGTCGACCGGCTCAAGGACGGGTCGCACGAGCCGGCCGAGGCGATGGCGATCTGGAACGACCTCAACCTGGCCCTGCACGACGCCTTCGCGGTGGCGTCGCTGATGGCCAACGTGCACCCCGCAGAGGCGGTCCGCGACCGCGGGGAGCGCGCCGAGCAGGACGCCCACAAGCTGCTCACCGAGATCGGCCTCGACCGCGACCTGTACGACGCCCTCGCGGCCGTCGACCCGGAGCGGCTCGACGACGCCGGCCGCCGGGTGCACGCGCTGTCGATCCGCGACTTCCACCGCGCCGGTGTCGACCAGCCCGACGACGTACGCGCCCGGATCCGCGAGCTGGCCGAGCGGGAGACCGCGGTCGCGCAGGAGTTCGCCAAGAACATCCGCAACGACCAGCGCAGCGTCCAGGTCGAGCCGGCGGTCCTCGAGGGCCTGCCCGCCGACTTCGTCGAGAGCCACCAGCCCGGCGACGACGGCCTGGTCACGATCACCACGGAGTACCCGGACTACCTCCCGTTCGCCACCTTCTGCCGCGACCGCGCGTCGCGGGCCGCGCTGATGGAGCAGTTCCTGAACCGCGCCTGGCCGGTCAACGAGGCGCTGCTCCACGAGCTGCTCGGGCTGCGCCGGGAGCAGGCCAGGCTGCTCGGCTACGACGGGTACCCCTCGTACGACGCCGAGGTGAAGATGATCGGCAAGGGCTCGGCGATCCCGGAGTTCATCGACCGGATCTCCGAGGTGTCCACCGCCGCGGCCCGCCGCGACATCGACGTGCTGCTTGCGCGGCTCCAGCAGGACCACCCCGACGTCGAGTCGGTCAACAACGTCGACAAGCTCTTCTACCAGGAGGTGCTGCGCCGCGAGCGCTACGACGTCGACGCGCAGCAGGTCCGCCCCTACTTCGCCTTCGAGAAGGTCCGCGCCGGGCTGCTCGACGTGACCGGCCGGCTCTTCGACGTGGAGTACGTCGAGGTCACCGACGCCCCCTCCTGGCACGCCGACGTGACGACGTACGACGTGGTCCGGCAGGGGGAGCGGATCGGCCGGATCCACCTCGACCTGCACCCGCGGGCGGGCAAGTACAACCACGCGGCGCAGTTCACGCTCACCTCCGGGATCAAGGACCGGCAGCTGGCCGAGGGCGTGCTGGTGTGCAACTTCTCGCGCAACCTGATGGAGCACGACCACGTGGTCACGCTGTTCCACGAGTTCGGGCACCTGGTACACCACGTGCTCGCCGGCGACCACGAGTGGGCCCGGTTCTCCGGCGTGGCCACCGAGTGGGACTTCGTCGAGGCGCCGTCGCAGATGCTCGAGGAGTGGGCCTGGGACGCCGACATCCTGCAGTCGTTCGGCACCAACGCCGACGGCGAGCCGATCCCGCGCGAGCTGGTCGACAAGATGCGGGCCGCGAAGGACTTCGGCAAGGGCCTGTACGCCGCGACGCAGATGTTCTACGCCGCGCTGTCCTACCGGCTGCACCAGGACGTCCCCGACGACATCACCGCGACGCAGCGCGAGCTGCAGGAGCGCTACGACGTGTTCAGCTACGTGCCCGACACGCACTTCTTCGCGTCGTTCGGGCACCTGGAGGGCTACGGCTCCGGCTACTACACGTACATGTGGAGCCTGGTCATCGCCAAGGACCTGTTCTCGGCGTTCGACCGCGACCACATGTTCGACACCGCCGTGGCGCATCGGTACCGCGACCGGGTGCTGGCGCCGGGTGGCAGCAAGGACGCAGCCGACCTGGTGGAGGACTTCCTGGGCCGTCCGTACAACTTCGACGCGTTCGAGGACTGGCTGAACTCCGCGCCCGGCGCCTCCTGAGGGATTGCGCTCGGGCGGGCCGCGGGCGCACCCTGGACCTGTGCGACGACGGCTTGCCGCAGCGGCGGTCCTGGTCGTGGGCGTGCTGGCGCTGACCACCGGTTCGGCCCTGCCGGCCCAGGCGGGATCGAGCCACCACCCGGTGCGGGTGGTGCACACCGAGATGCGCTGCCACACCGTGATGGACCCGTCGATGTGACCGGGAGCCGCCCAGCCGACCCGTCGATCGGGTCGGTCAGGCGGGCGTGGCCACCTCCGCGTCGACACTGAGCGCGTCGGCGTCGGTCGGGGTGAAGGTGAGCTCGCCGGTGATCCGGCCCGCCGCCTTGAGGTCCTCCGCAGCGCGCTCGGCGAGCGCGAGCAGGTCGGCCGGGCCGGCCACCTCGGCGTGCGCCAGCTCGGTGCGCATCGACACCTTCGCCGTGGACTTCGCGCCGCGGATCCCGGCCAGCGCCGCCGCGACCGCGTCGAGCATCGACGGGTCGGACGAGGCGGCCGAGCCCAGGTCGGCGGCGGTCGGCCAGGGCTGCCGGTGGACCGACCCCTCCTGCCACCACGACCAGACCTCCTCGGTCACGTAGGGGAGGTACGGCGCGAGCAGCCGCAGCTGCACGTGCAGCGCGATCGCCAGCGCCGCCTTCGCGGAGGAGGCCGCGTCGTCGCCCCGGGAGCCGTAGGCGCGCTCCTTCACCAGCTCGAGGTAGTCGTCGCAGAACTCCCAGAAGAACTTCTCGGTGACCTCGAGGGCGGTCGTGTAGTCGTAGGCCTCGAGCGCCTCGGTGGCCCGCTCCATCACCACCGACAGCCGCGCGAGCATCGCGCAGTCGACCGGCTCGCTGACCGACGAAGGCTTGAGCTGGTGCGCCCCGACGCTGCCGAGTGCGAACTTGGAGGCGTTGAGCACCTTCATGGCCAGCCGCCGGCCGACCTTCATCTGGGTCTCGTCGAAGGGCGAGTCCAGGCCGGGGCGAGCCACGGCGGCGCGCCAGCGCACCGCGTCGGCGCCGAACCGCTCCAGGATGTCGGAGGGCACGATCGCGTTGCCCTTCGACTTGCTCATCTTCTTGCGGTCCGGATCCACGATGAAGCCGGAGATGAGCGCGTGCGACCACGGCACGACGTGGTTCTCGAAGTGCGACCGGACCACGCGGGAGAACAGCCAGGTGCGGATGATGTCGTGCGCGTGCGTGCAGAGGTCCATCGGGAAGACCCGCTGCCACAGGTCGTCGTCGGTCTCCCAGCCGCCCGCGATGTGCGGGGTCAGCGAGGAGGTCGCCCAGGTGTCCATGATGTCGGGGTCGCCGATGAAGCCGCCGGGCTTGCCGCGCTGGTCCTCGGAGTAGCCGTTCGGCACGTCGGTGGACGGGTCGACCGGCAGCTCGTCCTCGCGCGGGAGGAGCGGGTGGTCGTAGTCGGGCTCGGACTCCGCGTCGAGGGGGTACCAGACCGGGAACGGGATGCCGAAGAACCGCTGACGGGAGATCAGCCAGTCGCCGTTGAGGCCGCCGACCCAGTTCTCGTAGCGGTGCCGCATGTGCGCCGGGATCCAGTCGATCTCGGAGCCCCGGTCGACCAGGTCGCGGCGCAGCTCGGCGTCGCGGCCGCCGTTCCTGATGTACCACTGCCGGGTGGACACGATCTCGAGGGGCTTGTCGCCCTTCTCGTAGAAGTTCGTCATCCGCTGGGTCGGCGTCGGCTCGCCGTCGAGGTCGCCGCCCTCGCGAAGCTTGGCGACGATGGCCTCGCGGGCGCTGAACGTGGTCTTGCCGGCCAGGTCGGCGTACGCCGTGGCGGCGGGCTCCGCGGACAGCCACTCCGGCGTCTCGCGCAGCAGCCGGCCGTCGCGGCCGATCACGGTGCGGACCGGGAGCTGCAGCTCGCGCCACCACATCACGTCGGTGAGGTCGCCGAAGGTGCAGCACATCGCGATGCCGGCCCCCTTGTCGGGCTCGGCCGCCTGGTGCGCGACCACCGGGATCTCGACGCCGAACACCGGGGAGGTCACGGTGGTCCCGAACAGCGGCTGGTAGCGCTCGTCGTCAGGGTGCGCGACCAGCGCGACGACCGCCGGGATCAGCTCGGGCCGGGTGGTCTCGATGTGCACGGGGCCCGCACCGTCGGGGCGGTGGAAGGCGACGCGGTGGTAGTGGCCCGGGTACTCGCGGGCCTCGAGCTCGGCCTGGGCCACGGCGGTCTGGAAGGTGACGTCCCAGAGCGTGGGGGAGTCCTGGAGGTACGCCTCGCCACGGGCGAGGTTGCGCAGGAACGCCTTCTGCGACACGGCCTGCGACTTCGGGCCGACGGTCGTGTAGGTCTGCTTCCAGTCGACCGACAGGCCGAGGGTGCGCCACAGCGACTCGAAGAGCTGCTCGTCCTGCTCGACGAGCCGCTCGCAGAGCTCGACGAAGTTCGGGCGGCTGACCGGCACCTGCCGCTTCGGGTCCGGCTTCTCCGGCGGCGTGAACTCGGGGTCGTAGGGCAGCGACGGGTCGCAGCGCACACCGTAGTAGTTCTGCACCCGGCGCTCGGTGGGCAGGCCGTTGTCGTCCCACCCCATCGGGTAGAAGACCTCCTTGCCCCGCATCCGCTGGAACCGCGCGATCAGGTCGGTGTGCGTGTAGGAGAAGACGTGCCCGACGTGCAGCGACCCGGAGACCGTCGGCGGCGGCGTGTCGATCGAGTAGATCTCGTCGCGGGTCTTGCTGCGGTCGAAGGCGTAGGTGCCGTCGTCCTTCCAGCGCTGCGCCCACGTCGACTCGAGCCCCTCGAGGGCCGGCTTGTCCGGTACGACGACGGCGCGGCCGTTGGGCGGCGTCGCGTCGGACAGGTCGGCGGTGAACGGCTCGTTCGTCATAGCCCGAAATCCTACGTTCCGGGCGTGACTCGCTGCGACTGCGTTCGGGCTCACCGGCGCGCCTCGGACCGCGGAAGGCCGGACCGTAGACTCTGAACGCCATGTCCGAGACCTCCCTGTCGCACCCCGTCGCGACCTACGCGGAGGCCGAGTCCGCGCTCCTGGCCCGCTGGCCCGAGACCCGGCTCGAGCCCTCCCTCGACCGGATCCGTGCGTTCACCGAGCTGCTCGGCGAGCCGCAGACCGCCTACCCCGTGGTGCACCTGACCGGCACCAACGGCAAGACCAGCACGTCGCGGATGATCGACACGCTGGTCCGCTCGCTGGGGCTGCGCACCGGCCGCTTCACCAGCCCGCACGTCGAGTCGATGACCGAGCGGATCTGCGTCGACGGCGAGCCGTTGAGCGAGGAGCAGTTCGTCGCGACGTACGACGAGGTGGTGCCGCTGGCCGCGCTCGTCGACGAGGACGGACCGCACCCGCTGTCGTTCTTCGAGATGGTCGTCGGCATGGCGTTCGCGGCGTTCTCCGACGCGCCGGTCGACGTCGCGGTCGTCGAGGTGGGGATGGGCGGCTCGTGGGACGCCACCAACGTCGCCGACGCGCGGGTCGCGGTGATCCTGCCGATCGCCGTCGACCACAGCTCGTACCTGGGCGCCCGCCCCGTCGACATCGCCCGCGAGAAGGCCGGGATCATCAAGCCCGGCTCGACGGTGGTCTCGGCGGCGCAGACCCCCGAGGTCGCGGAGGTGATCCTCGAGCGCGCCCAGGAGGTCGGCGCCACGGTGCTGTGGGAGGGCCGCGACTTCGGCGTCGAGCACCGGGTGCCCGCCGTGGGTGGGCAGATGCTGCGGCTGCGCGGCCTGCGCGGGGAGTACGACGAGGTCTTCCTGCCTTTGTACGGCGCGCACCAGGCGCAGAACGCCGTGATGGCGCTGGCTGCCGTGGAGGCGTTCGTCGGCCATGACGACCCGCTCGACGGCGAGGTCGTCGGCGAGGGCTTCGAGCAGGTCACCTCGCCTGGACGGCTCGAGGTGGTCCGGCGCAGCCCGACGATCGTGCTCGACTCCGCCCACAACCCGCACGGCGCCGAGGCGACCGCCGAGGCGCTGCAGGACTCGTTCGTGTTCAGCCCGCTGATCGGCGTCGTCGGGGTGATGGCCGACAAGGACTACGAAGGCGTGCTGGCCGCCTTCGAGCCGGTGATGGCGGCGGTCGTGGTCACCGAGAACTCCACGCAGCGGGCGATGCCCGCGGCCGAGCTCGCCGAGGTGGCGCGTGGCATCTTCGGCGTCGACCGGGTGTACGTCGAGCCGCGGCTCGACGACGCCATCGACCGGGCGGCGACGCTCGCCGAGGAGGGTGGCGTCCTCGGTGAGGCGATCGGCTCCGGCGGCGTGCTCGTGACCGGCTCGGTGGTCACCGTCGGCGAGGCCCGGCGGATGCTGCGGCCGCGCCGGGAGGACGCGTGAGCGCCCCGGCCCGCAGCGCCCGCCGCTCGATGTGCGCGGCGATGCTGTCCCTGCAGGCGGTCGTGCTGTTCCTCACCGGGGTGGTGTCGATCGGCACCACCGACCTGGGCGCCGGCGCGGCGCTCGGGCTCGGCCTGGGGCTGACCGTGCTGTGCGTCCTCGCCGCCGGGCTGCTCGGCCGGCCGGGCGGCTACGCCCTCGGCTGGGCGGTGCAGGTGGTGTCGGTGGTGCTCGGGTTCGTGGTCACCGCGATGTTCTTCCTCGGCGCGCTGTTCGCGGCGCTGTGGGCAGCGGCGTACTTCCTCGGGGCGAAGGTGGACCGCGAGCGCGCCGAGCGCGAGGTGCTCGAGGAGCAGTGGCGGGCCGAGCACGGCTAGGCCGTGGCGGCCGGCACCTTCTCCTTCGCCCGGACCGCCCGGATCGGCGGCGCCAGCAACAGCGCGCCGCGGATCAGCACCAGCAGCACCGCCGCGGCCACGATCACCTCCGTGGCGCCGGCGGCCTGCGAGACCACCCCGATCAGCGCGAACCCGATCGGGTTGATCAGCATCGAGCCGAACCAGTCGTAGGAGCTCACCCGGGAGAGCACGTCGGCGGGCACGTTGGTCTGCAGCGTCGACTCCCACACGGTGTCGCTGCCGAGCACCCCGGCCGACGACAGCATCGCGGTGAGCGCGATCACCGGCACCGACAGCCCGTAGGCGAGCGCGAGCAGGAACGGCACGTCGAGCAGCACCATCGCGGACGCGGCGACCAGCGGCCGGCGCGGCTTCCAATGCATCAGCAGCACCCCGGAGGCGAGGGCGCCGACCGCCCGGGCCGAGAGCACCACCGCCCAGGTGGAGGCGCCGGCGAAGTGCCGCTCGGCCAGCACCGGCCCGAGCACGAAGATCGCCGGCAGCACGGTGGCCTGGTACGTCGCGAAGCCGGCCACCATCAGCACCACCCAGCGGCGCGACACGAACGCCTGCCAGCCCTCCCGCAGGTCCTGCCAGGGCGTCGCGCCGGGCTCGGCGGAGCCGCGCGAGCGCGGCAGCCGGAGCATGCACAGCGCGCTCACCCCGAAGCTGACGGAGTTCGCGGCCAGCGCCCACCCGGGGGACCCGGCGGCGATCAGCAACGCGGCCAGCGGCGGGCCGACGATGGAGGCGACGTTCCACGTGGTCATCCGCACCGAGTTGGCGGACTGGAGGTGGTCCTCGTCGACCAGGGTCGGCATCAGCCCGACGGCCGTGGGGCCGACGAACGCCAGGCACACGCCGCCGATCACCTGCCCGACCAGCAGGTGCCAGATCTGCGCGTGCCCGGTGAGCAGCAGGGTGGCCAGCACCGCCATCGTCACGCAGTCCACGACGTCCGCGCCGACCATGATCCGCCGCCGGTCCCAGCGGTCGCCGGCCACGCCGCCGATGAGCACCAGGAGCACCGCCGGCACCGTGCCTCCCGCGAGCACCAGGCCGAGCTCGCCGGGGGAGCCGCCGAGCCCCAGGACCGCGAAGGTGACCGCGAGCGTCGCCATCGAGCCGCCGAGGGCGCTCACAGCCATCGCGCCGAAGTACCAGCGGAAGGCTGGCACGCCGAATACTCCTGGTGCAGGCACCGTCGGTTCCCCCTGAACTCTGCGGTGTGGCAGTCGTCGGGACCTTAGCCGCCCGGAACGCGAAGGTCACCGGTTTCGCCCGGATCCGTTGGTCAAGAGTGAGCCACTAGGCTGACGCGCATGTCCCAGCGCACGCTCGTCCTGCTGAAGCCCGACACGGTCCGCCGCGGCCTGGTCGGCAACGTCCTGTCCCGGTTCGAGGCCAAGGGCCTGTCCATCGTGGCCATGGACCTGCGCCGCATCGACGCGGCGCTCGCCGACGAGCACTACGCCGAGCACGTCCAGCGGGACTTCTACCCGCCGCTGCGCGAGTTCGTGACCTCCGGGCCGATGATCGCTGCGGTGCTCGAGGGCGACGAGGCCGTCGAGGTGGTGCGCGCGCTCAACGGCGCCACCGACGGCCGGAAGGCGGCGCCGGGCACCATCCGCGGCGACCTGTCCCTGTCCAACCGCGAGAACCTCGTGCACGGGTCCGACTCCGTCGAGTCCGCCGAGCGCGAGATCAAGATCTGGTTCCCGGACCTGTGAACGAGGTCCGGCCCGAGGGCGACGGCGAGATCCCGCCCGAGCTGGTCGGCACCTGGGAGATCGTCCGCTACGACGACCGGGAGCGCGAGACCGAGGAGTGGCAGCCCGCGTTCCGCGGGGACATGCGGGGCGTGGTGACCTACCACCGCACGGGGCTGTGGACCGTGCAGGTCTACGCCGGGCCCCTGGACCTCTACGACGCGGCGTACGTCGGGTACTTCGGTACCGCGACCCTGCACGAGGGGGTCCGCGAGGCGGGCGTGGTGCGCGGCAACCTGGTCGTCGACGTGCTCGGCGCCAGCAACCAGGAGGCGCTCACGTACGCCGGCCGCCCGGTCGAGATCGACGGCGACACGCTGCTCATCGGCAACCAGCTGACCTGGGTCCGCGAGGGCCGTCGGCTGCGATGAGCACCCCGCTCTCGCCGACGGAGCGCAGCCGTCCCCGCCGGGAGAAGGAGCGGGCCGCCTCCGAGCGCGCCGCGCTGTACGATGTCCTCGACGCCTGCCTGGTCTGCCACCTCGGCGTGGTCGTCGACGGGGTGCCGCTCGCGCTGCCCACGGTGTTCGCCTACGACCGTGACGGGCCGGACCTCGACGGCACCCTGTACGTGCACGGCTCGGTCGCCTCGCGCAGCCTGGTGCAGGGGCCGGGCCAGGACCTGAGCGTGACGTTCACCGTGCTCGACGGGCTGGTGCTGGCCCGGTCCGGCTTCAACCACTCCATGAACTACCGCTCCGCGGTGGTGATCGGGCGCCCCCGGCGGGTCGAGCACCCCGACGAGCGGGCGCACGCCCTCGACCTGCTCGTCGACCACGCCGCCCCGGGCCGCGCCGCCGAGCTGCGCCGGCCGACCCGCAAGGAGCTCGCCGCGACCACGGTGCTGGCGCTGCCGCTCCACGAGGCGTCGGTGAAGTCGCGCACCGGGGGCCCGTCCGACGAGGACGTCGACATCGAGGCCGGCGGGGTGTGGGCGGGCGTGATCCCGGTCCGCCTGGTCGGCGCCGACCCGGTCACCGGCCCCGACGTCGACGCCGTCGACGTACCCGAGCACGTGCGGCGGCGCGCCGACGGCCTCCGGTAGTTGTCTGCGCTCGCTCCGCTCGCGCGTGTCCGCCGCCTCGACGATCCTGTCTTCCCTCGTCGCAGGGCACCCCTCCTCCGCCTCGCTCCCCCGGGGCGCCCTGCTCCTCAGTCCAGACAGGATCGGCGGCGGACGCTCGGACTGGGTCTCTTCCCCGGCGTCCGGTCCTGGTTTCGAGGCTCGCCCTAGCGGGCTCGCACCTCGACCAGCGATGGACAAGCGAGGCGGAGCCGAGTCCATGTGAACACTGTGACGCGCGTGTCGTGCGGGGCTGGAGGGGTTGGCGCTCTTACCCTCTGATACAGGGTCGACGCGGGAGGGACGTGGCGACCTCCGGGCCTTCCCCTCCGGAGCACACGAGGTACGACGCGCATGGCGAACAGCATCATCGGCCGCGACATGGCGGTCGATCTCGGCACCGCCAACACACTGGTGTACGTGCGGAGGAAAGGCATCCTCCTCGACGAGCCGTCGGTCGTCGCGCTGAACTCGTCGAGCGGCGAGATCCTCGCCGTCGGGCACGAGGCGAAGCGGATGATCGGCCGCACCCCCGACAACATCACCGCGATCCGCCCGCTCAAGGACGGCGTCATCGCCGACTTCGAGTCGACCGAGCAGATGCTGCGGTACTTCATCCAGCAGGTGCACCGCCGCCGGTACTTCGCGAAGCCTCGCCTGGTGATCTGCGTGCCCAGCGGGATCACCGCCGTCGAGCAGCGCGCGGTCAAAGAGGCCGGCTACCAGGCCGGCGCCCGCCGCGTGTACATCGTCGAGGAGCCGATGGCCGCGGCGATCGGCGCCGGGCTGCCCGTGCACGAGGCCACCGGGAACATGGTCGTGGACGTCGGCGGCGGCACCACCGAGGTCGCCGTGATCTCGCTCGGCGGCATCGTCACCAGCCTGTCCATCCGTACGGCGGGCGACGACCTGGATCAGGCGATCATCGCGTGGATGAAGAAGGAGTACTCCCTGATGCTCGGGGAGCGCACCGCCGAGGAGATCAAGATGACCCTCGGCTCGGCCTTCCCGCTGACCCAGGAGCCGGAGGCGGAGATCCGCGGCCGCGACATGGTCTCCGGGCTGCCCAAGACCGTCGTGGTGTCCTCGGCCGAGGTCCGGATGGCGCTCGAGGAGCCGCTGCACGCGATCGTCGACGCGGTCCGCAGCACCCTCGACCAGACCCCGCCCGAGCTCGCCGGTGACATCATGGACCGCGGCCTGGTGCTGACCGGGGGAGGGGCGCTGCTGCGCGGCCTCGACGAGCGGCTGCGGCACGAGACCGGGATGCCGGTGCACGTCGCCGAGGAGCCGCTGCACTCGGTGGCGATGGGGGCCGGCAAGTGCGTGGAGGAGTTCGAGGCGCTGCAGGCGGTCCTGGTCTCGGAGCCCCGACGATGACGGCCGACCCGAGGACGGTCTGACCGATGCCGCAGCCGACTTCCCCCGGCTCCTCGCGCCGCCGTCCGTCCCGTGCCGTGCTGGCGCTGCTGCTGCTGGCGTCGTTCACCGTGATCACGCTCGACGTCCGCGGAGGCGACAGCTCCCCGCTCGACCCGCTCCGCTCCGCGGTCGGCGCCGTCGTGGGGCCCGCCGAGTCCGTCACGACCGCGGCGGTGCGGCCGTTCCGCGCCGTGCCCGAGGTGTTCCGGACGAACGGCGGGCTGCGGCACGACGTGGCCCGGCTCGAGGCGGAGAACTCCAGGCTGCGCAGCGAGCTGGCCAGCGGGTCGGTCGACCGGCAGCGCGCCGCCGAGCTCGACGGGCTGCTGGCCACCTCGAAGCGCACCGGCTACGCGTTGGTGCCGGCCCGGGTGGTGGCGATGGGGCCCGCGCAGAGCTTCTCGCGCACGGTGACCATCGACGCCGGCCGGCGCGACGGCATCCGCCCCGACCTGACCGTGCTCAACAACGACGGCCTGGTCGGCCGCGTGGTGCGCGCCGACCGAAGCACCGCGACCGTGCTGCTGGTCGTCGACCGCGAGTCGGTGGTCGGCGGCCGGCTCGGCTCGAACATGGAGATCGGCACCCTGCGCGGCCGCGGCGGCCTCGGCTCGTCCGCGCGCCTCGACCTCGACCTGGTCGACCCGTCCGCCACCGCCACCCGTGACGACGCGGTGGTCACCTGGGGCAGCAAGCACGGGGCGCCGTACGTCGCGGGCATCCCGGTCGGCCGGGTCACCGCCGTGTCGGCCAGCCCCCGGCAGCAGTCGACGCAGGCCGTGATCACGCCGTACGTCGACTTCAGCGCGCTCGACCTGGTCGGGGTCGTCGTCGAGCCGGGCACCAAGAGCGAGCGCAGCGTGATCCGGGCCGGCGACGCGGAGGGGGTGCGCTGATGTCCGCCGTCCGCGCGCTGGCCCTCACCGGGGTGCTGCTGCTCGCCGTCGTGCTGCAGGTGGCGGTGTTCCCGCCGCTGGCGATCGACGGCGTGGTGCCCAACTTCGCGCTGCTCGTCGTGGTCGCCGCCGCGCTCGTGCGCGGACCGGAGTTCGCGGCGGTGCTCGGCTTCCTGGCCGGCCTCGCGGTCGACCTCGCGCCGCCGGCGGACCACGTCGCCGGCCGCTGGGCGCTGTCGCTGGTGCTGGTCGGCTACCTCGCCGGCCGGGTCCGACAAGACGCCCGCTCGTCCCCGGTCGCCGCAGTGGTGACCGTGGCCGCCTGCTCGTTCGTGGCCACGTCGGTCTTCGCCTTCGGCGGCATGCTGCTGCACGACCCCGACGTGCCGGTGTCCGAGGCGCTGACCGTGGTGCCGCTCTCGGTGGTCTACGACGTGGTGCTCACCCCGCTGGTGCTGCCCCTGCTGATGCGGGCGTTCCGCCGGCTCGAGCCGCCCCGGGTCGCGTACTGATGGCGATCCCGACCGGGGCCGTCCTCGCGCGCGTGGGCGGGCGCAGCGGTGCCCCCAGCTCGACGCGCGGACGGCTGCGCCTGGTCGTGGTGCAGGCGCTGGTGCTGTCGCTGTTCGTCACCCTGTTCGCGCGGCTCTGGTACATGCAGGTGCTCGGCGGCGAGGAGTACCAGGCGCAGGCGGCCGAGCAGTCCGTCCGCGAGCTCGTCGTGCAGCCGGCCCGCGGCCTGATCGTCGACGACATGGGCCGGCCGCTGGTCACCAACCGGGCGTCGTGGGTGGTCAGCGTCGACCGGACGATGCTGCACAAGATGTCCGACCAGGAGCAGCGAGTGCTGGTCGGCCGGCTGTCCCGGGCCGTCGACGTGCCGGCCGGCAAGATCCGCGCGCGCACGCTGCTGTGCGGCGAGCCGGGATCGGTGTCCGGCACCTGCTGGAACGGTTCGCCCTACCAGCCGGTGCCGATCGCCGAGGACGTCCGGCAGGGCGTCGCGGTCGCGATCATGGAGCAGGGCGAGGACTTCCCGGCGGTGATCGTCGACCAGCAGGACGTGCGCGCGTACCCCTCGCCGTACGGCATCAACGCGGCGCACCTGCTCGGCTACCTGAGCCCGATCACCGAGGAGGAGCTCGACGAGGCGAAGGCCGAGGACGACACCTCCGTGCACGGCGCCTCGGTGGTCGGCCGGGCCGGGCTGGAGAAGGAGTACGACAAGTACCTGCGCGGCCGGCCCGGCTACAAGCGGGTCACCGTCGACTCGATGGGTCGGGTGCTCGGCGACTCCGGCGAGGTGCAGGGCCGCGAGGGCGACACCCTGGTCACCAGCGTCGACGCGCGCGTGCAGGCGGTCGTCGAGCAGCAGCTCGAGCAGACCATCCGGACCGCGCGGCACAACTACGACAAGGTCACGCACAAGAACTACGTCGCCGACTCCGGCGCGGTGGTGGTGCTCGACGCGAAGAACGGCCGCGTCGTCGCGATGGCCGGCGCGCCGACGTACGACCCGAAGGTGTGGGTCGGCGGGATCACCCAGAAGCAGCTCAAGCGGCTGTACTCAGCGAAGGCGGACAACCCGCTGCTGTTCCGGGCCACCCAGGGCCAGTTCGCCCCCGGCTCGACGTGGAAGCCGATCATGACCACCGGCGCGCTCGACCACGGCTTCTCCCCGAGCACCCGGCTGGACTGCTCGTCGGGCTTCCAGGTCGGCAACCGCTGGTTCAAGAACTACGAGTCCGCGTCGTACGGGATGATCGGCTTCGACCGGGCGCTGCAGATCTCCTGCGACACGTTCTTCTACCGGGTCGGCTTCCACTACTGGCAGAAGTACGGCACCGACGAGGCCGACGTGCACGCGAAGGACCCGCTGGTGAGGACGGCGAAGCTCTACGGGTTCGGCAAGCCGACCGGCGTCGACCTGCCCGGCGAGGCGAGCGGCCGGATCGCCGACCGGGCCTGGAAGCGCGAGTACTGGAAGGCCAACAAGGGCTACTACTGCAAGATCGCGAAGAAGCCCGGCAACGACTTCCTGCACCTGTTCGCGCGCGAGTTCTGCGCCGAGGGCTACGCCTACCGCGCCGGCGACGCGGTCAACTACGTCATCGGGCAGGGCGACACCCTGGTCACGCCGCTGCAGTCGGCCCGCGCGTACGCCGCGCTCGCCAACGGCGGCACGCTCTACGAGCCGCGGGTCGCCAAGGCGATCGTCGGCCCCGACGGCAGGGTGATCCGGAAGATCCCGCCGAAGGAGGTGGGCCGGGTCAAGGTCAGCCGGAAGACCCTGCACTACGTCGACCAGGCGCTGCTCGGCACCGCGAAGACCGGCACCACGGCGTGGAAGTTCATCGACTTCCCGCTCGACCAGGTGCACATCCGCTCCAAGACCGGCTCGGCCGAGGTGCACGGCAAGCAGAGCACGTCGTGGGTCGCGTCGTACGACAAGAACTACGTGGTGCTGATGATGGTCACCCAGGGCGGCACCGGCTCCGGCACCTCGGGTCCGGCGGTCCGCAAGATCTGGGAGTCCCTGTACGGCGTGAAGGGGATGGACGTGCGCAAGCACAAGGCGGCACTGCCCGACGCGAAGCCGCCGGCCGGGCTGCCGGTGTTCGCGAAGGACGGCGAGATCCTGCCGCCGGTGCTGCACGCCGAGAAGCGGGGCAGGCGATGAGCATCGTCTCCGTCCGGCCGCGCAGCGCCCGGCCGCTGCTGCCCGGCACCACCACCCGGGTCAAGGCCGCGCGCCTCGACTGGGTGCTGATGCTGGCCGCCGCCGGGCTGCTCGCGATCGGCACCCTGCTGGTGTGGTCGGCGACCTCGGCCCGCGACGACCTGACCGCTGGCGACCCCGCGGCGTACCTCAAGAAGCAGCTGGTCAACATCGCCATCGGCGTGGTCCTCGGTGTGCTGGTGGCCGCCACCGACCACCGCTGGGTGCGGATCCTCGCACCGCTGGTCTACGTGCTCTCGGTGGTCGGCCTGCTGCTGGTGCTGGTGATGGGCTCGACCATCAACGGCTCGCGGTCCTGGATCCAGATCGGCGGGATGTCCGTGCAGCCGGCGGAGTTCGCCAAGCTGGCGGTGGTGATCGGGATGGCACTGCTGGTCGCCGAGCGCACCGAGAACTCCCTGACCCGTCGCGAGGTCGGCAGCCGCGACGTGCTCGGGATGCTCGCGATCGCCGGCCTGCCCGCGCTGCTGATCCTGCTGCAGCCCGACCTCGGCACCATGCTGGTGCTGTCCGCGACGGTGTTCGGTGTCATCGCGGTCTCCGGCGCCCGGCGGCGCTGGCTGGTCGGGCTCGCGGTGGGCGCGGTCGGGGTCGCGGTGCTCGCCGTGCAGCTGCACGTGCTGAAGAGCTACCAGCTCGACCGGTTCCTGGCGTTCACCGACCCGATGCTCGACCCGCGCGGCGCCGGCTACAACACCACCCAGGCACGCATCGCGATCGGCAACGGCGGGATCTTCGGGCAGGGTCTGTTCGGCGGCTCGCAGACCCGCTCCGGGTTCGTCCCCGAGCAGCACACCGACTTCATCTTCACGGTCGCCGGCGAGGAGCTCGGGCTGGTCGGCTCGGCGGTGCTGATCGCGCTGCTCGGCGTGGTGCTGTGGCGGGCGCTGCGCATCGCGTCGCGCGCCGACGACCTGTTCGGCCGGGTGGCGGCGGCGGGCATCGCCTGCTGGTTCGGCTTCCAGGCGTTCCAGAACATCGGCATGTGCCTCGGGATCATGCCGGTCACCGGCGTACCCCTCCCGCTGGTGTCGTACGGCGGCAGCTCGATGTTCGCGAGCCTGATGGCGCTCGGCCTGCTGCAGAACGTGCACCTGCGCAGCAAGGAGGGGATCGGCGTGGCCCGGTCCCGGCTGCACCGCTCGCGGTTCTGACGTGCCGACCCGGGTCGTCCTCGACTGCGACACCGGCACCGACGACGCGGTCGCGGTGATGCTGGCGGCCCTGCATCCCGACCTCGAGCTGCTCGGCGTGGTCAGCACCTGGGGCAACGCGCCGGTCGACGTCACCACCGAGAACACCCGCCGGGTGCTCGAGCACGTCGGCCGCGGCGACGTACCGGTGCACGTCGGGCTGGCCGGCCCGGTCGCGGCGCACTCGCGGCGGCCGGCGCCGCGACGGGACCTGCTGCCGCTGCCACCGGCGCGCCGCGG
>JABFXA010000432.1 GCA_013361955.1 Nocardioidaceae bacterium
GATGTCTCCCACGAGTACAACTGCACGTTCCGCGCCGCGAACGGCACCCAGGCGCGGGCCTGGGTGTTCGCCGAGCCGGTGAGCAGGCGGATCGCGACGTCGATCGCCCGCGACAACCGGCGGCAGCCGCGCTGCCGGGAGCTCGGTGGCACGCCGCCGACGTTCGGCAGCCCGGCAGCGGCGACCCGGTGCGAGCTGCGCCGGCCGGAGCGGACCGCGGTGACGCTGAGCGGGCTGTTCGGCGACGCCTGGTTCAGCTGCCAGGTCACCGCGCCGGCGCCCACGTCACCGGTCGAGACCACCCGCCGGACCGAGCAGTGGTGCGTGCGGGTGGCCACCACGCTCGGGGCGCGACCCTAGGACGCGCCCTCAGCCGGCGACGGTTGCCTCGGCGCCGCGCCGCCAGCGGATGCCGGCCTCGAGGAACGGGTCGATCTCGCCGTCGAAGACCGCCTGCGGGTTGCCGGTCTCGTACTCCGTGCGCAGGTCCTTGACCAGCTGGTACGGGTGCAGCACGTAGTTGCGCATCTGGTCGCCCCACGAGCCCTGCACGTCGCCGCGCAGCTCGTCGAGCTGGGCACGCTCCTCGGCCTTCTTCACCGCCAGCAGCTTGGCCTTGAGGATCACCATCGCGCTGGCCTTGTTCTGCAGCTGGGACTTCTCGTTCTGGCAGGAGACCACGATGCCGGTGGGCAGGTGGGTGAGCCGGACCGCGGAGTCGGTGGTGTTCACCGACTGCCCGCCGGGGCCCGAGGAGCGGTAGACGTCGACGCGGACCTCCTCGTCGGGGATCTCGATCTCGTCGGTCTGCTCGAGCACCGGCACCACCTCGACCGCCGCGAACGACGTCTGCCGTCGGCCCTGGTTGTCGAACGGGCTGATCCGGACCAGGCGGTGGGTGCCGGCCTCCACCGAGAGCGTGCCGTAGGCGTACGGCGCGTGCACGGCGAACGTCGCCGACTTCAGGCCGGCCTCCTCGGCGTAGGAGGTGTCGAAGACCTCGACGGGGTACTTGTTGCGCTCCGCCCAGCGGGTGTACATCCGCAGCAGCATCTCGGCGAAGTCGGCCGCGTCGACGCCGCCGGCGCCGGAGCGGATCGTGACCAGCGCCTCCCGGGCGTCGTACTCGCCGGACAGCAGGGTGCGCACCTCGAGCGCCTCGACCGCCTTGTGCACGCGGGCCAGCTCGGTCTCGGCCTCCTGGAGCGACTCGGCGTCCCCCTCCTCCTGCGCGAGCTCGACCAGCACGCCGACGTCGTCGAGGCGCTGCTGCAGGCTGGTGAACCGCTCGAGCTCGCCCTGGAGGGCCGACAGCCGCCCGGTGACCCGCTGCGCGTTGGCCTGGTCGTCCCACAGGTCGGGGGCCGCCACCTGCTCCCCGAGGTCGGCGATCTCGGCGCGCATCGCGCCGAGGTCCAGCACCTGCTCGATGGTGTGCATCGTCGCCTGGAGCTGCTTGATCTGGGTGTCGAGATCGGGGCCTGCCACGACAGGCAAGCCTACGTCACCGCGGGTGGTCCCCCTGCATGCGCGACGAGCGCCCGGGTACCTCCGGAACAGCTGACGGAAGGAGCCGACGATGCCCCAGCAGGCATGGAGCGACAAGCGCGAACGCCAGTACGAGCACGTGAAGCAGAGCCAGCTGGACGAGGGCCGCAGCGAGGACCGCGCCGAGGAGATCGCGGCGCGCACCGTGAACAAGGAGCGGGCCCGCAGCGGGGAGTCCGACCAGGCCAGCCGGACCTCCACGCACGACAAGTCCTCGAGCCGGCGCGGCGGCGAGCAGTCCGGGCACGGCCCGCGCGGCCGCACCCGCGACCAGCTCTACACCGCGGCCCGGAAGAAGGGCGTCAAGGGCCGCTCGAAGATGTCCAAGGCCGAGCTCGAGAGGGCCGTCGGCCGCTGACGCGGGGCGGTCGCAGTACGCTCCGGCGCCATGGCGGAGTCCCACGACCAGGAGACCGAGCAGGAGCGCCTGACCCGGAACCTCGAGGAGCTGCTGCAGGAGCTGCGGGTCACCCAGACCGGGGTGCAGATCCTGACCGGGTTCCTGCTCACGCTGCCGTTCTCGCAGCGGTTCGCCGACCTCGACGACCTGCAGAAGACCGCGTACCTCGCGATCCTGTGCGGCTCGGTGGTGGCGACCGGGCTGATCATCGCCCCGGTCGCCTTCCACCGGGTGCTCTTCCGGCACGGCCAGCGCCGCTGGCTGGTCTCCGCCGCGAACCGGGCGGCCCGGGCCGGGCTCGCCTCGCTCGCGCTGACCACGTCGGGGGTGGTGTGGCTGGTCTTCGACCTGGTCACCGACCGCACCCTCGCGACGGTGGCCGGCTGCGTGTCGTTGGTGTTCTTCGCGGCGCTGTGGGTCGCCGTACCGCTGCGCGCCCCGCGGGTCAGCGAGCCGGCCGGGTGAGCCTCAGAGCAGCTCGTTGCGCAGGTCGCGCAGGATCCGGGACAGCAGCCGGGACACCTGCATCTGGGTGACCCCGATGTCCTGAGCGATCTGCTCCTGGGTCCAGCCGTGGAAGAACCGCAGCTCGAGGATCCGCCGGTCGCGCGGGGCCAGGTTGCGGACCGCCGGGCCGAGCATCACCCGGGCCTCCGCGCTCTCGAACCCCTCGGCCTCGTCCGGCATCAGGTCGCCGAGCGTGGCCGCGCCGTCCGCGCCCACCGGTACGTCGAGGGAGGCCGGCGTGAACGCCCCGTCGGCGGCCAGCGCCTCGATCACCGACTCGATCTCGAGCCCGAGCGCCTCGGCGACCTCGCTCGGCCGCGGGGACCGGCCCAGCCGCTGGGTGAGCTCGCTGGACGCCTTGGCGATCTGGCCCTGCAGCTCCTGCACCCGGCGCGGCGGTCGCACCGACCAGCCGAAGTCGCGGAAGTACCGCTTCACCTCGCCGGTGACGGTCGGCACGGCATAGGAGAGGAAGTCGCGCTCGTGGCTCGGGTCGAAGCCGTTGACGGCCTTGACCAGCCCGACGTACGCGGCCTGCACCAGGTCGTCCTCGGCGAGACCGCGCTGGCGGTAGCGGTGCGCGATCGCGCGGGCGACGCCCATGTTCAGCACGACCACCTCGGCGCGGAGCGCCGCCTTCTCCTGCTCGTCGTCGGTGGCGTGCAGCTCGGCGAGCAGGCGCGCGGTCGTGACGCTGCGATCCGGCTCGGGGAAGGCCTGCGTGGCCGGACGGGGTTCTCTGGCAGGCGGTGCGCCGGGGGCTTCGGTGTCGAGGGTCATCAGATGCCTGCTTCCACTGAGGGAGTCGTAGGGGCATCTGCTTGACCACTACGTCTGGCCACCTTGCCACTCCCCCCGGTGGGTCACAAGCCCGGTGTACGCGGTAGGTCCGCTTTGTCCCGTTTGCGCCAATCGCCGTCGGCCGCCTGACCTGCGACGACGCGTCACCCGAGTCAGGTGAGCCGGGCCCGCGACCGCCTCGCCCAGCCTGGCCGGACCGCGACCTGGACGGAGGCCTCCGATGCGCCGAGGTGCCCGCACGTGACCGCGCCGACCGCCGTCCGCACCGGCGGACGCGAGTACCTGGCCCTGCTCGGCCTGGCTGCCCTGCTCGGCATCCCCGCGGCGCTGGTGGCGATCGCGTTCCTCGCGCTCGTGCACTGGTCGCAGGACCTGCTCTGGACCGACCTGCCCGACCTGCTCGGCGCCGACGAGCCGCCGGCGTACCTGGTCGTGCTGCTGCCCGCGGTCGGCGGGCTGGTGGTGTGGGTGGCCCGACGGTTCCTGCCGGGCGACGGTGGCTCCCACCCGCTGCACGGGCTGGGCCCGGAGACCGTCCCCTGGCGGCACGCGCCCGGGATCGCGCTCGCCGCGCTGGGGACGCTCGTCTTCGGCGCGGTGCTGGGCCCGGAGGCCCCGCTGATCGCGCTGGGCGCGGCGGTGGGGTCCGCGCTGAACTCGATGGTGCACCTGACCGGCCGGGCGCAGGCGGTGACCGCGACGGCCGGGTCGTTCTCGGCCGTGTCGGCGGTCTTCGGCGGCCCGCTGGTCGCCGGCTTCCTGATCCTCGAGGCCGGCGTCGGGCTGGGCGCGAAGCTGATCGGGCTGCTGCTGCCCGGGCTGGTCTCCGCGGCGGTCGGCTACGTGCTGGTGATCGGGGTCGGCACCTGGGGCGGCCTGCACACGGCGGGTCTGGAGGTGCCCGGGCTGCCGCAGTACGAGGGCCACCACGTGGTGGACCTGCTGCTGGCCCTGGTCGTCGGCGTGGTCGCCGCGGTGGTGATCCACGGGGTCCGCACGCTGGCCGGCCGGGTGGCGGAGCGCGTCGACCGGCCCGGGCGGATGCTCGGCGGGCTGCTGGCCGGCGGGCTCGCGGTGGGGCTGCTCGCCGAGCTGGCACGGCTGCTCGGTGCGGG
>JABFXA010000371.1 GCA_013361955.1 Nocardioidaceae bacterium
GCTCCGCCTGCGCGCGGGCCGCGGTCACGACCTCCTCGGCCTCGTGCCGCAGCTCGGCGGTCTCCTTGGCGGTCTGCTCGCGGTCGGCGTGCACCTCGGCGGCCACCGACTCGCGCACCGCGTCGGCCTGCTGCTGGGCGATGCCCAGGATCCGCTCGGCCTCGGTGGTCGCCTCGCCGGTGCGCCGGGCCACCAGGTCGCGCGTGGTGTCGTCCTGCTCGGTGGCCCGGGCGGCGGCTTCCGCCACCAGCCGCTCGGCCTCCTGCCGGGCCTCGGCGACGAGCCGCTCGGCCCGCTCCTTCGCCTCGTCGAGCACCCGGCCGGTCTCGGCGGTCTGCGCCGCCGCGGTCTCGCGGGCGTCGGTCAGGATCTGGTCGCGCTCGTCCTCGGCGGTGCTGATCAGCAAGGTGGCCTGCTCCGCGGCGTCGGCGACGACGTTCTGGGCGTCCTGCGACGCCGCGTCGAGCGTCTCCGTGGCGCGTCCGGCCGCCCGCTGCGCGGCCTCGCGGTCGGCGGCGGCCTCGTCGTGCAGCCGCTGTGCGTCCTCCTCCAGACGGCGTGCCTCCGCGGTCACCCGGGCCGCCTCCTGCTCGGCACCCGAGCGCAGCTCGTCGGCGACCTGCTGCGCGGCATGCAGCAGCCGCTCCGCCCCTCCCGGGTCGGCGACTTGCTGGACGCGCTCGAGCAGCTGCTCCGCGGCGCCCCCATCGCCAGCCGGCCGGTGTTCCTCCATCTCGTCATCCTCCCAGACGGCACCGCCTCGCCCGGTGGGCAGCGGGTGCACGTCCCTAGGCTGACAAACGACGCACGCCAATACCAGACCTGGGACCTGTGATGAGCGACCGACCCGCCTTCGTGCTGCACGAGCACCACCGGCCGCGGCACCACTTCGACCTGCGCCTCGAGGAGCGCGGCGTGCTCCGGTCGTGGGCGCTGCCGAAGGGGCTGCCGCCCGACGTACGCCGGGACCGGCTGGCCGTCGCCGTCGACGACCACGAGCTCGAGCACCTCACCTACGAGGACGCCGACAAGTCGATCGCCGACATCGGCTGGTGGGAGCTGGTGGACAGCAACGACCGGCGGTTCGTGTTCGTGCTGCACGGCCGGGAGGCGTCGGTGCGCTACGCGCTGATCGACACCGGCCGCGACTGGCTGCTGCACCGCACCCGCGAGCAGCCCGGGGTGGCTTACCCCACCGGGTAGTGGGAACGTTCACTCGCGAACCCCTCAGAAAGGGAGGTCGATGGTCACTCCCATGGACCCGACGTCGGCCGCGTTCATGCTGGCCGAGAACCGCAGCCAGCCCATGCACGTCGGTGGCCTGCAGCTGTTCCGCAAGCCCGAGGGCGCGGGTCGCGACTTCGTCCGGAAGATGTACGCCGAGATGAGCGACGTCGACGCGATCGCGCCGCTGTTCCTCAAGCGGCCGACCCGGACGGTGTCCACGGCCGGGCAGTGGGCGTGGACCGAGGACGACCAGTTCGACGTCGAGTACCACGTGCGGCACAGCGCGCTGCCGAAGCCGGGACGGGTCCGCGAGCTCCTCGAGCTGAGCTCGCGCCTGCACGGCACCCGGCTGGCGCGCGAGCGGCCGCTGTGGGAGGCGCACGTGATCGAGGGGCTCCGCGACGGCCGCATCGCCATGTACACGAAGATGCACCACGCGCTGGTCGACGGCGTCTCCTCGATGCGGCTGCTGCAGGCGGTGCTCTCCACCGACGCCGAGGACCGCGGCATGCCACCGATGTGGTCGGCCGACGCGGGTCGCACGCCGGCGCGCCGCGACGAGGTGGAGCACGGCTTCCTCGGGCTGCCCGCCGGCGCCCTGCGTACCGCGCTCGGCCTGTCCGCGGAGGCGGCCGGGCTGCCGGGCGCGCTGGTGCGCACGCTCGCCCGCGGGGTCCGCAACGAGACCTCCGCGGTGTCCCTCTACGCGCCGCGCACGATCTTCAACCGGCGGATCACCGGCTCCCGCCGCTTCGCCGCCCAGGACTGGCCGGTGGAGCGGATCCGCGGCGTCGGCCGGTCCAGCGGCACCACCGTCAACGACGTGGTGCTCGCGATGGTCAGCGGGGCCGTGCGCCGCTACCTGCTCGACCTCGACGCGCTGCCCGACGCGCCGCTGGTCGCGATGGTGCCGGTCAGCCTCAAGCTCTCCGACGCGCAGAGCGCCTCCGCGTCGGGCGGCAACGCGATCGGCTGCGTGATGGCCAGCCTGGGCACCCACCTCGACGACCCGTCCGACCGGCTGACCACCATCCACCGCTCGATGCTCGACGGGAAGCGCGCGCTCGGCGAGATGTCGCCGACGCAGATCATGGCGATGAGCGCGCTGGGCATGGCCCCCGCCCTGGCGGTGCCGATGCTGCGGCTGCAGGGCATCGTGCGGCCGCCGTTCAACCTGATCATCTCCAACGTCCCGGGGCCGCGACGCACGCACTACTGGAACGGCGCGCAGCTGGAGGGCATGTACCCGCTGTCGATCCCGATCCACGGCATGGCGCTGAACATCACCTGCACGTCGTACGACGGCAAGATGGGCTTCGGGCTCACCGGCTGCCGGCGCACCGTGCCGCACCTGCAGCGGCTGCTCACCCACCTCGACGACGAGCTCGGTGCGCTCGAGAAGGCCTCGGGCGTCTAGCGCGACGCCTCCCAGTCGGCGTACGACAGCGGCGGCCGGCCGGTGGTGGCCTGCTCGACCAGCTCGCCCTCGACCCAGTCGCGCCAGCGCTGCACCGGCTCCGGCGCGGGCATCGTCATCAGCAGGCCGCGGGCCATCATCCGCTCGGCGGTGCCGACCGCGTCGCGGAGCACCTGCACCTTGCGCGGCATGTCGTCGGGGTCGCTGGACGCGATCGCGACGTCGACCCTCGGACGGCCGTCGTGCACGGCGTGCCGGGCGACCAGGCGGGCGGCGTCCCAGGACAGCGCGGAGACCCGGACGATCTCCACGATGCGCTCGGCGCTCCGCACGGCGGTCGGGTCGTCGTGGGTGGCGCCGAACAGCCGCAGCTCACGGGCGATGTCGGCGAGGTTGTCGTCGTGCGCGCGCAGCAGGTCGGGCGGGCAGCCGACCAGCTCGATCACCTGGACCGGGGCGTCGTCGAGCGTCTGGTCGGTCCCCCTGACCTCGGGCGCGCTCGGCTCGTACTCGACGGTCTCCGGCGCGAAGTCGGCCCAGACCCGGGTGCCGCCGGGCAGGTCGTCGATCCCCCAGCGGGCCGCGAGCGCGGAGACGATGAACAGGCCGCGCCCGGTCATCGACTCGGCGTCCCGCATCTCGACGGGCAGCACCGCCAGCTCGCCCCGCGAGGCGACCGCGCGCGTCGGCATGCTGCCGCGGTCGACGACCGAGAGGCGGACGGCGTCGGGCTCGGCGCGCAGCTCCACGTCGAAGAACGAGCCGTCGCTGTGCAGCGTCGCGTTGGTGGCCAGCTCGGTCACGGACAGGCCGACGTCGTCGACGAGGTCGGTGCGGCCCCAGCCGGTCAGGGCGTCGTCGACGAACCGGCGTACGGCCGGAACGCTGGACGGCTGCGCCACCATGCGCACGCGCGTCTCGACCGCCCCCTCGGCGGTGCCTCCCCCAGGTGAGGTCACCCGAGCATTATCAGGGACGAACGGCCCCGGCGCAGGACTCCGCGCCGATCGGTTCAGCGCACGCCGGCGACGGCCTCGTCCTGCTCGACGGCGGCGTTCCACTCGCGCTTGCCGGCCCGCCAGCCCTCGTCGTCGACGCCGAGCCGCCAGTAGCCGGACACCGACAGCCGGTCGAGCGTCATGCCGTGCCCGATCCGCAGGTGCCGTCGCATCTCCCGGACGGCGCCCGCCTCGCCGTGCACGAACGCCTGCACGTCGCCGCCCGGCCAGGGCAGGTCGAGCACCGCCGAGACCAGCCGGTCACCGGGCCGGCGGTCGCCGGTGTGCAGCCAGGTGACCGGGACGCCGGCGGGTGCGTCGAGGGGTACCTCGTCGGCCGGGCCGGGCACCTCGACGTACGCCGCGCCGACGGCGGACTCCGGCAGCCGCTCGAGGGCGACGGCGATCGCCGGGAGCGCGCTCAGGTCGCCGGCGAGCAGGTGGTACGACGCGGAGGGGTCGGGCGCGTAGCCGCCGCCGGGGCCGAGCAGCAGCGCCTCGTCGCCCGGACCGGCCGCAGCGGCCCACGGACCGGCGAGGCCGGCGTCGCCGTGCACGACGAAGTCCAGGACCAGCTCGCGGGTGGTCTCGTCGAAGGAGCGGACGGTGTACGACCGCATCCGCACCGGCACGTCGGACAGCCCGTCGACGACCACGCGGCCGCGCTCGTCACGCGGCAGCGGGCGCGGCACCGAGGGGTCGAGGAAGACCAGCTGGACTTAG
>JABFXA010000208.1 GCA_013361955.1 Nocardioidaceae bacterium
AGTCCGGGCCGGGCAGCGCCGGGACGGCCCCGGCGGCCTGCAGCGCGGCCGCCTCGACCTCCGCCTCGGGCGTCACCCGGGCGGACAGGACGAGCATCGCTCCGCCGGCGAGCAGGAACGGGATCTTCGGGATGCCGGGGATCAGGCACAGACCGATCGCGCCGAAGCCGGCGATCCGCATCGGCTGCCGGTGCCGGGTGAGCTGCTTGACGACGTCGGAGCCCATGTCGGAGTCGCCGGTCGCCCGGGTCACGATCAGGCCGGTCGCGACGGAGAGCAGCAGCGCCGGGATCTGGGAGACCAGGCCGTCGCCGATGGTCAGCAGCGAGTAGGTGTGCACCGCCTCGGAGAGCGACAGGCCCTTCTGCGCGACGCCGACGGTGAAGCCGCCGATCAGGTTGACCAGCGTGATCACGATGGCCGCGATCGCGTCGCCCTTGACGAACTTCGAGGCGCCGTCCATCGCGCCGTAGAAGTCCGCCTCGCCGGCGACCTCCTTGCGGCGGCGGCGGGCCTCGTCGTCGTCGATCAGGCCGGAGTTCAGGTCGGCGTCGATGGCCATCTGCTTGCCGGGCATCGCGTCGAGGGTGAAGCGCGCGCCGACCTCCGCGACCCGGCCGGCGCCGTTGGTGACCACGACGAACTGGATGACCACCAGGATCGCGAACACGATGATGCCGACCACCAGCGAGCCGCCGATGACGAAGTGCCCGAAGGTGTCGATGACCTTGCCGGCGTACCCGTCGAGGAGGACCAGCCGGCTGGCGCTGACGTTCAGGGCCAGCCGGAACAGGGTGGCCACCAGGATCAGCGCCGGGAACGCCGAGAAGTCCAGCGGCTTGTGCACGAACATCGAGGTGAGCAGGACCAGCAGGGCCGCGGTGATGTTGAACGCGATGAGCAGGTCCAACAGCACCGGCGGCAGCGGGACGACGAGCATCACCACGACGCCGACGACGGCGACCGGGACACCGACCTGCGCGAAGCGCATCCCCGAGCGGGATGGCGTCGCGGGGACGGGGGTGGACGAGGCCACGGCGGCTCGCTTTCACGTACGCGGGGTGCGGGATGTCTGGCGCACCCTCCGTGGTGCAGGCCCTGCCGCCGTCCTGGCTCCTCGCTCCATCGGCCGGCCCGCGCCGTACCTGAGGCGTTCCTGGCCCGCCTCCCTCCGATGTCGGTGTGCCGGGGGTGACCCAGGGGTCACTCTGCCGACCCGATGTCGGTATGCCGGGGGTGACCCAGGGGTCACTGAAAACGGTCCGATGTCGGAGCTCAGGCGGACGCGGGGGCCCGCCGGCGGCGCCGGGACCGCGGTACGTCGGGGAGCGTCTCGGCGAGACGGGGGCTGCGGTGCTTGCCGGAGGCGGCGCCGGCGGCCCTGAGGCTGAGCACGAAGGCGAGCACCTGGGCGACCGCGTGGTACAGCTGCGGCGGGATCTCCTGGCCGACCTCGCAGCTCGCGTGCAGCGCGCGGGCGAGGGGGACGTCCTCCACCATGCTGACCCGGTTCGCCTCGGCGAGCTCGCGGATCTTGCCGGCCACCGCGCCCGCGCCCTTGGCGACCACCCGCGGGGTCCCCTTGCTCGGCTCGTAGCGCAGCGCCACCGCCACGTGGGTCGGGTTGACCAGCACCACGTCGGCCTCGGGGACGGCCGCCATCATCCGGCTGCGCGCGGCAGCGAGCTGGCGGGAGCGGATCGCGCCTTTCATGTGCGGGTCGCCCTCTGCCTGCTTGTGCTCCTCCCGGACCTCCTTCTTGGTCATCCGGGTCTGCTTGCCGGTACGGCGACGGGCCATCGCGTAGTCGGCGGCGGCGGCAGCGAGGCCGGCCAGCGCGATGTTGCGCATCAGCCCGACCGCGGCCGCACCTGCCTGCTGCACCGCGGCGTCGATCGGCATCAGGCCGCCGACCGTCGGCATCAGGTCGACCACCGCCCGCCACACCAGCAGCCCGAGCACGGTGCTCTTGGCGAGGATCTTGGCGCCCTCCCACAAGGCGTGCGGGCCGAACAGCCTCTTGGCGCCGGCCAGCGGGTTCAGTCGCGACCACTTCGGCTTCAGCGCCTTGGTGGCCACGAAGAAGCCGCCCTGCCCGATCGCGGCGACCCCACCCACCACCAGCACCATCGCGCCGAGCCCGACGCTGAGCACCAGCGCGGTGTGCGTGCCGCGGCCGAGCAGCTCGAGCGCGTGGTGCTCGGTCGGCGTCGCCGTGGTCCGCAGGCTGGTGACCAGCAGCTCGCGGAAGGCGTCGGTGGCGTGCCCGACCAGCAGGTCCATCGCCATCGCGACGCCCAGCATCGACGCCCACGCGCCGAGCTCGGGGGTCCGGGCGACCTGGCCCTCCTTGCGGCTCTGCTTGAGCTTCTTGGGGGTCGCCTTCTCGGTCTTCTCCTCGGAGCCGCCGGCCACGGTGCACCCCCTCTCAGACCAGCGCCGAGAAGGCGTCGGAGAGGTGGTCGACCAGGCGGGTCGTGGTCTCCGGGAGCACCGCGAACGAGAGCCCGACCACGATCAGGGTCAGCCCGATCTTGGCCGGGAACATGATGCCGATCGCGTTCAGCTGCGGCGCCACCTTGGTGAGCAGCGCCAGACCGAGGTCGGCCAGGCAGAGGACCCCGATCACCGGGAGCGCGACCTGGACGGCCGCGGTGAACATCAACCCGAAGGCGGTGGTCACCACCTCTGCGGCGCTGGACGGCTGCCACGCCGTACCCACCGGGGCGCGCTCGAAGGTGCGCAGCACGCCGCCGATCACCAGCAGGTAGGCGTTGGTGGCGAACAGCAGCATCACGCCGAGCATCGAGAAGAGCTTGCCGTGGATGGCGTTCATGTTCTGCGACAGCGGGTCGAACGCGGAGGCGAGCTGGAAGCCGCCGAACACGTCGATCAGGTCGCCGGCGGTCTGCACGGCGGCCAGCACCAGGTAGGTGACGAAGCCGAGCGTGGCTCCGATCAGCGCCTCCTGCAGCGCGGACCCGAGCAGCTCGGGCACGTCGCGCGGGACCTGGATCCCGGTCATCCGGGGGGCCACCACCAGCGACAGCCCGAGGGCGAGCAGCACCTTCACGGTGACCGGCACCGCGCGCGAGGAGAACGGCGGCGCGACCATCAGCCAGGCCACGATCCGCACCGAGGCGAGCACCACGGCGACGATCGGCGCCGCGGGCAGGCTGATCTCCATCAGCGCCTCACCCGAGGAGGCCGGGGACGCGCTGGAAGAGGTCGTGCGTGTAGTCGGTGAGCGTGTGCAGCATCCAGTTGCCGGAGATCAGCAGCGAGATGCCCACGGCCAGCACCTTGGGCACGAACGCGAGCGTGACCTCCTGGATCTGTGTCATCGACTGGAAGAGCGAGATGACGAAGCCGACCACGAGGGCGGGCACCAGGATCGGGGCGCTGAGCTTGACCGCGACCAGCATGGTCTGCAGCGCGATCTCGATGACGTCGCTGTCGGTCACGCTAACCACTCCCGCCTTGGTAGGACTGCACCAGCGAGGTGATGATCAGGCCCCACCCGTCGACGAGCACGAACAGCAGCAGCTTGAACGGCAGCGACACCATGACCGGCGGCATCATCATCATGCCGAGCGACATCAGCGCCGCGGAGACGACGATGTCGATCACCAGGAACGGGATGAAGATCATGAAGCCGATGACGAAGGCTTCCTTCAGCTCGCTGAGGATGAACGCCGGGATGAGCGTCGTGGTCGCGACGTCCTCCGGCTTGTCCGGCTGCGGCTTCTTCGCGACATCGGTGAGGAGGGCGATCTCCTTGTCGCCGGTCTGGTCGAGCATGAACTGCCGCAGCGGCTCGATCCCGTCGTCCCAGGCCTGGGTCTGCGACTTGGTGCCGTCGAGGTAGGGCTGCACGCCGTCGTGGTTCATCTGCCCGAGCACCGGGCTCATGATGAACAGGCTGAGGAACAGCGCCAGGCCGGCGAGCACCTGGTTGGGCGGGATCTGCTGCAGGCCGAGGGCGTTCCGGGTCAACCCGAGCACCACCAGGATCTTGGTGAAGCTCGTGCAGGTCAGCAGGATCGCCGGCACCAGCGAGAGCAGGGTGAGCCCGAGCAGCACGATGATCGGGGTGCTCGGCTTCTTGGTGACGTCGTCGAACTTCACGGTGACGTCGCCGGCCCTCTTGCCCTTCGGGCCGTGCGGACCGTTCGGCGCGAGCGGGACCGGCGCGGCGACCGGCTGGGCAGCGGCCACCACCGACACGGGCGCGGCCTCCGCGGCTCCGGCTGTGGCGACCTGGGTCAGCGCGACCGCGGCCAGCAGGCCCAGCGGTACGACGACCAGCAGCGTCAGCGCGGCCGCGGCACGGCGC
>JABFXA010000379.1 GCA_013361955.1 Nocardioidaceae bacterium
CTGGCCCAGCCCGGTGCCGATCTTCTCGACCAGCGACCCGAGGCCGCCCATGACCGGGCCCGCGGCTTCCACCGCGTGCACCAGCCCCGGCAGCGCATTCTCCACGGCCTGCAGCAGCGAACCGGTGAAGTCGTGCAGGATCGGCGCCAGCGCGACGAACGCGTCCTGCATCAGCGGACGAATCTGCTGGAACGCCTGACCCACCTGCCCGGCCATGTCGGCGACCGTCCGCTGCAGGACCGAGGCGTCTTCCTTGGTGCCGGTGACGATCTGCGTCCAGGTCTGGCCCCACCGCTTCTGGACCTCGTCGTTCATCGCCGCGGCGGCGATGCCGATCCCCGCGAACAGCGCCGTCGCGCCGGCGATCGCGACCGGGGCGCCGGCGGCGAGCGCCGCCCCGATGCCCGCGGCGATCAGCGGGCTGTTGCGGATGATCGCCAGGTGGATGCCCTGCGACAGCTTGTCGCCGGTGTCGCGGCCGGCCCGGTCGGCCGACGGGCCGATCGCCTTGCCGAGGTTCTCAACGTCGGCGGCCAGCCGGCGCTCCGCGTCGGCGTGCTTCGTCGCCGCCCGCGTCGTGTTGTCGTGCGCGAGCGCCAGCGCCGCCTCGGCCTGCGACAGCCGCTGCTGCAGCGCCAACAGCCGCGACCCCGAGACGTTGCCCTTCTCGTTCGCCTCGGTCAGCCGCGCCTGGGCCAGCGCGACCGCGTCGGTGGCCTTCTGCTCGGCCAGCCGCGCCTTCGCCAACCGCGCCGACAGCTGCTCAACCTGACCGGCCATGCCCTTCGACATGCGGTCGCCGAGCTGCCGGCCGAGACGGTCCGCGTCGGCGCCCATCTCGTGCCCGGCCGCGGCCATCGCCGACCGGATCGTGTCCTTGTCGAGGTTGAGCTCGGCGTAGATGTCGGCGACCTTGCGACCGAGAGGCACGAGCTCACCCCCTCGCGATCAGCGCACGGACGAGGGACAAGGGGAGACGGCGCGGTCAGGCTCCGCGGTACTCGATCCAGGGTTCGCCGCGGCTATTCGGCCCCGAGACGCCGACCATGTCGGCGATGTCGGGCAGCGGCGCCGCCGCGGGGGCTACCGGCGGCCCCGCGAGTGCGGGACGCGGGGAGCCGTCGTCGGGGCGGGCAAGCACGGCCGCGAAGGTGTGCGCGACCGCGCCGCCGCGCATGTGCAGACGCTCCGCCATGCTGAAGAAGCGCGAGCTGGGCAGCGACAGCGGATCGGGCACCTGGTGGAAGACGCGGATGTCGTCGACCACATCATCCAGGCACTCAAGGATCCACAGCAGCGGCTCAGCCCGCGCTAGGAAGGGTTCGGCGCCTCCATGATCTTCCGGTAGTTCTCCGAAGCGAAGAACACGATCCCGATGTTCTCGAAGATCTGCCGCAGGTCGTCCGGCTCGAGGTCCGGTGACGCCTTCAGCGCGGCGAACGGGGCCTCGCCGAGCAGCTCCATGCCCAGCTTCGCGTTGGCCTGGGACAGGCCGAGCTGCTGCACGTCGAGCAGCCACGACAGCACCAGCGCCGCGGACGGGTTCTTCGGGATGCCGTACTCGACGTCGTCGACCTCGAAGATCGTCACGAGCTCGACCGGGGCGTTGCCGCGGCGGCCGCGCTTGCCGATGAGGACCGGCCGCACCTCGCCCGGCTGCGGCTCGTCGTCCGACTCCTTCGTGAGCGCGACCAGGCCCTCGTCGGTCAGCTCCGGCGCCGGCGGCGGGGTCGGCTTGGCCGCCGCGCGCGGGGATCGCTTCGCCGGGGTCCGCTTCGTCGGCGCGCTCATCACGCCTGCGTGTCGTCGATGACGAACGGTGCAACCGAGGGGCTGATGTAGAAGCCCTTGAACGTCGCCTGGACGACGGTCAGGCCGTCCTTGGTCTGCGCGTAGCCGACGTTCTCCACCGACAGCACCTTGCGGACGATGAACAGCCGCGGCGCACCGTTCGGGCCGGGGCCCTGCATCAGGATCGCCGCGTAGTTGGGCTCGGCATTGGAGTGGTCGCCGGAGATCTCCAGCTTCGTCGCCGCGGAGGTGGCCTGGTTCAGGGCCCGCCGCAGGTTGGCCAGCGTCGGCTCGCCGAACGTCGTCGCCGCGGTGATCTCCAGCTTCGTCCGGCGCGCGCCGACGGCGATGTCAACCTGGTCGACCTCGTGCTCGAAGTAGGTCTGGGCGATCGTCGCCGTCGTGCCGCCGGCGGTGGCGCCGCTGTTGGTCCAGCCGACGCCGGGCGCGGCCAGGGCGTTGGGCGGCTCAGTCGCGCCGAAGTTGCCGGTCCACACGTCCGCGGGGCCGGAGAAGACGTTCGTGGGGGTCACCGTGGTGGTCACAGGTCAGCTCTCCTCGGTCTGCGCAGCGTCCTGCGCGTTCTGGCGCTGGGCCGCCCGACGGGTGCCCTCGGCAGTGGTTGCGGTGGTGTCGACGACACGACCGGCGGCGCGCAGGACGCCTTCCTCGTGTTCGGAGACGTCGATCTCCAGGTCGGGACGGAACGTGGTGCGGATCTTGGGCACGGTGCTGCTCCTCGCTCGGTTTCGGTCAGCTCTGAAGAACGGCGACGTCGACCGCGGCGGCGGCTGTGAACTCGACCTCCCCGGACGTCGGCGAGCGGTAACCGGCCGCCTCGTTCAGCGACACCAGGAACGGCACCGACCCGTTCGGCACCGAAACCACCCGGTCGGCCACCGGGTTGCCGTCCACCAGCCCAGGCGTCACCACGGTCACGTTCACCGAGCCGACGCCCGCGTTGCGGAAAAGCAGCACCCGGCCGGCGGCAGGCAGGTAGTTGTTGCCGTTCACGAGGTCCATCCCGGTGAACGTCGGCGTGACACCGGCCGAGGTCAGTTGCTGCGGGTTTAGGCGTGTGGTTGGCACAACGTGCTCCTTCTCAGACGGGGGACCAGCGGAACAAGAGGTCGACGTCGAACCGACTCCAGTCGGAGGCGTCCTCCTCGACCGCGTCGGGCTCGGACAGCGCGGTCACGGTGTGCACCCGCGCCGGCGCGTAGTTGCCGACCGTCGACAGGTCGATCAGCCGGCCCATCAACGCACCGTTGTACGTGGCCGACAGCACCCGGTTCGCCAGCTGCTCCGCGCGCGCCCACGACGCCTGCATGCCGCTCGCCGGCGGCGGAAACCAGCACTCCACCTGCACGACCGGCTCCCGCATGGGCACGTACACGTCGGGGCTGCCGCCGGCAGCGGCCGTGCGGATGAAGCCGTTCTGCCGCACGGTGCTGTCCGCCTCCGGCAGCTCGATATCGACCCCGACACCGGGGACTGCCAGCTGCAGCCAGCCGGCCGCGACGTACCGGGTGATCGGCAGCAGCAGGGGGGTGGTCACGGCGTGCGGTACCGGTAGGCCGCCGGCCTCAGGTACGGCCGGGCCTTCGAGCGCTTCGTGCCCATCTCTACCCAGAACGGATAGGCGGCGTGCTCCGGCGACGACCGCGGGTTCCGGGCCGTCGACTCGATGATCGCACCGGTCTTGGTCACCTCGATGACGCCGATCCCGCCGGACAGGCCGAGCGTCTTGCCCTTCGCCGCCAGCCGGCGGGCGTCCTCGGCCACACCCTCGGCGATCGACCGCATCGCGTCCTCGGTGTCGATCTCGTCGAGCGCCTCGAGGTGCAGAACGACGCGCGCCACGGCGGCTCTCCTCTCAGGTCAGGTGGAGGCGCGGAGCCGTAACTCCACGGATTCCTGCCAGATCAGGGGCTCGCCGACGACCTGCCAGGTGCGGCCGGCGAGGGCCAGGTTGTTGGTCTGCGCCGTGCCGGTGCGGCCGGTGATCGGCCACACGACGACGTCGACGAACTCGGCGTCCGTCCCGGGCGGGGCCAGCACGTCGTAGCCGGTGAGCGCCGGCGCGCTGCGGCTCTCCGGCTCAGTGGTGTCGCTGGTGCGCTGTGACGGGGTCACCAGGCACCAGGGGACCTCGACGTCGACGACGTCGACGACGTCGTCGCCGTACTCGTCGCGGACCGGTCGACCGTTGCCGTCGAGCCGGGGGATGGACTTGCGCAGGCCGATGGTGTCGTCACCGAGCTTCACAGCGAGCGGTACCAGTCACGGCCCAGCGGCAGAGCCGGGTCCGGCCAGCACGGCGCCGGCGGGAAAGACCCGGAGGCCGCGCCACCGGCCGCACGCTGGGCCTGCTCCCGCACCAGCGCGCGGATAGCGTCTCGCCGCTGCGCGATCGGCCACGCGCGCGACGTCGGCCCGACCGTCTTGGACGCCAACAGCTCCGGGTTCGTCACCAGCAGCGTCACGAGCTCGAACGCCGGCGAGAACAGGTCGTCGCCGTCCGTCAGGCCGGCGGGCAGTGCGGCGAGGGCGGCGTCAGCCTTCAGCCAGCCGGCCACCATCCGCTGCGCGGCCGTCAGCTGCGCGGCGGGGATGTTGTACTGAGGGAGGAGGTCCGTCACGACGGACGGCTCAGCAAGCAGCGTCATGGCGGATCTCCTCCCTCAGCCGATCAGGCAGACGGCTCGGCCGTGCGGAGCTTGGCGATCTCCGCGTCGTCCTGCAGCTGCGGCTTGGTCAGCTCGTTGAGCTGCTCCCTGCTCAGCTGCCCGTCGGACTCCTCGACCCGGAAGTCGACCCAGGCGTCCTTGGTCGCCGTCTTCGCCGGACGGGCGTCGCCCTCGTCGCCCTCGTCGCCTTCGTCGGCGTCCTCGTCGGCCGCACCGCTCGAGATGCTGTCGACGACGCCGCCCTGACGGAACCGGTCACCGGCCGCGACCACCGACAGGTCCTCGATCGTGAGCGCGGCGACCTCGACGTCCTCCCGGACGAGACCGTCGTCGACCGCCGACTGCACCCGGTCCTCGTCGAGACCATCGGGCAGCGTCGCGCCCTGGTAGTAGTAGCCGAGCAGCCCGGTCTCCTTCTGCGGGAGAACGACGACCGGGCCGACCACGACACGGTTCTTGGCCATCAGGGAGTCACCGCCGTGATCTTGTAGGCCGCGTTGGGCTCGAGGACGACCGGCACCGTGACCCGGCGGGCCCGGAGCAGGTAGCTGTCCGTCTTCTCCTCGCGGATGGACTTCGTCTCGATCCCGGCCATCGCGCCGGTGTAGCCCGGGCCGCCGAGGTTCTCGTCGGCCATGCCCCCCAGCTGGGTGGAGTCCACGACCAAGGCCGCGTTCGCCACCGGGATGTTGGGCGTGGCCAGCCACCGCATGCCGTCGATGACCGGGAACTGACCGGTGAGCACGGGCGCCTGCCGGTCCTCACGGGGGAGGTAGCCGGCGTCGGCGAACGTCGCCATGGCCAGCGTCCACGCCAGGGTGGAGACGACGACGGTGTCCGGCTCGTAGCCCTCGTTGAGGTCCACGACGGCGGCCTTGGCCTTGGCGACGTCGAGGAAGATCTGCTTCGCCGTCGCGGTGGCCCAGGACGCGGCCGCGGCCGCCGTCTGGGTGACCTGGGACGCGATGACGGCCAGCGCGACGCCGTCGACGGTCTTCACCATCTGGTTGACCAGCTTGGTGAAGCCCCGGTCGACAGGGTTGCGGTTGAGCCGCTTGATCGACTCATCCGTGATCGGGACGTCCTCGCCCCACTTGTCGACCGCGGCCGTCTGCGTCGGCCCGAGCGGGAGACCGGCTCGCGGGTACTCCTTGCCCGGCCGGACGATCTCCGGCGAGCGGTCGGTGTACAGAGACTCGGTCTGCTCGTACTGGATGGCGCCGCCCTGGGCCTCGAAGCGGCCGGTGAGCAGCGCGTCGGCGATGAACCGCTGGTCGGCGACGGTCCGCAGCCGGCGCGCGATCAGCGTCGGGTTCTGCAGCAGCCGGTGGATGGTGACGTAGTCCCCCGACACGCTGGGCGGGGGAGCGGGGTAGGTGAACGGCACGGCGATCTCCTCAGCGGGTCATCCGGACGAGGACCTTGTTGCCGTTGGTCGCCGCAGTGAGCGCGATACCAACGATGGCCCGGGAGTTGGTGATGTCGGTCTGCGTGGTCGCCGTCGCCGTGCCGGTGGCCGCCGCCGCGGCCAGGGTGGCGACCTGCCCGGCCGCGGCCGCGACCAGCGTGTCGCCGGCCGCGATCGTGCCCGAGGCGGTCAGCTCCTGAACGCCGCCGGACGTGATGCCCACCTTGGCGCCGGACGCGGCGTCCTGGTCGGCGACGCCCAGCCAGGCGGCCGTGATGCCCGCCGTCTCCTGCACCGTGTTCGCGCCGGACACGTAGACCAGCCGGCCGCCGACGATGGCGGCACCCGCGGTCATGGTCAGGTCCTCGCCCGGCTTGAACTTCGGGATGTAGTCAGCCACGGGAGGCCTCCTTCTCGTCGCCGAAGACCTGCCGGTACAGGGCGTCGGCGTCCACGTCGCTGTTGGCGTCGTTGCTCGCAGTGCCCAGCTCGTTCATGGGCACGACCAGGCCCGGGGCCAGACCGGCCAGGACCTCCTCGGCACCCGGGTCAGCGGCCAGCTGCGCCAGCCAGTGCTCCCGGCGGGCGGGGGCGATCCGGCCGTCGTTGACGGCCTGGTTGACCAGGCGCTCGCGGCGCTCGGTCTGCTGCTGGGCGTGCGCCTGCGCGCCCAGAGCGGCGGCGGCCCGGAGCTCGTCCAGGGTCGCCTGGTCGACGGCCACGGTTCCCGGGGGGAGCGCGGCCGCGGCGGGCGGGTTCTGCGGCGGCTCGGCCTGCTCGGCCAGGGCCTCGGACAGCGCGGCAACGATGGTCGCCTCGTTGGCGTCCTCCGCAAGCCCGAGCTGCTGCCGCATGGTCGTGAGCTGCTCGTCCGTGAAGGCCACGGCGCGGCTCCCTTCCTGCGTGGTGATGGACCCGGCCGCGGACGCGGCAGCGGGGGTCTGGGGGGGCGGCGGCGCCTCGGCGCGGCTCGCCTTGCCGTACATGGCGCGCAGGACGTCGGCGTGCCGGTCGGCGGCGCCCAGGGAGTCCCACATGTCCCAGAAGCTTGAGGAGCCGCCGGGAACGACCTGCTCGCCGGAGGCCTTGCCCTTGTCGTCGGCCGTGGCGAGGCGGTCGGCCAGGCCGGCGGCGACGGCCTCGGGGCCCGTGTACCAGCTCTCGGCCTGCATCACGGCCCGCCACTCGGCCGCGGTGCCACCGGCCTTGGCGGCGTACGCCGCCGCGATCGAGTCGCTGGCCTTGCTGACGACGTCGGCGTCCTTGCGGAGCTCCTCGGCGTTGCCCATGGTCACCATCGACGCGTCGTGGATCATCAGCTGCGCGCCGATGCCCATCACGACCTCGTCACCGGCCATCGCGATCACCGAGGCGGCGCTGGCCGCGATCCCGTCGACCCAGACGGTGACGCCGGCGCGGTGCTGGCGGAGAACGTTGGCAATCGCTATGCCCTCGAACGCCTCGCCGCCGGGCGAGTTGAGGTGCAGGTCGATGTGGTCGACGTCCAGGCCGGCGACGTCGCGGACGAAGTCGTCAGCTGTGACGCCGAACCAGCCGCCGATCGACTCGAAGACGTAGACGTCGGCCGAGGACCGGGACTCGCCGTCGCCTTCCTGCTCGCCGACGACCTCGTTGCGCAGGTTGCCGATCCGGTAGCCGCGGCGCAGCGTCTCGTCGTCGGTCGCGGGCGGACGCAAGGCCAGCAGCGCGCGCTGTCGTCGGTCGGGCATCAGTTACCTCCCGGAGGGGTCGTCTGGCCAGGCAGCGGCTCCTTGTCGGGGATGCCGTACGTCTCGCGGATGTAGCGCTCCAGCGCCGGCTCCCGCAGCAGCACCCCGGAGTTCACGAGCAGCGCGATCGCCTGCGCCGTCACCTGCGACCGCGACCCGATCTCCTGGAACGTGATCCGCGGCGCCGGCGCCGTCGGCCCGAAGTTGATGTCGACCAGGTCCTCGACGATGTGCTGCGTCGCGATGTCGGCGATGTCCTCGGCGACGGCCTGCAGGGAGGCGACGAAGAAGTCGAGGAACGACTCGCCGAGGGCGTACGAGCCGGTGCCGGTGGCCTGGCCGAGGTTCATGAAGTGCGCGAGCACCGACTTGGCGATCTGCTCGTCGTGATAGCGGATCGAGTCCAGCGCCTTCGGCAGCTCGCCCTCGACGCCCTTGAGCGTGAGCTTCGCGCCGGCCGGGATATAGCCGCCGGCGGACTGACCGGCGCGGATGCTCGTGGCCAGCGCCAGGCCGGACTCCTTGTCCGCGCCCGCCTGCTCCTCCGAGCCCTCGTAGACTGGCACACCCATGCCGTTGCGCTCGATCGTCGCGGTGTCGACCCGCAGCAGCCGGTCCTTCAGCAGCCAGTCCTTGTACGCCGAGCGCAGCAGCGACTGGCCTCGCCAGTTCCCGCCCTCCCGCTCGTGCACGTACATCACGAGCCGGTCCACCGGGATCTTCGGCGGCTCGACACGCGAGCCCGCCGCGGCGTACTGCCGAATCGACTCCAGCCCGCCGTCCACCGCGACGTTGATCTCGCTCAGGGTCTGCGGCATCCGCGGCGCCAGCTTCCGAATCCACGCCCGCCCGTCGTCCGCGATCCGATACACCTGCTCGAACGGCATGTGCCCGAACTCGAGCATCAGCAGCGCATGCCGCAGGTGGTCCTTCCACGAGAACCGGTCCCGGGTCCGCGCCAGCTGCTCCTGCTGGTTCGCGCCGGCCAGCGGGAGCCCGAGGTTGTCGGCGACGAACCGCGCGACCTCATCCGACGCCGCGCCCTGGTCGATCGACCACTTCGTGCGCCGCACCGGCAGCTTCACCGCGCGCAGCACCGAGATGACCTGCGCGTCCTGGCGGCGCATCTGGTCGTACACCTGGATGTTCAGCGGCCAGCGCAGCTCCGGCGTCGGCTCGGCCTGCCACCACCACGCGTCCGCGCCGCCGGCGGCGCCCATCTCCCGGGTCGGGATGGCTGAGGGACTGATCGGACCGGTCACGGCAGCCCTCCCTCCGAAGGTCAGAAGCCGATGTGCAGCAGGTCGAGTTCGCGGCCGGCCGACGTCGGCGCGGCGTCCGGGATCGCTTCGGGCGGCGGTCCGGGGCGGCGCGGCGGGACAGCAGCCACCTCGAGCAGCCCGAACCGGGCCAGCGACAGCGCCACCAGCGGCGACGGGGCAGCGCCACCGGCGCGCCGGTCGAAGTAGCGGACGTCGCCGGACTCGCGCCACGTTGCTGCCTCCGCGGCGGCGTCCAGCGCCGGCATCGGCAGCCGGGGTAGTCGCAGCTGGTCGTTCTCGATTGCTGCGACCAGTCCCTCGTCGGCCTGCGACCGCTCGCCGGACGTCAGTACCCGCGGATCCAGTCCTGCGGCGCGGATCTCCGGCAGCAGCGACCCCGCCGGACCACGGCCGTCCAGCACCAGCGCCGCCGGGTCCACCCGCTCGATCAGCCCGCCCGGGCCGATCAGCGCCGGCAGCACCCACGCCGTCCCCGGCGCCGACATCACCAGCTCGCCGTGCATCCGGCCGTCCTCGCGCCACCCGGCCACCGACAGGTTCGCCACCTGCACCCGGCCCGGCGACACGTCCAGGCCAACGACCACCGGGTCCAGCGCGCACGACTTGGCGTCCCGCCGCGCCTTCCACGCCGCGAAGTCGATCGCGTGGACGATGCCGTCCTCCGGCGGGTCCTCCCACCAGGTGAGGAACTCGCGGGAGAACTCCTCCGGCGGCAGCGACCGGCGGAACGACCGCATCAGGTCGATGTGGATCCGCCGGCCCAGCGCCGGGTTCGCCCGGTACCAGAGGTCCTCGCGGTCCAGCGCGCACCCCGGCTGGTGACCCGGCAGGCCCGGCTGAATGTGCAGGCAGCCCTTCCGCAGGCACGGCACCCGCGGCGCCCCCCACTCGAAGTACGCCAGCCGCGGATCGCCGCCCTTACGGCCCCGGTCCCGCAGCGACCGCAGCGCGTCCGAGTCCTCGAACCCGGCCGACGCGCCGTACCGCACCTGCGCCCCGCGGACCGTGGCCAGCGTCGGCAGCAGCGCGCCCATCGCCAGCGACGACAGGAACAGCGCCTCGTCGAACGTGATCCGCGCGACCCCAGCGAAACCACGACCACCGCCCCGCGACCGGGCACGGAACTCGATCTTCTCCCCGGTCAGCAGCTCGATCGCCTGCTCACCGTGCGCCGCCCGTGGCGGCCACACGCACCGCCGGCGCAGGTCCTCGTTCGACCCGACCAGCGCCACCATGTGCTCGAACGACTTCTGCGTCGTCGAGTACAGGTGCGCCGTCCACACGTGCAGCGGCTGCCCGAACGTGAACACGTCGGCCAGCGCCGCGATCTCCAGCGTGGACGTCTTGATGTTCTGCCGCGGCGCGACGACCGCGGCCTCGAAGGCCGTCGGAACCTCGGGCTCGTCCTCGGCGAAGATCGCGTTCAGGATGTCGACCTGGTCGTTGTCCATGACCATGCCGACCGACTCGCCTAGCTCGGCCGCCAGGTCCCCATCCGACTCGCCGGACTTCGGCACCGGCACCCACCGGTGCAGCGGTTCAGGCACCGCGCTGCGACCTCCGCGCCCGCCGCTCCGCCAGCTGGTCCTTCGCCCGGTCCAGCGCCGACTTCTCGACGCCCGTCCCGGCCGTCGCCTTCGCCAGCATCGCCTGCCACTCGCGGAACCGGGCCGCGGCCGAGGACCCCGACTCCGCCGGCGCGTTGTCGATCCCCCGCGCCAGCAGCAGCGTGGCCTTCGCCAGCGCCGTGCCGGACCGGCCGACCTTGTCCAGCTCCTCGAGCGTCGCCTGCTCCAGCTCGCCCACCCCGGCGTTCGCCGCGGGCAGCTCCACGACCTGGGCCACCGGCTCGCCGGCCTTCACCCGCCGCGACGCCCGCTTCCGGCACTTAGGCGAGCAGTACCGTGACGCCGGCCGCCGCGCCTCGTACTCTGTCCCGCAGACGTCACACGCACGCTTCACGCGGGTGACCTCCCGTCGGTGACCAGCCCCGACGAGTCGTTATGCATCAGGCTCGATGACCATCCGACCGGTCATGCATAACCATCCACGTCACGGGACCCCGCGAGCGCGGGGGGAGAAAATCCTGACAAGGAGCGGCGGGAGTCAGCGGGCGAGGAACCCCATTTTCCACAGAGTTATCCACAGGTTGTCCACATGTGGAAATGCATGGTCATGCAGGCCGCGTGCATAGGTCGATGCATGGTCATGCATGGGCTGTTGAGTGCACGCCTACTGCGTCCCAACCAGGGAAGTCGGGCACGTCGTCGTCTCGGTCGTGCTGGTCGAACCAGGTGCCGATGGCGGCGAGGGTGGCCTGCTTGTCGGCCCGGCCGCGGCGTGCCACTCGGTGGCCGAGGACGGTGGCGTCTTCGGTGAGCAGGTAGACGTGTGTGGCCAGGACGAGCTGCGCTGCCTTGGCTCGTGCGCTCGAGGTGGCACCGCTGCGGATGACGACGGCGCGTGCGTGCGGGTCGTGGCCGAGCGCGGCGAGCGCGGTGGTGAACTGGCGTTCGCCGGTCCAGTGCGGGTCGTCGCGGTCGTAGACGGTGAGCCCGGATGCCTGGGCTGCGGTGGTCTTGCCTGCGCCTGGTGGGCCGCAGAGCAGGACGACGAGGCGCGGAAGGCCGGGGTCTGCGATGGGCTCGGGGATGGCGTACCAGTCGCGGGTCCACCAGTCGGGCCGGCCGGTTGGGGTGACGGTGCGGGTGCCGTCGCCGCGGCTGCGGTTGCAGGTGGCGAGCAGCAGCCGGTCGGCGCGTCGGCCGCCTTGGCTGCGGGCCTGTGTGTGGTCGGCTTCCAGCGGCATCCCGTCGGGGTTGCGCGCGGGGTCGCGGTACATCGGGAGGCCGTGTCCGGCGGGGCGGCAGAGGCAGCCGGGTCCGCAGCGGTTGTCGTCGAGGCAGGGGCAGGGCGCGCCGTCGGTGTGGTTGGCGAGGAGACGGCGGCGTTGCTGCTGGTGGGTCCAGCCGAGGCCCTTGCCGGTGGTGGTCTGTCGGCGTGGGGGCACGGGTCAGACGTAGGCGTCGACCTGGACGGTGGGCTGTTCGCGGCGGCGGGCCGCAGCCTTGGCGCGGCGGCGGGCGTCGCGGGTGTTGACCTCGCGGCGGCAGGGGCGGCAACGGGCGTCCTGCCGGAGGCTGGGCCGGCGGTGCAGGAGGCCGAGGCAGTCCGGGCAGTGCAGGGTGGCCATCAGCTCTCCCGTCGTGGCGTGAGCTTGGCGCGGAGGTCGAGGAGCGTGTCGACGTCGCCCCAGGCCTCTTCGAGGTCTGCCTCGCGGTCGCTGTTCGGGCTGCGTTCGTGGGCGCGGCGGGCGTTGGCCAGGATCGCGCCGGCGAGGACGAGGCGGGCGTCGAGGTCGGCGAGCCGCGGGTCGACGGGAGCGGGTGCGGTCATCGGGTCACCCCCGGAACAGCACGAAGCCCCGGGCCTTGAGGCTCCGGGGCTGGCCGCGGATACACGTCATCCGCTGGCAGGAGCGTGACGTGTCACGCGCTGTTCGTCAAGTGGTCGCGCTCCGTGGGGGCGGGAGTGGGGTAGCGGCGGGCGCCCTTCCGGGTCTTGGCCTCGGCCCGGAGGACGGCGATGCCGGTGAACATGGGGCGGCCGTCGTCGTCGGTTCCGGCGGGCTCGAGGTGGCCGCGGCGCTTCCACTGGCGGATGACGTCGTCGGTGACGCCGGCGAGCTCGGCGGCCTGGGCGACGGTGATGAGGTCGTGGTGCAGGTCGAACGGCAGCACCGTCACGGCTTCGGGGTTCCCTTCGTGGTCTTGGCGAGCTTGCGGAGGTAGGGCTCGAAGCCGCGGACGAGGGCGGCGTACTGGTCGCGGGTCCAGGTGTGCTGGCAGTTCTCGCACCGGACGACGTCGTCGCCGGCGGTCTCGGTGACCGCGCGCACCTCGCACCACATGCACGGCTCGTCGCGTTGGACGACGGCGCGCGTCTGGCCGAGGGCGGAGCGGACGCGGCCGCGCCAGTCGAGCAGCGCGGACGCGGCCTGCCAGCCGGCCTGGACGACGTACTGCGGCTCGTCGGTGGGCTCGGCCCGCGGGTCGTCGGGGTCGGCGGTCGTGGCGGTGATGGCGTACTCGACGGGCGCGTGCACGAGCCAGGCGGTCAGGTAGAAGCCGAGCAACTCCGCGGCGCGCTGGGTCTCACGGCCGGCGACCGGGCGGCGGAACGAGCGTTCCCACGGGTCCTGGTCGCGGCGCAGGACCATGGACAGGCCGGCGGTGTCGCGGACGATGTCCTCCCACGCGGTGAGCAGCTGGTGCACGGTCTCCTGCAGGTGCAGCGCCCGGCCGTTGGTGAGCAACGGCGACCCGGTGCGGGCGGTGGTCTTGCCGCCGCCGTTGACCGTGACGCGGTTCGGCATGGCCTGCTCGAGGTCGACGTACAGCTGCGGGACCTGGCGGAGAACGTCGGCGACGGCGCGCTCACAGGTCGGGCAGAGCGCCCGGTCGGCGGGGGCGCCCACGGTGATGTGGCGCTTGTCGGTGCCGAGCCGCACCGCCGCGGTGCAGCGGTCGCCGCGGAGGCAGCGCAGCGGGACGGTGCAGACGCCGAGGCCGTCGCCGCAGGCGGTGCCGCGGGTGCAGAGCGGGGAAGTCGCAGGCACGGGGCGCAGGTCTCCTGTCGGTCGTTCGAGGACGGCGGTCATGCGTGGCGGTGGGCTTGGTCGCGGCGGCCGCGGCGGGGCCGGGGTAGCTCGGGCAGCGGGAGGCGGGCGAGGACTTCGGCGGCGCGGCGGTGGCCGTCGGCGTGCCGGCGCTGGCAGGCCTCGATGGCGCAGCGGACGTCCGCCTGCGAGCCGATGATCACCACCGACCTGCCGCACGAAGGGCACGTCCAGCGGTCGTCGCTGACGGTCATCGCTGACCTCCGCTGAAGTCGAACTTCGTCCGCCACTCGTCGGCCTGGCCGGCGAGGACGACCGTGGCCGGCTGTGTGCGGGGACCTGGTGCCGGCCGTGGCCGTGGCGCGGCGCGCAGACGGGCGACTTCGCCGGCGAGGGCGTGCACGGTGCGGGTGAGCTCGCCGAGGGTGTCGGCTGCGCGGGCTCCCTGGTCGGCCTGGTCCACCACCTGGTCCCAGTCCCCGGCGAGGATGTTGACCTTGTAGAACTCGGCGGCGACGACGGCGATCGCGGCGAGGATGACCGCGATGAACGCGCCGGCGGCGAGCGGGACGGGGACGTCGACGATAACGGTGCCGGGGAGCCGGCCCCACGTGGAGGCGAGGATCAGCACGACGGCGACCGCGCGGGCGTGGTCGGCGATGTAGTCCTCGACCCGGTGCAGCGCCCGGGTCACGGCTCGGCGTCCGGGGGCTTGAGCAGCTCGGCGGTGACGAGCTGGCCGAGGAGGTTCTCGTAGAGGACGCGGTCGCAGCTGGTGCAGCAGGGGATGCCGTCGAGCGGGTCGGCCGGCTGTGCGGTCTTGCGCGGTCGGGGGCGGGTCGCCGTGGTCATCGCTGGCACTCCCGCGAACGCTCCACGCCAGCGACGTTCGGCTTGTCTGTGGCGACCCAGTGGCCCCCGTTGCTCGCGCAGCTCTGCGAAGCGCCGTTGTGCACGATCAACGCGATCCCGCCGAAGAAGGCGAAGACGACCAGCCCGACACCTGCCGCGTAGAGCAGGAACGCGATAGCGCGGACTTGATGGCTCGATTCATGGGGTGCTCTCCGGGGTGGTGACGAGGGGGCCCTGCTGGGTTTCGGTGACGGTGACCGTGGCGGTGGCCGTCTCGGTCGCTGTGCTGGTGGCGACGGAGGTCACGGTCTGCGTGGCGGTGACGGTCGCGGTGCGCGTCGCGGTGACCGTGACAGCGCGGGGCGCGGGGCCGGTGCGGGTGGCGGTGACCGTGCGCGTCGACGTCTCGGTGACGGTCTCCGGCGGCAACGCGCCGATGCGCGGGATGGCGGCCGGATCGGGGGTGAGCGTGGCGCGGGTGAAGTCGGACGTGCCTTCTGCGGTGGGGAGCGTGGGCTTCTGTGGGCCGATGGCGTGCGCGTCCGGTGCCAAGTTCGCCGCGGCGCCGCCGACCGCGGCGACAGCGAGCGCGGCGCTGGCGGTGAGCAGGCCGTTGACGAGCAGGCGGCGGCGGTCGGCGGCCGGGGCGTGGCGGCTCACCGGTCGCCGTCCTCGTCGTGGCCGAGCGACGGGCACAGGTCGACGAAGCCCCGGCCGAGCGCCCATGTCTCCCGCCAGCCCGCGGCAGCGCGCTGGTCGTCGGCGACCGCGCAGTGCTCGGTGGTGGTGGGCAGAGCGCCGCGGCAGGGCTGGCCGTGTCGGTGGCCGTCGCAGGAAACGACGATCCGCGCGCTCACCGCAGCACCTCCGAAAGCCGCTCGCGGAGCCAGTGACCGTCCGGCGTGGTGCCGTGGTCACCCGACCAGCCGAGCGCGGCCGCGAGCGCGGGGGCGGCCTTGTGGTCCTGCAGCGAGCCGTCTTCGCCGCGACACCACGCGTGCTCGTGCAGCTCGTCGATCGCTGCGATCAGCCGCTCGCGGTCAACGTTGGCGGCCGGGGTCATCGGGTCACCGTCCGGGCGAGCTCGACCGCGTCGAGGATGGCCTGCGCTGCTCCGGGGTTCTGCACCGCGAGAAGCCGGATCAGGCCGGCCGCGGCCGCCATGTCCCGCTCGTCGAGTGCCGCGTGGATGCCGTCGAGCAGCTGCTCGTCGGTGTACGCGCACACGGCCGCGCGCCGGCATCGGCGGCGATGGCGGCGGCCTCCTCCGGCACGCCGTAGCACAGCTGGCCGGTGCGGCCAACACGGACGCCGTCGACCCACGAGTCGAAGGACTGCTCGTTGATCAGCGGCTTGAGCGCCTCGGCGATCCGTTCGGCAGCCTGGAGCACGGTTACGTCGGCGGGAAGGACTCGCCAGGCGTCAGCGATGAGCGATACGCCTTCGCACGCGTGGGGCTGCTCCTGGGTGTCGACGACGTGCACGGTGCAGCCGTACGCGCAGGTGAACGTGAAGGTCGTGAAGACGTCGACCTCCGGCTTGGGCTGGGACATCGCGGTCTCCTCGGGTTAGAAGGGCGGCTCGGAGTCGTCGGCTCCGGCGTAGACGTAGTCGGGCTGGTCATCGACGAAGTGGTCGGGGTCGTCATCGACGTCGTCCACATCGACCCCGAACGGCGGGTCCTCGTCGTCGGCGTCGCCTGGGTCGAGGCGCGGCACGAAGGTCCCGGGGTCGTCCGGGCCGCCGTCGTCGAGTGGCACGCGCTCCCAGTTCGGGTCCGACCAGCGCGGATCGACGGCCGACTCCCCGGGTTGAGGCGGGGTGTCGCAGGTGCAGTTGTCGACGTCGGCGAGCGGGATGCACCACGGCTGGTGCTCAGCGGCCGGCGCCGGCGGCTCGTCGGGCAGGGGTGGTGCCTCGAAGTGGTCGATCGCCACCGAGGCCTCGACGCGGGTGAGGGTGGTCATCGTCGTCACGTCGCGGCCGAGGCGGGCCGACAGGTCGGCGAGCCGCGCGTCGCGGTCCATGCCGGCCTGCTCGTAGTGGATGGCCAGCTTCGCGAGCTGCTCGGAGCTGGCCCGCGGCGGCCGGCCACCGGTCGTGGTCTGGGCCCGGGCGGCGCGCTGACGGGCCCACTCCTCGCGGAAGCTCTCGAACTCGGCCTTGCCGCCTCCGGCCCGCTCGGCGCGGGCGTCGTGGGTGCACAGCACCCCGGAGGGCAGGACGCCGCGGTCGTTGCAGCGGTCGCAGGCGTCGATCTCGGCGTGCC
>JABFXA010000412.1 GCA_013361955.1 Nocardioidaceae bacterium
ACCTCGTGGCCGGTGCCCGTGGACCGGCTGAACGCCCTCGCGATGGCCGGCACCCAGGGGGGCGCCCAGGTGCTGCCGGTCGTCGACGAGCGGGCTCGCACCCTGCTCGGGTCGCTGACCCGGCGCGCCGACGAGCTGCAGCGCCGGAACGCCGAGTACCGCGCGGAGATCGCCCGCTGGACGACGTACTGGGGCAACGAGGGGGTGCCCGCCGGACACATCCCGCGCGAGGCGAGCCGGGCGGCCACCGACGTGCTCACCCGCCGGTTCGACGGCGGTGTGCTCGACGACCCGGCGCTCGAGGACGAGCCGCCCGGCGACGGGTTGCTGCTGGTGTGCACGTCGTCGGACGACCCGCTGTCGCGGGTGCGCGCCGGCGAGACGATGAGCGCGGTCTGGCTGCGCGCCACGTCCGACGACCTCGCCGTCGTCCCGCTCAGTCAGGCGCTGGAGGTCGACGAGACCCGGGAGGCGCTGCAGACCGAGGTGCTCGACGACCTCGCGCAGGCCCAGATCGTGCTGCGCGTCGGCTGGCAGCCCCTCGGTCGGGCCGACCTGCCCGCGACCCCGCGCCGCGACCTGGCGGACGTGCGCACCCGCGGCTGACCCGCGGGTCAGGCCGCGTGGGTGTCCACCGACCCGTCGCCCCAGACCACGACCGCGCTGCGGTTCGGCCGGCCGCGCAGCCAGTGCAACGCGTCCGCGCCGTGCGCGAAGGCGGCGGTCGCGTCGATGTCGGCCCAGGTGAGGTCGTCGGCCACCACCGTCACGGACGCGACCGCGGTCGGCACCTGGCCGGTGCGGGCGTCCACGATGTGCGGGCCGCGGTGGGTGAGCGCCGACGTCGCCAGCGCGCCGTGGCGGAGCGGCACGACCGCGACCACCCGGCTCGGGTCGTGTGGGTCCTCGATGCCGATCCGCCATGCCGGCCGCCGGTGGTCGGCCACCCGGCAGACCAGGTCGCCGCCGGCGGACAGGCAGACGTCGGTGTCGGCGAGCGCCGCTAAGGCCTGCGCCGCGCGCTGCACCGCCCAGCCCTTCACCACGCCGCTCGGGTCGAGGACCTCACGTCCGCCCGGCTCCCGCCGACGTACGTCGAACGCGCCGGCTGACTGCACCCGGGCCAGCTCGCCGAGCGCCAGCACCTCGGCGACCTCGGGCGGGCACTCGGCGACGCCGATCTCGCCGCGGTCCAGCCGGGACACATAGCTGTCCGCGCGGTAGGTGCTGAACACCCGGTCGGCCTCGTGCAGCACCGCCAGGGCCCGCGCCCAGGCCGCCTCGCCGTACCGATCCCCGGCGTGCCGGCCCCGCAGCGCCAGGCTGACCGGCATCCCCATCACGTGCTCGACGCGGCGGGCGACCGGGAGGTCCGTGGTCCGGGTGCTCACAGGCCGGCCTGGTCGAGCGCGCTCTGCAGCGACTGCACGTAGCCGGTGCTGGTCACCGTCGCGCCGCTGACCATGTCGATGTCGGCGCTCTGCTGCTGCTTGGTCTCCTGCACCAGGATCGGCAGCGCGTAGGAGTTGATCTCCTGGTCGCGGCCGTTGCCGTTCGGGTACTGCTTCACCTGCACGTCGGTGATCCGCCCGCCCTTGATCGTCAGGGCGACCTGCACCGGCCCCCACTGGGTGTCCGCGACGTCGCCGGTCACGGTCCTCGAGGCGGACGTCGAGCCCGAGGTCGAGCCGGAGGTCGTCGACGACCTCGACGAGCCCTGGGTCGTCGACTCGACCGACAGCGGCGGCGCCGTGCTCGTGGTGGGCGACGCGTGGGAGGCGTCGTACCCGAACAGCAGCACGACGACGGACACGGTGCTGAGGATCCAATAGGAGATGCGCTTCATCGGGTCACCACGCGAAGGTCTCGAGATGGAGCCGGTCCTCCGGGAGGCCGGCGTCGGTCAGGGTGGCGCGGACCAGGTGGGTCCAGGCCTCGGGTCCGCAGACGTACACGTCGCGCTCCGCGATGTCGGGCACCCAGCAGCGCAGCGCGGTCAGGTCGTCGACCGGGCCGACGCCGTCGCCGAGCCACGACCCCGGACCCCGGCGGCGTCCGGGCAGCTGCAGCAGCCCCAGGCCACGCTCGCGGGCGAGGACCGCGAGCTCGCGGTCGAACAGTGGCCGGCCCGTGAACCGGTGCAGCAGCACCGCGTCGCCGGGCGCGTAGTCCAGGCCCTCGGCGAGCGCGCGCAGTGGGGTGATCCCGACGCCGGCCCCGATCAAAGCGACCTGCTCGCGGGTCCGCGGCCGGGCGGTGAGCCGTCCGTACGGGCCCTCGAAGAACACCCTCGTGCCCGGCCGCAGCGACAACGCAGCCGCACTGCCGTCGCCGACCGCCTGCACGGTGACCCGGAGGCTGCGGCCGTCCGGGGCGGCGGAGAGCGAGTACGGGTTCGCGCGGGTCCAGCCGGGACGGCCGAGGAACCGGAAGCCCAGGAACTGGCCGGCCTCGATCGGCAGCCGGTGCAGGTCGCGGCCGGTGAGGTACACCGAGGCGACGCCGCCGGCCTCCGGCACGACCGACGTCACCACGAGGCGGTGCCGGAGGTTGCGCACGACCGGCAGGCCGACCCGCCAGGTCAGCACCGCGGCCGCGGCCACGCCCCAGGCCGTCCACCAGAACACCGTGCGCCCGGTCGAGCTCGTGAACTGCTGTCCGGTCCACAGCTGGTGCGGGAGCGCCAGGCCCACGCCGAGGTAGGCGTAGAGGTGCAGCAGGTGCCAGGACTCGTAGCGGACGCGGCGCCGCGCCGCCTTCACGCTGGTGACGACCACCAGCACCAGCGCGACGGTGCCCCCGGCCGAGAGCAGCACGCCGGGGTACGCCGTCAGCAGGTCCCACAGGGTGGCCGGCGTGCGTGCGAGGTCGCCGGCGGCGTACCCCCAGGTGATCAGCACGATGTGCGCGAGCATCAGGTCGAACGACGTGAACCCGACCAGCCGGTGCCCGCGGGCCAGCCGGTCCTGTCCGAACGCCGCCTCCAGCCACGGCACCCGCGCCATCAGCAGCACTTGCGCGAGCAGCAGCACCGAGGCGACCAGGCCGGTCCACCGGCCCAACGAGGTCAGCCCGCTCGCCCAGCCGGCCAGGTCGCGCACGCCGCCGTCGGCCACCCACCAGTACGTCACCAGCAGCAGCGACAGCCACAGCGCGCCGACCGCGGCAAGCCGGGTCATCTCGTCCACGCGCGCCCGACGGCCGAGGGTCCGGACGGGTGCGGGTGCGGCGAGGGTCATGCGGGCTCCTTCTCGAGGCGTGACCCCGAGTCTGCGAGCCGGCTCTGACGCGGCGGTGTGGTCTTCCTGTGCCGTCCCTGTGAGGTCGGCCTGGTCTCGACTGGTCCGCTGGTTGAGGTGCGAGCCCGCTGGCCTGTCGCCACCGGGGGGACTGTCTCTGGGGGTGGGGAACGGTTGTGGTGACCGGGCGCTTTCTGGTGGCTGTGGCTGCTACTGGGGGTGCTCCGGGGGTACGCCGGGCGCTGCGGCGGCGCGTCGCCGACCGCCGGCTCCTGTTTCTGCCCTGGGTCGCGTTGGGTGTCCGGCGGTCGTCGCCGCGGCCAAGCCGCTTGACGCGCTCCGCCGCACCCCCTGCGCACCCCTGACTCGGCCACGGGGCATGGGTGTGGCCCGGCCACCGGCGGGAGGTGGTCGGGTCACACGCCTGCACGTCGCGAGTTGAGCTGCGGGCCGAGGGGGTCTCGGCCGAGCAGGCTGAGCCATTCGTAGCCGGTGTCGGTGCGTCGGTAACGCCAGCCGTGGTGGGTCTTCCGGTTGTGATGTCGCCGGCACAACGGCGCGAGGCTCGACGGTGAGGTCTGGCCGGGCGGGCCGTGCTCGTCGTAGGGGGCAATGTGGTCGAGGTCGCAGGACCTGGCGTCGGTGCGGCAGCCCGGGAACACGCAGTGCTTGTCCCGGAGCACCACCAGGGTCTGCATCCACTCGGGTGGGTCGTGCCGGTCCACGGCTTGGGTGCTGGCCGTGTCGAGCACGGGTTGGATGCGGACCTTGCCGACGCGGTGGAGCCACTCGGCGATCAGGGTGAGGGTGGCCGGGCCGAGCTGCTCGATGCTGCCCGCGGTGCCGGTCTCGAGGTCGTCGGCGTCCACGTGCAGGAACAGGGTCGGCGTGCTGACCGGTCGGGCCGGGACGTCGAGGTCGAGGTCGAGGACGTGCTGGGGGTCGGCGAGCATCCCGAGCGCGGTCGCGCGGCGGGTGTCCAGCGGGCTGGTGTCGCCGAGCCGTCCCAGCCGGACCGCGAGGTCGCTGACAGTCTCGTCCAGGGCCTGCGCCTCCAGGGTGTCGAGCCGTGCGTACACGTCGGTGGTC
>JABFXA010000073.1 GCA_013361955.1 Nocardioidaceae bacterium
GTCGTGGCCGTCGAGCAGGTTCGCCAGGAACACCGCGGCGGTCAGGTCGCCGGCGCCCTGCGGGTTGTGCGGCAGCCGGGGCGTGCGGATCCGCCACGCACCGGCGTCGGACACCGCGACCAGGTCGAGGGCGTCGTCCGGGGTGTCGTCGACGATCACGCTGGTGACCAGCACGGTCGCCGGCCCGGTCCGGCGTACGGCGTCGGCGGCGTCGAGCAGGGCGGGCAGGGTGCGCGACTCGGTGCCGGCGAGGAAGTCGAGCTCGAAGTGGTTCGGCGTGACCACGTCGGCGGCCGGCACCACCCGCACGCGCATGAACTCAGGGATGCCGGGCCGCACGAACATCCCGCGGCCGACGTCGCCCATCACCGGGTCGCAGCAGTACACCGCGTGCGGGTTCTCCGCCTTCACCGCGGACACCGCGTCGAGGATCACCGCACCGACGTCCTCGGCGCCCTGGTAGCCGGACAGCACCGCCTCGCAGTCCCCGAGCACGCCCCGGTCGCCGATGCCGGCGATCACGTCGGCGACGTCCTGCGACGTGAGCAGCGGGCCCTTCCAGTCGCCGTATCCGGTGTGGTTGGAGAAGTGCACGGTCATCACCGGCCACACCTCCTTGCCGAGCCGCTGCAGCGGGAACACCGCGGCGCTGTTGCCGGCGTGGCCGTAGGCGACCAGGGACTGGATCGACAGGATGCTCACCGGGTCATGGTGCCCGACGTCAGGTCCGGAACGCCCGCCGGTGCTCGGCCGGGGACACCCCGCGGCGACGGGCGAAGTGGTGCCGCAGGGTGTCGCCGCTGCCGAAGCCGGAGCGGTCAGCCACCACGTCGACGGTGAGGTCGGTGGTCTCCAGCAGCCGCTCCGCGTGCTGCAGGCGCTGGTCGAGGAGCCAGCGCTTCGGGGTGGTGCCGGTCTCGGCCCGGAACCGCCGGGCGAAGGTGCGCGGCGACATCGCGGCCCGGTCGGCGAGGTCGTCGACCGTGAGCGGCTCGCCGAGGTGCCGCTGCGCCCAGTCGACGAGGTCGGCGAGGCCCTCGTCGGGTCGTTCGGCGACCGGCCGCTCGACGTACTGCGCCTGGCCGCCGGCGCGGTGCGCGGGCACCACCATCCGGCGGGCCAGGGCGTTCGCGACCGCGGACCCGTGCTCGCGGCGTACGACGTGCAGGCAGGCGTCGATGCCGGCCGCGGCGCCGGCGCTGGACAGCACCGGGCCGTCCTCGACGTAGAGCACGTCGTGCTGCACGTCGACGCTGGGGTAGCGGCGGGCCAGCCGGTCGGCGAACTGCCAGTGGGTGGCGGCCCGGCGGCCGTCGAGCAGCCCGGCCTCGGCGAGGAGGAACGCACCGCTGCACACCGAGAGGAACCGCGCACCGCGACGGTGGGCGTCGCGCAACGCCCGCAGCAGCGCGGGGACGGACGGCGCGTCGAGCGCGGGCCAGGCCGGCACCGCGACCAGGTCGGCGCGGCGGATCCGCGCGGCGCCGTGCTCGACGACCACGGGGAAGCCGCTGGTCGACGGGACGGTGGCCGGCCGCGCGGAGGCGACCGCGAAGTCGTAGCCGGGCAGGCCGACGTCGGAGCGGACCAGGCCGAAGACCTGGCACAGGATGCCGAGCTCGAAGGCCGCCACCCGGTCCCCGACGACCGCCACCACGGACCGCATCGGTGGAGTATGGCAGGAAGTTCCGATATGGCGACAGTCCTGCCAGTGTCGTCGGAGCTGCATCGCGGCGAGGGTGGTGCCCATGGACGACCTGCCGCTCCCCACCGACCGCTACGACGTGGTCGCCACCGCCCCCGGCGCCGGGCCGCAGCACTGGGCCGGCGCCCCCAGTGCCGTGCTCGACCCGGAGGGCGGGGTCGCCCTCGGCTACCGGGTGCGCGGCGACCGGGGCGACCACGTCGTGGTGGCGCACGGGGACGGGGTCCGGTTCGAGACGGTCGCCGAGGTGCGACCGGCCGGCCTCGGCGCGTCGATGGTCGAGCGGCCCGCGCTGCTGCCGGTCGACGGTGGCTGGCGGATGTACGTCTCCTGCGCGACGCCCGGCACCCGGCACTGGTGGGTGGGCGTGCTCGAGGCGCGCGACCTGGCCGGGCTGGCCGGCGCCGAGGTGCGGCCGGTGCTCCCGGGGGGCGCCGAGGCCGGCTTCAAGGACCCGGTGGTGCGCCGGGACGCGAACGGTTGGCGGATGTGGGCGTGCCGGCATCCGCTCGACGTCCCCGGCGCCGAGGACCGGATGAGCACGACGTACGCGACCAGCGACGACGGCCTGCACTGGACGCAGCACGGGACCGTGCTGGCCGGCCGCCCGGGCGCGTGGGACGCCCGAGGCGCGCGGCTCACCTGCGTGCTGCCCGACGGCCGCGCGGCGTACGACGGCCGCGCCAGCGCCGCGGAGAACTGGTTCGAGCGGACGTCGTTCGCGCAGCCCGCCGGCGACGGGTTCGCGCCGGTGCCGGGCGCACCGGTGGTCGACGTGCGCTACCTCGAGGTGCTACCGCTGCCCGACGGGACGGTGCGGCTCTACTACGAGGCCCGGCTGCCCGACGAGAGCCACGAGCTACGCACCGAGCTGCTGCCTCAGGCGACCTGCAGTGACCGCTTCGACAGCCCCATCCAGTAGCCGTCGATCAGCTGGTCGCCCGGCGTCTCCGGGTCGCTGGCCGCGCCGAGCGTCACGAACAGCGGGATGTAGTGCTCCACGGTGGGGTGCGCGTAGGGCATTCCCGGCGCCTTGGTGCGGTACGACGCGAGCTCCTCGATGTCGCCGCGGGCCAGGGCGTCGGCGGCCCACGCGTCGAAGTCCGTCGACCAGCCCGGCGCGGCCGCGTCGATGCGGAACTCGCGCAGGAACGGCAGGCCGTGGGTGAGGAAGCCGGACCCGACCAGCAGCACGCCCTCGTCGCGCAGCGGCCGCAGCCGGCGGCCGAGCTCGAGCAGCCGGTAGGGGTCGTCGGTCGGCAGCGACAGCTGCAGCACCGGGATGTCGGCGGCGGGGTACATGATCTTCATCGGCACCCAGGCGCCGTGGTCGAGGCCGCGGCTGGGGTGCTCGTGCACCGGCTCGGTGTCGGGCATCATCGCGGCCACCCGTGCGGCCAGCGCGCTCGCGTCGGGGCTCTCGTAGGTCATCTCGTAGTAGCGCTGGGCGAAGCCGCCGAAGTCGTAGACCAGCGGCGTGGCCGCCGCCGACGCGGAGAGCATCACCGGCGCGGACTCCCAGTGCGCCGACACCACGAGGATCGCCTTCGGACGCGGCAGGTCCTGCGCCCAGGCCGCGAGCTGCCCGCTCCACAGCGGGTCGTCGAGCAGCGGCGGGGCGCCGTGCCCGATGTAGAGCGCGGGCATCCGGTCGCTGGGCGTGGTCATGGTGGGGCCTCCCCGGGTCGTCGTACCCGGCCAGCGTAGCAGGGAAAGTTGAAGCATCAAGTGTTGACTGGACCACACCGGGTCGATGCCGCCCCCTACTCTGTCTCCATGACGCGGTGGCTGGAGGACGAGGAGCTGCGCGCCTGGCTCAAGCTGGCCGGCGTGATGCTCAAGCTCGCCCCGGCCCTGGACTCCCAGCTGCAGCGCGACAACGACCTCACCCACTTCGACTACCTGTGCCTGGCGATGCTCTCCGAGAGCGACGACGAGCGCACGCTGCCGATGAGCGAGCTGGCCGGGCGCACCAACGCCAGCCTGTCCCGGCTCTCCCACGTGGTCTCCAAGCTCGAGCGGCGCGGCTGGGTGCAGCGCTGCCCCTCGCCGCGCAGCCGCCGGGTGACCCTGGTGCGGCTCACCGAGGACGGCTGGCAGGTGCTGGTCAAGGCCGCCCCGGGGCACGTCGAGACGGTGCGCGAGCTGGTCTTCGACGAGCTCGGGCCCGAGGACGTCGCGGCCCTGGAGCGGATCGCCGGGCACATCGTCGAGCGCATCGAGGAGTCCCGGCTGCGATCCACCTGCTGATCCCGTCCTGCACCAAGTCTAGTTAGTTCCTCTACAATGGCCCGATGGTGCGCATGCTCCCCGGGTCTGCCCAGGCGCCACGCGGCGGCCGGCTCCCCGACTTCCTGCTCGTCGGTGCTCCCAAGGCCGGGACGACCGCGCTGCACGCGGCGCTGGCGCAGCACCCCGAGCTGTTCCTGAGCCGGGTCAAGGAGCCGAAGTACTACCTGTGCGGTGACTCACCGCCGCCGGCGTACCGCGGTCCCGGCGACGCGCACAGCAACCAGGAGTGGATCTGGCAGCGGCAGCGCTACCTCGACCTGTTCGCCGACGCCGGCGAGCACCAGCTGGCCGGCGAGAGCACGCCGTTCTACCTCTACCACCGCGACGCACGCCGCCGGATCGCCACCGACCTGCCCGGCGCGAAGCTGGTGGCGGTGCTGCGCGACCCCGTCGACCGCGCCTACTCCAACTGGATGCACCTGTGGGCCGACGGTCTGGAGCCGTGCGGCGACGTGGTCGAGGCCTGCGCGCGCGAGGGCGCGCGGATCGACGCCGGCTGGGCGCCGTTCTGGCACTACCGGGCGATGGGCATGTACGGCCGCCAGCTCGCCGACCTGTACGAGCACGTCGGGCGCGAGCAGGTGCTGGTGATCCGGTACGCCGCGCTCGTCGACGACCCGCGCTCGGCGCTGAACCGGGTCGCCCGGTTCCTGGGCATCGCCGAGGACGTGGTCACCGAGATCCCCTCGGGCAACTCCCGGCCGTTCGTGCACCCGAGCGTGCGCACCCGGGTGCTCGGGCCGGTGGTGCGGGCCGGTGCGCGGGCCGGGCAGTTCCTGCCGCCGCAGGCCTGGCGGACCGCAAGCCGGCCCATCGTCGGGCAGCTGCACCAGCGCGGCAACGCGGCCCGCCCGCGGCTCACGCCCGAGCAGCGGGAGGCGCTGCGCGAGCCGTTCCTCGAGGACATCTCGCTGCTCGAGGGGCTGACCGGTGAGTCGTACGCCGACTGGCGGGTGCACCGCGACGGCGACTCGTTCGCGACGCGGAACGCCGGACGGGTCAGCGGCTGACGCTGGTCATCAGGTCGTGGGCGCCGTCGGGGCGGGCGGCCTCGAAGTAGAACCGGGTGCCGCCGTCGGGGAGCGGGACGGCGGCCACGTAGCGCAGCGCGCCGTCGCTGTGCGGCGAGCGCAGCAGCGGGCCGTCGTCGGCGACCAGGGCCTGACCGTCGACCGCGCGCGCGACGCCGGTGACCTCGTGCCAGTTGTCCGCGGCGCTGGCGCGACCGTCGTACAGCACCACCAGGGGGGTCTCGGAGAGCACCGCGGTGACCCGCGCGCCGCGCTGGTCCCAGGTGCCCGGCGTGGGCGCGAGCACGGTGCCGTGCCAGTCCCAGGTCAGGCCGTCGCGGCTGGCGGCGTACGCCGTGGTCATCCGGTCCTCGTGGCCGCGGTCGGTGAGCGGGTGCACGCAGACCCACATCCGCCAGCCGGTCTCGTCGACGAGCACGACCGGGTCCTTGACCGCGTGCTCGGCGGAGCCGGGCAGCACCACCGTGCGGGTGCCGGTCTCCAGGCCCGCCGGCTCGTCGGCGTCGACCGCCTCGATCCACCAGTGCTTGGAGCCGGGGGTGGCACAGGAGAGGTACAGCCGCCAGCCGCCGTCGGGGCGGCGGACCAGCACCGGGCGCTCGAACGACTCGGCGCCGAACTCGTCCCGGCGCACCTCGGCCACCGTCACGAAGTGCTCGCCGTCGTCGGACCGGGCCACCACGACGGAGACGCCCCGGCCCTCGGCGAGCGGCCGGCGGACCCGGTAGGCGAGCCAGAAGACGCCGTCGACCAGCACCGCGCTCGCGGCGCCGGACCAGTTGCCCGGCTCACCGCCGGGCGCCGGCACCACCACGGTGGCGTCCTCGAACGAGGGCAGGGCGAGCGTCTGCGTCATGCTCAACTACTACACAAAGAGTCGACACGGACCGGGCTCAGCGGTCCCACCACTTGTCCGGCTCGCCGATGGGCGGCTGCCAGCCGGCCAGCCGGTCCAGCAGGTCCTCGGGTGCCGCCGCGGCGAGCACCAGGGCCCGGTGCTCGGGCCGGACGAACCGCTCCGTCACGGTGTGGTCGAGGAAGGCGAGCAGCGGGTCGAAGAACCCCTCGACGTCGAGCAGCCCGCACGGCTTGCGCTGCAGGCCGAGCTGCGACCAGGTGAGGATCTCGGCGAGCTCCTCGAGCGTGCCCAGGCCGCCGGGCAGCGCGACGAAGCCGTCGGAGAGGTCGGCCATCGCGGCCTTGCGCTCGTGCATCGACGTGGTCACGCGCAGCTCGGTGAGCCCCACGTGGGCCACCTCCCGGTCGTACAGGTGCTGCGGGATCACCCCGACCACCTCGCCGCCGGCGGCCAGCGCGGCGTCGGCCACCTCGCCCATCAGGCCGACGCTGGCCCCGCCGTACACGAGCCGCAGGCCGCGGCCGGCGATGCTGCGGCCGAGGGCGGCCGCCGCGGCGGCGTACGACGGACGGGCTCCGCGGTTCGACCCGCTGAAGACGCACACGCTCCTCACGGCAGCCGCCAGTCGACCGGCTCGCCGCCCTGCTTCTCCAGCAGCGTGTTCACCCGGCTGAACGGCTTCGACCCGAAGAACCCGCGGGACGCGGACAGCGGGCTCGGGTGCACCGACTCGACCCAGGGCACCGGCGCGAGCAGCGGCTTGAGCGCCTGCGCGTCGCGGCCCCACAGGATCGCCGCGCACGGGCCGCCGCGCTGCGAGAGCGAGCGGATCGCCTGGTCGGTGACCGCCTCCCAGCCGCGACCGCGGTGCGAGGCGGGGCTGCCGGGGCGAACCGTGAGCGCGCGGTTCAGCAGCATCACGCCGTGCTCGAACCAGGGCGTCAGGTCGCCGGTGCTCGGCGGCGGGCAGCCGACGTCGTCGACGAGCTCCTTGAAGATGTTCACCAGGCTCTTCGGCAGCGGTCGGACGTCGGCGGCGACGGAGAAGGAGAGCCCGACCGGGTGTCCCGGCGTGGGGTACGGGTCCTGCCCGACGACCAGCACCTTGACGTCGGCGAGCGGCCGGCTGAACGCGCGCAGGATGTGGTCGCCGGCCGGCAGGTAGGTCCGCCCGCCCGCGATCTCGGCGCGCAGGAACTCACCCATCGCCCCGATCCGGTCGTCGACCGGCGCCAGCGCCTCGGCCCAGTCCGGTGCCACGAGTCCCTTGTCGACCAGCCCCTGCAGCGCGCTCACGGCCCCTACCTCATCACGGCCCGCTCCGATATCAGATAGCCGGGAGTGACCCAGAGGTCACTGAAACCGCTCCGACATCGGGTCTCACGGCGTCGTTGCGCGCACCTGCCGCTCCACCTGCGCCGCGACGGCCCGCATGCCCGAGGCCAGCGGGTGGTAGGCGAGCGCCACCCCGCGCCGGGTCTGCCGGCCGTTCACCCACGGCTGCGCGGAGCAGATGTCGTGGCCCTTCGAGAGCGCGTAGGCGTCCACGTACGTCGCGTTCGTGCGCGTCGCGGCGGCTGTGAGGGCCCGGTTCAGGGTGCTCGCGATCCGCCGGCCCTGCGGGTAGTCGCCGGCGGCCAGCGGCAGATCCGCGCAGGTGCCGTGGTCGGGGGCGAGCCGGAGGTAGCCGACCAGCAGCACGCGGGCCCGTGGCGCCTTGCGCTCGATGGCGCGCAGCACCCGCGTCACGTTGCGCGCGATGGTCGCGGTGGCGGCTGTCAGGTCGGGCCCGGTACGGCGCAGCGCCCGCGTGCACGGGCTGCCGGTGGGGTCCTGCGCCCGCAGCCGGGTGCAGGTCCCGATCAGCGTCGCGAACAGGTCCAGGTCGTTGCCGCCGATGCCGATCGTCACCAGGTCGGTGTCGCGGGTGACCGCGTCGACCTGCGCCGGGACCGTGGACTGCGGGAACGGGTGCTGCACGCCGGTCACGTCGGCGGTCGTCGCGCCGCTGCAGGTGACGTCGACGAAGCGGCGGACGCCGAGGTCGGCGGCGACCAGCGACGGGTAGTTGTGGTCCGAGCGCGCGCAGCCGCCGACCAGGTTCGTGGTGGGGATCAGCGGGCCCGCGCTGAACGAGTCGCCCATCGCGACGTACCGTCCGGGGCCGGAGGCCCGCGGCGCCTCCGACACCCGCGGCGACGCCACCGAGGGGCTCGGGTCCGCCGCCGGCCGGTCGGTCCCCGACGAGCTGCTGCTGCACGCGCCGGCCAGGAGGACGAGCGCCGCCAGCACGGGGGTGAGGAGGCGGCGCGGCGTCACGTCAGCGACGGTACGGCGGCCGTCCAACCGGCTCGATCTACCGGTCGGCCGCCAGCGAGCGGCTGGACGCGGACCCGTAGCGGCGGTCCGGGTTGGTGCCGATCGCCTGCTTCGACGCGGCCTTCTTCCTCGGGGCGGTCTTCTTCGCGGGTTTCTTGGCGGGCTTCTTCGTGGCCTTCGTCGCGGGCTCCGGCGTGGCGTGCCGGGTGAGCCACTCGTCCATGATCCGCCAGGTGCTGCCGCGGGCTGCGCGGCCGGTGAGCATGCCGAGGTGTCCACCCGGCACCACCTCGAACCGCAGGTCGTCGACGCCGGTCACCAGGTCCACGACCGGGCGCACGCTCTGCACCGGCGCGATGCCGTCGCTCGCCCCGGCGAACGCGAGCAGCGGCACGGTCAGGTCGGCCAGGCTGATCTCCCGGTCGTCGAGCGAGACCGTGCCGGTGGCGAGCTGGTTGCCCTTGAGCAGCCGGTGGTAGAGCTGCCCGAACGTGCGGCCCGGGTAGGCGATCATGTTGCGGGTGAACCGGTCGACCGCCTCGACCTGGGCCAGGAAGTCGGCGTCGTCGAGCTTGGCCGCGATCGCGATCGGCCTGGTGACCAGCTTGTCGAACGACGAGAGCTGGTAGGCCCGGCGCACCAGCGGCTTCGGGGCGCCGCCCATGATCCGGTACGCCTGCGTGACCAGACCCGCACGCTCGCCGCCGAGCCCGAGGAAGGGCCGGATCGGCGCGACCAGCGGCACCTGGGTGACGTCGACGGGGGCGCCGACGGTGGTCAGCGACGCGATCGGCAGGTCCGGGCGGTCGGCGGCCACCAGCAGCGCGAAGATCGCGCCGAGGCTCCATCCGACGACGTGCACGGGCCGGCCGCCGGCGTGCTTGCTGACCTCGGTGATCGCGGCCGGCACCACCTCGTCGACCCAGTGCTCCATGCCGAGGCTGCGGTTCGCGAACGACACCTCGCCGTACTCCACGAGGTACGTCGGCCGGCCGGCGTCCACGAAGTGCTCGACGAGCGAGCAGCCGCGGCGCAGGTCGAAGCAGAGCGCCGGCGCGGCCAGCGGCGTGACCAGCAGCACCGGGTCGCCGTGCTCGCGGGCGGACCCCCGCGGCCGGTAGTGGTACACCTCGCGCAGCACCCCGTCGTCGATCAGTGTGCGCGGCATCGGGCGGAGGTCGGCGAGCCCGCCGTACAACACCTTGTGCGCGACGTTCGCCGCTGCGGAGACGACCTGGTCCGGCGTGGGGATCAGATCCATGAGCGCAAGTTACCAGCGAGTCGGGACGGGTAGTCCGTGCCGATTGGCATGCGAAACGGCGCTCGCAACCTGCCAACTGACACGGACTACCCGTCCGGCGTCACTGGGCGGTCGCGGGGCGGACCTTCTTGTTGTGCTCGGGGGCGGTCTCGTCGAGGGACTCGAGGAACCGGCGGGCCCAGCCCTTCACGTCGTGCTCGGACACCGTCTTCCGCATCGCCTTCATCCGGCGGGCGAGGTCGCGCGGCTGCGCGTGTACGGCGGTCAGGATCGCGTCCTTCATGCCGTTGATGTCGTAGGGGTTCACCCGGAACGCCTGCCTCAGCTCGTCGGCCGCCCCCGCGAACTCCGAGAGCACCAGCGCGCCGGTGTCGTCGTAGCGGCAGGCGACGTACTCCTTGGCGACCAGGTTCATGCCGTCGCGCAGCGGGGTCACCACCATCACGTCGGCGGCCCGGAACAGCGCCGCCATCTCGTCCTTCGGGTACGACGTGTGCAGGTAGTGGATCGCGGGGGAGCCGATCTTGCCGAGGTCGCCGTTGATCCGGCCGACCAGCCGGTCGATCTCGTCGCGCAGCCGGCGGTACTGCTCGACCCGCTCGCGCGACGGGGTGGCCACCTGCACGAACACGCAGTCGTCGACGGACAGGTCGCCCTGCGTCAGCAGCTCGCGGAACGCCCGCAGCCGGTCGTAGATGCCCTTGGTGTAGTCGAGCCGGTCGACGCCGAGCAGCACCGTGCGCGGGTTGCCGAGCTGCTCGCGGATCTCCTTCGCCCGCTGCTCGGTCGACTCGGTCCGGGCCAGCCGCTCCAGGCCCGGGGTGTCGATGGAGATCGGGTACGCCGCGGCGCGCACCGTCCGGCCGTCGGGGAGGTACACGAGGTCGCGGTGCGTCTTGTGGCCGACGCGCTGCCGCACCAGGCGCACGAAGTTCTGGGCCGCTCCCGGGCGCTGGAACCCGACCAGGTCGGCGCCGAGCAGCCCCTCGAGCAGCTGCCGGCGCCACGGGAGCTGCTGGAACAGCTCGGCCGGCGGGAACGGGATGTGCAGGAAGAACCCGATCCGGAGGTCCGGGCGCAGCTCGCGCAGCATCGCCGGCACCAGCTGCATCTGGTAGTCGTGCACCCAGACGAGCGCCTTCTCGTCGGCGACCTGAGCGGCGCGCTCGGCGAAGCGGCGGTTCACCGCGACGTACGAGTCCCACCACTCGCGGTGGAACTCCGGCTTCGCGACCACGTCGTGGTAGAGCGGCCACAGGGTGGCGTTGGAGAAGCCCTCGTAGAACTCCTCCACCTCCTGCCCGCTCAGGGTCACCGGCACCAGCGACATGCCGTCCTCGACGAACGGGTCGATGTCGTCGTCGGCCCCGCCGGACCAGCCGATCCACGCGCCGTCGTTCTCGCGCATCACCGGCTCGATCGCGGTCACCAGGCCGCCCGGCGAGCGTCGCCAGCTCACGGACCCGTCCGGGCCGACCACCCGGTCGACCGGGAGCCGGTTCGCGACGATGAGCAGGTCGGCCTTCCTGATCGCGCTTCCCTCCCCTTTGCTCACGGCACCAACCTACCCAGCAGGCGCTCGGTCATGAGCGGTCGCGTCGGCCGGATAGCGCACCCCGACGAGCTCGCGGATCCGGTCCATCTGTCGCATCAGCGCCACGGTGTCGTCGAGCGGCACCAGCGGGCTCTCGGTCTCCCCGTTGCGCAGACAGCGCACCACCTCGCGCGCCTCGTGCGTGTAGCCGACCCCCAGCGGCGCCTCGTCCTTCAGCTCCCGCGGAGCCGGCGGTACGTCGAAGTCCGGGTCGCCGACCAGCGGGGTCCACGTCACCGTCGTCGGGTGGTGGAACGGCGCGGGCAGGTCGATCCGGCCGACGTCGGTCGCGATCGAGGCGGACCGCGGCGACCAGGAGGTCATCGACGCGGTCAGCGCGGCGACCGCGCCGCTCTCGTAGCCCAGCCCGACCGCGAGGTTCAGGTCCACGCCCGACTCCGAGAGCGACGCGGTGGCGCTGACCGTGGCCGGCTCGCCCAGGAACAGGCTGGCGAACGTCAGCGGGTAGATGCCCATGTCGAGCAGCGCACCGCCGCCGAGCGCCGGGTCGAGCAGCCGGTCCGTCGGTGGCCGGTCCACCACGAACCCGAGGTCGGCGCGGACCTGCCGCACCGCGCCCAGCGCGCCGGCGTGGACCAGCTGCCGCAGCCGACGCACCAGCGGCTGGCAGCGCATCCACATCGCCTCCATCAGGAACAGGTTCTCCGCGCGGGCCCGGTCGACGAGCGCCTGCGCGTCGGCGGCGGTGAGCGTCAGCGCCTTCTCGCAGAGCACCGGCTTGCCGGCGTCGAAGGCCAGCTCGACGTGCTCGCGGTGGAGGGAGTGCGGCGTGCCGACGTACACCACGTCGACGTCGGGGTCGGCGACCAGCGCGCGGTAGTCGCCGTACGCCCGCGCGATGCCGTGCTCGGCGGCGAAGGCGTCGGCGGACTCCTGGCGGCGGGCCCCGACCGCGGCCACCTCGCAGTCGTCGAGGAGTGCGAGGTCCTTCACGAACGCGGTCGCGATCTTGCCGGTGGAGACGATGCCCCAGCGCACCGGGCGGTCGGCCGGGAGCGGCTCCGCCCGGCGCGGTCCCGGGGTGACGTCGAGGGGCGGGAGGTCGTTTGGCAGGCTGGGCATGTGGCCCATTCTGGTCCCCGGCCGAGCGCCTACCAGCCCGCCGGGACGGACCCGGACGAGGAGCGCGACGCGCCGCCGAACGAATCACATGGCTGTCATTCGTCCCCTATGATGAGCGACGAACCCGCACCGCCGAACGCACCGGGCACCCCGGGCACAGGAGCAGCCACCATGTCAGCACCGGCAGGACGCGACGCCGCGAACGCCCTCGACGGGCAGCCGGTCGCCGCCGAGCTGTCCGAGCGCGACCGCGAGATCCTGAACTTCGAGCGCCAGTGGTGGAAGTACGCCGGCGCCAAGGAGCAGGCGGTGCGCGAGAAGTTCGACATGTCGTCGACCCGCTACTACCAGGTCCTCAACGCCCTCATCGACCGTCCCGACGCGCTCGAGTTCGACCCGCTGCTGGTCCGCCGGCTGCGTCGGCTCCGGGCCGCCCGGCAGCGCGCCCGATCCGCTCGCCGGCTCGGCTTCGAGGTCTGAGGGCCGGCGCCGCGATGGGCCCCTTCCCCGCCCGCCGCCTCGACCAGCGAGGCGTCGCCCTCTCCTCGCCGATGGCGCTGCTCTCGGTCGCCGCCGTGGTGCTCGCCGGTGCGGCGTACGTCGCGACCAACCGGACCGACACCCCGGAGAAGACCGCCGCGCCGGTGGTCAAGCACTCGGCGACCCCGACGCCGACCACCCCGTCGCCGACCCCGGTGGTGCGCGCCACCCCGACCCACAAGCCGAAGCCCAAGCCCAAGCCGAAGGCGCCGGCGGTCAAGCGCGGCTCGGTCTACGTCGAGGTCTACAACAACTCCGGGGTCAAGGGCCTCGCCGGCCGCACCGCCGGCCGGGCGCAGGGCGCCGGCTGGCAGGTCGTCGGGTCCGACAACTGGTACGGCACCATCAGCGCGAGCACCGTCTACTACCCGGCCCGGCTGCACGCGGCGGCGAAGCTGCTCGCCAAGGACCTCGGCATCTCCCGGCTCAAGCCGGCCATCGCGCCGATGCGCTTCGACCGGCTGACGGTCATCCTCACCTCCGACTACTCCTAGGGCGCGTCGGCAGTCCTCCGATCCCTTCACCACCCCGCTGTAGCGGCGAGCCGCCGCTCGTCGGTGGTAGGGATGGGCCCATGGACTTTCGCACGTCCGAGGGCAAGGAGCGGTACGCCGCCCTGGTGGCCGACGCGGTCGACGTGGTGGTCGGCCTGGACTTCGACGGCACGCTGTCACCGATCGTCGACGACCCGGCGCAGGCGTTCGTGCAACCCGACGCGCCCCGGGTGCTCACCGACCTGGCCGCGCAGGTGCGCGCGGTCGTCGTCGTCACCGGCCGGCCGGCCGCGCAGGTGGTCGGGCTCGGCCGGCTCGACGAGGTCGCCGACGCGCTGCTGGAGGACGACCGGCTGGTGGTGATGGGGCAGTACGGCAACGAGCGCTGGGACGCCGACCGCCGCGAGGTCACCTCGCCGCCGCCCCCGGAGGGCCTGCAGGCGTTCCGCGACGAGCTGCCCCGGATCCTCGCGCGGGAGGGCGCGCGCGACGCCTTCGTCGAGGACAAGGGCATCGCGCTGGCGGTGCACACCCGCCGGCTGCCCGACCCGAAGGAGGCGTTCGCCCGCCTCGAGGAGGAGCTCACCGACGCCGCCGAGCGGCACGGCCTGGCCGTCGAGCCGGGCCGGCTGGTGATCGAGGTGCGCGCGCCCGGCATGCACAAGGGCCTGGCGGTGCGGGCCGCGGTCGAGGAGCACGACGCCGGCGGGGTGGTGTTCTGCGGCGACGACCTCGGCGACCTCGAGGCGTTCGAGGCGGTCCGCGAGCTCGCCGACACCGGCCTGCCCGGCCTGCTGGTGTGCTCGGGCAGCGAGGAGCAGCAGGCCCTCGCCGAGCGCGCCGACCTGGTCGTGGACGGTCCCGCCGGCGTGCTGCGGTTCCTCGCGTCGTACGCCGCGGACGCGGAGGCGCACGCGGTGTGACCCGGGTGTCTCGGATGCTGGCCCCGATGTGCACATTCTGAGACGGCTGCGTAGGCTGAGGACCGCTCATCGAGAGGGGCAGAGGGACACGGCCCGCTGAAGCCCCGGCAACCTGGTTCGCACTCCTGTCCGCGTGCCAACGGTGCTAATTCCGTCCCGCCGCCGAAGGCCGGCCGCGGGGAAGATGAGAAGGAGGCATCTCCCGTGAGCACCCTGACCACCGACCCCGGCACGACGCTGCGCGAGGGCGCGTTCGGCAACGCGACCGGCCTGGTCTGCCGCGAGTGCGGCGCCACCCAGCCGCTCGGCCCGTCCTACGCCTGCCAGGAGTGTTTCGGCCCGCTCGAGATCGGCTACGCGTTCCCCCAGGTGACGCGTGAGCAGATCGCGGCGGGACCCAAGAACATCTGGCGCTACCAGCCGCTGCTGCCGGTGCCCACCGACATCACCGCGAGCCCGAACATGGAGCCCGGCTTCACCCGGCTGCTCCGCGCCGACAACCTGGCGCGCGAGCTCGGCATCCGCCGGCTGTGGGTCAAGGACGACTCCGGCAACCCGACACACTCGTTCAAGGACCGCGTCGTCGCCATCGCGCTGTCGGCCGCGCGCGAGTTCGGCAGCACCGTCTTCGCGTGCCCCTCGACCGGCAACCTCGCCAACGCGGTCGCCGCCGCGGGTGCCCGCGCCGGCATCAAGACCGTGGTCTTCATCCCGCACGACCTCGAGCGGCCGAAGGTGCTCACCACCGCCGTCTACGGCGGCACGCTCGTCGCCGTGAAGGGCAACTACGACGACGTCAACCGACTCGCCTCGGAGATCGCCGGCGAGGAGGAGGGCTGGGCGTTCGTGAACGTCAACGTGCGGCCCTACTACGCCGAGGGGTCGAAGACGCTCGGCTACGAGGTCGCCGAGCAGCTCGGCTGGCGGCTCCCCGAGCAGGTCGTGATCCCGGTGGCGTCCGGGTCGCAGCTGACCAAGGTCGACAAGGGCTTCCGCGAGCTCGTGCAGCTCGGGCTGGTCGACGGGTCGCCGTACAGGATCTTCGGGGCGCAGGCGAACGGCTGCGCGCCGGTGTCGGCGGCGTACAAGCAGGGCCACGACGTGGTGCGCCCGGTCCGGCCGGACACCATCGCGAAGTCGCTGGCGATCGGCAACCCGGCCGACGGACCCTACGTGCTCGACGTGGCCCGCCGCACCGGCGGTGCGGTCGAGGACGTCACCGACGAGGAGGTCCGCGACGGCATCCAGCTGCTGGCGCGCACCGAGGGCGTCTTCGCCGAGACCGCGGGCGGGGTCACCGTGGCGACCCTGAAGAAGCTGGTCGAGTCCGGACAGCTGGACCCGGACGCCGAGACCGTGGTCTTCAACACCGGCGACGGGTTGAAGACACTGGACGCGGTGGCGGACCGGGTCGGCCCCGCTGCCACGATCGAGCCGAGCTACCAGGCCTTCACGGCCGCCGACCTGGTCTGAGAGGAAACCGTGTCCGTCTCCGTACGCGTCCCCACGATCCTGCGCACCTACACCAACGGTGAGTCCGAGGTGACCGCCGAGGGTGGCACCCACGCCGAGGTGATCGACCACCTGGACACCAGCTACCCGGGCATCAAGGGCCGGATCCTGGACGACCAGGGTGCGATCCGCCGGTTCGTGAACGTGTACGTCGGCAACGACGACGTGCGCTTCCTCGACGCCCTCGACACCACGACGCCCGACGGCGCGCAGGTGTCGGTGATCCCGGCGGTCGCGGGCGGCTGTTGATGGCCCACAGCTACGCGACCGCCGACCGGGTCAGCCGTGAGGACCTGCTGGAGTTCCTGCGGCCCCGGCACCACGGCACGCTCGTCACCCGCCGCCGCGACGACTCGCTGCAGATGTCGCCGGTGACCTGCGGCGTCGACGAGTCCGGGCGCATCGTGGTGTCGACGTACCCGCAGCGCGCCAAGGCCGCCAACGCCCGGCGCGACCCGCGGGTGTCGATCGTGGTGCACTCCGACGAGTGGGACGGGCCCTACGTGCAGGTCGACGGCACCGCCGAGGTGATCGACATGCCCGACGCGGTGGAGCCGCTGGTGGAGTACTTCCGCTGCATCTCCGGCGAGCACCCCGACTGGGACGAGTACCGCGACGCGATGCGCAAGCAGAACAAGTCGCTGGTCCGGATCACCGTCGAGCGCTGGGGGCCGGTCGCGACCGGCGGCTTCCCGCCCGAGCAGGACTAGAACCGCCGCAGCAGCTCCTCGGCCCGGCCCAGGTCGGCGAGCACGTCGGCGACGGTCCGCTCCTCGCGCAGCAGGCCGGCGCCCTGCCCGGCGTACACGTACGCCGTGTCCGGGTCGTCGCTGCGCTGCCCCTCGGCGAGCTCGGCCGCCGCCGCGTCGTCGGTCGCGAGCTCGTCGAGCCGGTCGTGCCACCGGTCGAAGTACGCGTTGCGCAGCCCCCGGCCGCCGTACTCCTCCGGCCAGCCGAGCCGCTGCGCGACGTCGAACACCCGGCCGTACGCCGTCGCCGTGTCGTCCGCGGCCAGCAGCCGGCGC
>JABFXA010000333.1 GCA_013361955.1 Nocardioidaceae bacterium
GCCAGGCCGCGCACCAGGCAGGTGTCGCAGTCGATGTGCACGCTCATCGGTTCCCTCCGTGTGTCGGCGTACCCACGAGGCTGACAGGGGGCACCGACAGTTTTCCGCGGCGGCCGGGAGGCCGGCCGGACCGGTGCGCCTCCGCTCGGTCTCAGCCGCGGGACAGGAGCCGGCTGAGCGCGGTCGCCGCGACCACCCGCGCCCCGTCGCGACGTACGTCGCGGGCCACCGCCTGGTCACTGGACACCACGACCACCGGGCGTCCGGTGGGCTCGGCGGCCACCAGCTCGCGGATCACGTCGTCGGCGATCACGCCGACCGGGCTGTAGAGCACCCGGACCCCGCGCGGTCGCGTGACCGGCGGACGGTCCTCCGTGGCGGCGGCGTCGAAGACCACCGTGATCTCCGCCCGGGTCCGGGCGCTGAGCGGCGCCAGGCCGTCGAGCAGGCGGTCGCGCTGGCCCGACAGCGGCATGTCGGGCCAGGAGGTCTTGGTGACGTTGTAGCCGTCCACGACCAGGTGCGCCCGCGGCATCGCGAGCAGCTGCTCGAGCAGCGCGGGGTCGTCGAGCGCGAGGGACGAGTGCCCCGACGGGGCCCGCGCACCCTCGGCCGCGATCTCCGCGGTCACCAGGTCGGCCGGCGAGCCCTCCACCGTGGGCAGCGCCAGCTCGCGGCGGAGACCCTGGGCGGCGTCGAGCAACGTGTCCATCAGTAGCCGCGCCCGCAGGGTGCCGACGTCGCGACCCTCCCGCTCGGTCCGCCGGGCCGAGGCCACCTCCGCCTCGAGCTCGTCGATGCGCTGACGCAGCCGACGTACCTCGGAGTCGCGGGCGACCGCCGACGACGAGGCGGCGGCACCCGCCTCCGCGGCGGCAGCACGCGCGTGGTCGGCCTCCTCGGCGGCCTCGCGAGCACGGGTCCGGGCGTCGCCGAGCTTGTGCCGCAGCTGGGCGTTCTCGGCCTTGAGCGCATCGAGCTGCTCGCGGTGCCGGCGCCGGGTCTCCTTCAGCTCCCGGGTCGCGTCCTCGAGCTGCTGGCGGAGCCGGTCGACACGCTCGGCGGCCTGGCGGCCGGCCACGCTGTCACGCTCGGCGTCGAGCCGCTCGGCCGACGTACGCACCACCTCGTCCCACCCCGGCGACCGGGTGAGGTAGGCGACCGCCGCCACCTCGACCGGGTCGGCGGCGCCGGGGGCCTCCCCCGACGCGAGCGCGTGGGCGAGCTCCGGGAGCCGGATCCGCACCTGGCCGGCCACCGCCTCCCGGAAGGCGTCGTCCGTGGCAAGGAGGCCGGCGATCCGGCTGCCCGCCAGCTTGGCCCGACGCTGCGGAGCGAAGTCGGCGACCCGGGCGAGCGGGCCCGGGACCTCCTCCGGCGTGAGGCTGCCCAGCGCGTCGGAGGCCAGCGCGACGACACGGAGCCGTACGGCGTCGGGCAACGGCCCCTCGGCGCCGAGCTCGGGGACGGGGTCGGCACTCACGGCTGTCTCACGGACGGGTCACGGCGCATCAGCCCCGGACTCGGCGCGCGGGACGAGCTCCACGGCGTCGGAGCGGCCGCACCAGCGGCAGGTCACCGCGGCGACGACCTCCTGCTCGGTGGTCGACTCCTCCACCTCGTGGTCGCCGGCCAGGTCGAAGTGCCAGAACTCCGTCGTCCGGAGCGTCCTCGTGACGTCGAAGCGGGTGAGGTTGCCGCAGCCACCGCAGCGCCAGCGAGTGGTCGCGTCGGGTAGGGCTGTCACGTCGCTCCAACCTCCGGGTGCACGTCACGGTGGTCGTTCCACCGCGGTCACCAGGGTATGCCGCGTGGCTACGCGGTTTCTGTCGGTGCGCGCCCGTAGCGTCAGGAACATGACGACCACGGCGCGGCAGCAGCGCACCGGGCACCCGCGTTGGGAGGCCCAGCGGTCGTTCGACGAGCTCGGCCGGCGGCTGCGCGACGTGACCTTCTGCGTCGTCGACCTGGAGACCACCGGCGGCTCCGCCGAGGGCGGCTCGATGATCACCGAGGTCGGTGCCGTGAAGGTGCGTGCCGGCGAGGTGCTGGGCGAGTTCCAGACGTTGGTCAACCCGCACCAGTCGATCCCCGGGTTCATCGCGGTGCTCACCGGCATCACCGACTCGATGGTCGTCGCGGCCCCGACGATCGAGCAGGTGCTCCCCCAGTTCCTCGAGTTCGCCCAGGGGTCCGTGCTCGTCGCGCACAACGCGCCGTTCGACGTCGGCTTCCTGAAGTACTTCGCCGCACGGCAGGGCCGGCCCTGGCCGGCGTTCGAGGTGCTCGACACCGCCAAGCTCGCCCGACGGGTGATCACCCGCGACGACGCACCCAACTGCAAGCTCAGCTCGCTGGCCGTCGCCTTCGGGTCGACCACGACGCCGAACCACCGGGCCCTCTCGGACGCGCGGGCCACCGTCGACGTGCTGCACGGGCTCATCGAGCGGCTCGGCAACCTCGGTGTGCACACCCTCGAGGAGCTGCAGACGTTCAGCGCCCGGGTGTCCGCGGCGCAGCGACGCAAGCGCCACCTCGCCGAGCAGCTGCCGCACGCGCCGGGTGTCTACCTGTTCCGCGACGAGCGCGGCCGGGTGCTCTACGTCGGCACCTCGAAGGACCTGCGCACCCGGGTCCGCACCTACTTCACCGCCTCCGAGACCCGCAGCCGGATGGGCGAGATGGTGGCGCTCGCGGCCGACGTCACCGGGATCGAGTGCGCCACCGCCCTCGAGGCCGAGGTGCGCGAGCTGCGGCTGATCGCGCAGCACAAGCCGCCGTACAACCGGCGGTCGCGTTTCCCCGAGCGGGTGCACTGGATCAAGCTCACCCGCGAGCCGTGGCCGCGGCTGTCGCTGGTGCGGCGGGTGATCGACGACGGCGCCGACTACATCGGGCCCTACTCCTCCAAGCGCATCGCGGAGCGGTCCATGGCCGCGATCCACGAGGCCTTCCCGATCCGGCAGTGCGGCGGGCGGATGCCGAAGGTGCCGGCGCTCAGCGCCTGCGCGCTCGCCGAGATGGGCAAGTGCCTGTCGCCCTGCAACGGCAGCGTCAGCAACGACGACTACACGGCGGTCGTCGACCGCCTGCGGGCGTCGCTGCTCGCCGACCCGGACACCGTGGTCAGCACCGTGACCCGCAGGATGAGCGCGCTCGCCTCGGCGCAGCGCTTCGAGGACGCCGGCTCGTGGCGCGACCGGCTGGTGGCGTTCCTGCGCGGGGCGGCACGCACCCAGCGCATCGGCGCGCTGACCCGGTGCCCGGAGGTCGTCGCGGCCCGTCGCGACGACGGCCGGTGGACGGTCCACGTGATCCGGCACGGCCGGCTGGCCGCCTCGGGGGTGATCCCCTCGGGCGCGCACGCCGGTGAGTACGTCCGACAGCTCCGTGGTTCGGCCGACACCGTGCTGCCGGGCTTCGGCCCGACACCGGCGACCACCGCGGAGGAGACGGAGAAGATCCTGCGCTGGCTGGAGTCCGACGGGGTGCGGCTCGTGCACGTCGACGGCGAGTGGACCTGCCCGGTCGGTGGCGCCACCCGCCACCTGCGCACCCACGACGCCGTCGAGGAGTCCCGCAAGTCCCTGGTCCCCTTCGAGGACCGCCGTTCCCTGCGGCCCTCGCACCAGCCGGTCCGCTAGCGTGGCGCCATGATCACCGCCATCGTGTTCGTGAAGGCCGACGTCGCTCGCATCCCCGAGGTCGCCGAGCACATCGCGGCCCTCGACGGGGTGAGCGAGGTCTACTCCGTGACCGGTCAGATCGACCTGATCGCGATGGTCCGGGTTCGTAACCACGACGACGTCGCGAGCGTGGTCGCCGACCGGCTCAACAAGGTCCCCGGGGTCAGCGCCACCGAGACCCACATCGCGTTCCGCGCGTACTCCCAGCACGACCTGGAGTCGGCCTTCTCCCTCGGCCTCGACTGACGCACGGCCGCTCGATCGACCGACGACCGGCCAGACTTTCTAGTCATTTCGGACTAGCCCGAGTTGTTTCCCTGCGCCCGAAATGACCCCCTGCCTAGGGTCGACCAGCCGAGGTTGCCGATCAGGGGGAAACATCCGTGCGCACCCAACTCCTTCGCCGCCCATGGAGCGTGTCCGCTGTGGTCGCGGCACTCGCCGTCGTCGGGTCACTGCTCATCGCCACACCGGCCTCCGCGGCCGTCGCTGCGCCGACCGGGCTCAGCCCGAACTCGTCGGCGGCGCCGGTCAGCGCGAACCCCGTGCTGTCCTGGAACCGCGTCTCCGGCGCCACGTCGTACGACGTCGAGGTGTCGACCACGGATGCGTTCACGACCACGGTCTACAAGGTCTCGACGGTGAACCGGCAGGCCACCCCCACGGCCCAGCTGCCTGCCACGACCATCTACTGGCGGGTGCGGGCCCGGAACTCGGCCGGCGCGAGCGCCTGGTCGCAGACCGACTTCGTGCGTGACGGTGGCGGTGGGCCGGTGCTGCTCGCCCCGTCGGACGGCGCGAGCCTCGACCAGCCCAACAACCCGCCGCTGCTGAAGTGGCAGCCGGTGCGCGGAGCCACCAGCTACTCCGTGGAGATCGACGGCGCCGAGCACGACTGGGTCGGCACCACCTCCTACGCGACCAAGACCTCGTCCTTCGTCGTCCCCGACCCGCAGGAGAACGGCACCTACTGGTGGCGTGTTCGCGCTCTGTTGGGCACCGGCATCACCACGCAGCCGTCCGAGGAGCGTTCGTACACCGTCGGGCCGCTGCCGGTCGTCGGTCCGTCCGACCTGCTCCAGGTGGACGACGTGACCAGCCCGGCCGAGGGCGCCACGCTGCAGGACGTGGTGTTCGACTGGGACCCGGTGCCCGGCGCGATCTCGTACGACGTTCGCGTCGCGACCGACAACTCGTTCAACGACATCATCGACACTCCCGTGGTGTTCGGGACGCGCTACTCCCCGACCAAGACCTACGACGTCGACGACTACTGGTGGCAGGTCCGCGCGCGGAACATCTTCGGCAAGGCGCAGGAGTGGACCGACGTTCGCATCCGCTCGTTCCACCGGGCGTGGCCGAACACCCCGACGCTGCTCTACCCGAGCAACGCCGTCAGCCCGTCGGTCGGTGACGACTTCTACTACCAGTGGACCCCCGTCCCGCTGGCGTCCCGGTACCGGCTCGACGTCGGCACGGACGCCAACTTCTCGCCCGGCACGTTCGACTCGTGCTTCGTCACGCAGACCACGTACACACCCTTCTACCTGAACTCTCCCGCGGACGACGACTGCGCTCCGGCGCCAGGCGTCACTCTGTACTGGAGGGTGAAGGCCCTCGACGGACCGTCCACCGAGATCCAGGGCATCTACTCCGCGATCCGGACCTTCGTCTACGACCCCGGGTCGCCGGTGCAGACCTCGCCCGCGCAGGGCGCGACAGTGGACGTGCCGACGCTGACCTGGAACCCGGCCCGGGATGCGGACAAGTACTTCGTCGTGCTCCACGACAACACCGGGGCGACAGTCGCCGACGAGACCACGTACTCGACGTCGTGGACCATCACCGGCAAGAAGCAGCTGAGCGCGGCCAAGAGCCCGTACACCTGGACGGTGCAGGCGGTCGACCACAACGGTGCGAAGTCGCCGTTGCCGATCTTCGCCACCCGGTCCTTCAGCGTCAGTGGAAACGTCCCGACCACGTCAGCAGCGGCCTTGACACCGTTGAGCCCGGCGCCGAACGACTCGGCCACCGTTCGGTTCCCCCGGCTGACCTGGGAGCCGATCGCCGGCGCGGAGTACTACAAGGTGCAGGTCGGCACGGCCGGCAGCGGCTTCTTCACCCCCCTGTCGACCACCTTCCCGTACCCGACCGGGACCGACATCTCCGTGAACAACCTCTCGGCGGGCAGCTACGACTGGTTCGTCATGGCCTACAACAGCTCCGACGCACTCATCGGCAGCGGACCGACCTCCACCTTCAAGATCGGCGACCTCGCCGCCGCCACCAACCAGCGGGTGGCGCTGTCCGGTCGCGGGCTGGACGGCATCGACGCGGCCGCGCGCCCGTGCTCCGCGAGCCTGCCCGCCGTGTGCCGGGGGCTGACCGAGACCCCGGTGCTCGACTGGGACCCGGTGCCCGGCGCCGGCTACTACCTGATCTACCTGTCGCGCGACCCGAACTTCCAGAACATGGTGTACGGATCGCTCTCCACGCCCACGACTCTTCCGTCCACGTCCAACACCCGGTGGACCCCGACCGAACCGCTCCCCGAGAGCCAGGCCGGTGTCGCGTACTACTGGTTCATCCGGCCCTGCAAGGCGTCGGGCCGTTGCGCGGCAGACCCCACCGTGGCGTCGAACGCCTTCGACAAGAAGTCGAACACGGTCGAGGCGATGACGCCGGTGTCCGCGTCCGGCAGCACCGTCCCGCAGCCGTACGACGCGGCTGCGGCGCCAGTGCACGTGGCGAACGACGTCCGGTTCACCTGGAACGACTATCTGGCCACCAACCAGAGGCCGGCGAAGGCGGACCCGCTCACCGGTGAGCAGTCCAACCAGGCGGCCCGCTCCTACCACCTGCAGGTCGGCACGACGCCTGCCTTCTCGACCATCGTCGACGAGGCGACGATGGACCAGACGACGTACACCGCCTACAACAGGACGTACCCGGAGGGCACGCTCTACTGGCGGATCCAGGCCGTCGACGGCAAGGGCAACGGCCTCGCGTGGAGCGACCCGATGCAGTTCGTCAAGGAGTCGCCCACGGTGGACCTCACGTCCCCCAATGACGCCGTCCAGGTGTCCGGGACGCAGCCCTTCCGCTGGCAGCCGCTGAAGTTCGCGAAGAGCTACGACCTCGAGGTCTACAAGAACGACGACACCGCCGCGTCGTCCACCAACCGGGTGCTCTCGGCCAGCTCCAAGCAGGTCGCGTACACCACCACGACGCCGCTGCCGGCCGCCGCGACGCCCTACGTGTGGCGCGTGCGCCGGGTCGACGCGAGCAACCGTCCGGGTGCGTGGAGCGCCTGGGGCCGGTTCCGCGTGGGCGGCGTGGCGCCGTCGCTGGTGTCGCCCACGGGCGGCCCGTTCGTCCAGGGCAACGGCGCACTCTTCACCTGGCAGCCGAGCGACGCCGCCGCGTCGTACAAGTTCGAGCGCAAGGCGTTCGGCGCCGCCTCGGTGAGCGAGTCGGTCACCACGGTCTCGACCTCGTGGGCGCCGAGCAAGCTGATCGCGGACGGCACCTGGCAGTGGCGGGTGACGTCGATCGACGCCAACGCCAAGCCGATCGCCAGCTCCGACTGGGCGACGTTCAAGGTGGACGGCCTCCGTCCGACGGTGACCCGCAAGTCGCCGACCGGCAACGTGAGCCGGACGACGAACTTCACGGTCCGGTTCAGCGAGCCGGTGGTGGGCGTGAGCTCGTCGACCGTCCGCATCTACCAGAGCGGCGTCAGCCGGCCGCGGTCGGCGCGGGTGACGCTGAGCGCGGACCGCAGGACGGCGACGCTCAACCCGAGCAGCAACCTGACGCTGCGCAAGTACTACAAGGTCACCGTGAGCAGCAGCATCAAGGACGTCGCCGGCAACTCCGTCGTCGGTACGTCGTGGCGGGTGCAGGTCACCCTATTGTCGTGGCGGCGGCCGGTCTACCGACTGGCCGCCGCACCACGTCGATCCGCGGCGACGTCGCGAGGGTCTGCCCCACGACGCAGTAACGCTCGGTGGCGGTCGCGAGCCGCGCCAGCGTCGCGTCGTCGGCGTCGGTGTCCAGCTCGGCCCGCACCACGACGTCGGTGACGCCGACGGGCACCTCCCGGTCGACGCCGAGCGTGCCGCGGGCGTCGAAGCAACCCTCGGCGGTCAGGCTGGCGGCGCGGATCTGCACACCCATCGCCGTCGCCACGCTGCGCAGCGTCACGCCGGCGCAGGCCAGCAGCGCCTCGAGGAGCATGTCCCCCGAGCACGCGTCGCTGCCGTCGCCGCCGGTCGCCGGGTGCAGGCCGGCGCGGACCGGGCCTGCCCAGCCGCGCACCGTCGCGGTCACGCCGGGGTCGGCGAACTCGGCGGCGGCGTGCAGCGGCGTACGGGCGCTCGCGGCGTCGTCGCGGTAGCGCTGCTTCAGCGGGGCTTGTGTCTCCCGGAGGGTGCTGGCGTCCATGGCGGCCAGTCTGGCCGACGTACGGCGCCGGGAGACCCGTCGTTCGGGCGGGTCAGTCCCTCGGCATGGCGGAGAGCCAGCGGTCGAGGGCGGCCCGCGCGGCACCGTCGTCGATCGACCGGGCGGCTCGCTCGACGCCCGCGGCCAGGCGGTCGTCGAAGCTGCCCTCCTCGGCGGCGTGCACCGCCAGGGCGGCGCCGGCGTTGAGCACCACCGCGTCGCGGACCGGGCCGCGCTCGCCGGAGACGGTCCGCCGCACCACCTCCGCGTTGTACGACGCGTCCCGGCCGCGCAGGCCCTCGGGCGTGCCACCGCCGAGGCCGAACCGGTCCGGGTCGACGCCGAACTCCACGACCGCACCGTCGTGCACGGCCCACACCTTCGACGTCGTGGTGGTGGTGAGCTCGTCCAGGCCGTCGTCGCCGCGGAAGACCCAGGCGTCGACGCCGCGGCGCGCGAACACCCCGGCCATCAGCGGCGCCATCCGCGGGTCGGCGCAGCCGACCGCCTGTGCCTCGGGCTGGGCCGGGTGCGCGAGCGGGCCGAGGAAGTTGAACGTGGTGCCCACGCCCAGCTCCCGCCGCGGCACCGCGGCGTGCCGCAGCGCGGGGTGGAACCCGGCCGCGAAGCAGAACGTGATCCCGGCCTCCTCCCCCACCTTCGCCACCACCGGCGCGGGCAGGTCGAGGCGGACGCCGAGCACCTCGAGGACGTCGGCGGAGCCGGCCTTCGACGACGCGGACCGGTTGCCGTGCTTCACGACGGGAGCGCCGGCGCCCGCGGCGACGATCGCGGCCATCGTGGAGATGTTCACCGACATCGAGCGGTCGCCGCCGGTGCCGACCACGTCGAGCACCCGGCCGGTCACCACGATCGGCGTCGCGTGCTCGTACATCGCCGCGACCAGGCCCTCGAGCTCGTCGATGGTCTCGCCCTTGGCCCGCAGCGCGACGGCGAACCCGGCGATCTGCGACGGGGTCGCCTCACCGGCGAGGATCTCCCCCATCGCCCAGGTCGCCTGGTCCGCGGAGAGGTCCGAGCCTGCGATCAGGGCCGAGAGCACCTCCGGCCAGGTGTGCGCGGCGGGCACGGCGGCCTCAGCCCGCAGCGGGTACGCGCGAGGCGAGCAGCCGCACGACGACCTCGGCGATGAGCAGCGGGTCGATCGGGTGCGGGACGGCGGCGTCGGCCCGCGACCAGGTCGCGAGCCAGGCGTCCTGCGGCCGCCCGGTGAGGACCAGGATCGGCGGGCAGTTGTAGATCTCGTCCTTCATCTGCTTGGCGATGCCCATGCCTCCGGCGGGCACGGCCTCGCCGTCGAGGATCGCCAGGTCGATGGTGCCGGTGTCCATCTGCTGCAGGACCACGGGCTCGGTCGCCACCTCGACGTACTCCGCCACCGGCAGGTCCGGGTGCGGCCGCCGACCGAGCGCGAGGATGACCTGCGACCGGGTGCTGGCGTCGTCGCTGTAGACCAGGATCTTGAGCGGGTCCGCGGAGGCGTCGTTCGTCACGGCCAGGACTCTACCGGCCGGTCGGGTCCGTACGACGCCGTGCCTGCGCCTCGAGCCGGTCGAGCCGGCGGTCCTCGCGACGGGCCTCCCGCATCGACGACCGCACCCACTGCACGAACAGCACGGCGAGGAACGCCAGCCCCACCAGGTCGCCGGTCCCCCACAGGATCCCACCGGCCAGGTGCTGGTCGTCCGCGGGCGCCGGCAGCCAGGGCATCGGCAGCGCGCGGTACCAGGACCCGCCGATCAGCGCCTCCTGGCTCATGATCGTCACGCCGAGGAACGCGTGGAACGGCAGCGTGAGCACCATCAGCAGGAACCGGAACGGGTAGGGCAGCCGCCCGGGCACCGGGTCCACGCCCACCAGCGGCCAGAAGAAGAGGCAGCCGACCACCACGAGGTGCACGTGCATCAGCTCGTGCACGTACGGCGAGCGGAGCGTCGCGTCGTACCAGCCGGTGAAGTAGAGCACCCAGGGGCTGAGCACGAAGAGCAGGAAGGTCAGCGGCGGGAAGGACAGCACCCGCGCGAGCCGGGAGTGCAGCAGCGCGTTCAGCCACCGCCGCGGCCGGGGCGGGAAGGTGCGCAGCATCAGCGTCACCGGCGCGCCCAGGGCCAGGCACAGCGGCACCAGCATCGACAGCACCATGTGCTGGACCATGTGCACCGAAAGCAGCGTGGTGTCGTAGGCGGCCAGCCCGGACGACGTGGCGAAGAAGAACGACCCCAGCCCGGCCACCACGAAGGCGAGGGTTCGCCCTACCGGCCAGTGGTCGCCACGGTCGCGCAGCAGCCAGACGCCGAAAAGGTACGAACCGCCCACCCAGACCGTGAGCACGGTCAGCACCGGGTCCAGCTCCCACCCCGTGAACACCCGTCCGAAGGTGAACGGCGGGAGCCCGGAGAGCGACCCCGGGACGGACAGCGGCAGCACGCCTCCAGCGTAGGGACCGACGCGGCCGGCGGGCCCTCCGGACCGGTGTGAAGTAGCCGACCCGAAACACCCCGCCCCCGGGGTGCAGGCCCCAACGCTTGCCGACATAATGACCCCGTGGCCTCAACTGCACCCTCGATCCCCGCCTCACGGCTCCACGGGCACCACGACCGGCCGAGCATGGTCAGCGTCGGGACGATCGTGTGGCTCTCCAGCGAACTGATGTTCTTCGCGGCGCTGTTCGCGAGCTACTTCACGATCCGCGCCGTCTCCCCCGAGCTGTGGGCCCAGAACACCGCGCTGCTGAACATCCCGTTCGCCTCGGTGAACACCACCGTGCTGGTGCTCAGCTCGCTGACCTGCCAGATGGGCGTGTTCGCGGCCGAGCGCGGCCAGGTCGGGCGCGCCGGCAGCGTGCTCAACGTCCGCGGCTGGGGCCTGCGTGAGTGGTTCATCCTCACCTACGTCATGGGCGCGTTCTTCATCGGCGGCCAGGCCTACGAGTACACCGCGCTGATCCACGAGGGCGTGACCATCCCGGCCTCGTCGTACGGCTCGATGTTCTACCTGACCACCGGCTTCCACGGCCTGCACGTGACCGGCGGCCTGGTCGCCTTCCTGCTGGTCCTCGGCCGCACGTTCATCGCCCGCAAGTTCACCCACGAGCAGGCGGTCAGCGCGATCGTCGTGTCGTACTACTGGCACTTCGTCGACGTCGTGTGGATCGGGCTGTTCGCCACCATCTACCTGCTCCGCTAGCCGCCCCGCACCTCGCGCCAGAACCGAGACGACCAGAGGAACCCTTCGTGCGACTGATCTCCGCTCGACTCTCAGCCAAGCGCCGCAGCCCGCTCGCCGGGCTCGTCGTCCTGCTGCTCGGGCTCCTGCTCACCGGTGGTGCGTACGCCGTGCTCGCGCCCGCCAACGCACAGACCGACCCGGCCGACCAGTCCACGATCGCCAAGGGCCGCTCCCTGTTCCTGGTCGGCTGCGCCTCGTGCCACGGCGCCAACGGCGAGGGCATCGTCACCAAGAACGGCACCCAGTACGGCCCGCCGCTGGCCGGCGTCGGCGCGGCCGCGGTCGACTTCCAGGTCGGCACCGGCCGGATGCCGATGGCCCGCCCGGGCGTGCAGGCGGCCCGCAAGAAGGTCGTGTACACCCCCGACGAGATCGAGGCGCTGGCGGCGTACGTCGCCTCGCTCGGCCCCGGCCCGGCCATCCCGGAGCGCGACGCCTACGACCCGTCGACGATCCCGGAGGACGAGCGCAACGAGGCCATCGTCCGCGGCGGCCAGTTCTTCGAGACCAACTGCACCGCGTGCCACAACTTCGCGGCGTCCGGCGGCGCGCTGCCGGGCGGCAAGTTCGCGCCGTCCCTGCGCGGCGTCAGCAACCGGCACATCTACGAGGCGATGCTCACCGGCCCGCAGCAGATGCCGGTGTTCTCCGACGGCGTCCTGAAGTCCTCGGAGAAGCGCGACATCATCGCCTACCTGAACAGCATCGAGGAGGCGCCCAACTACGGCGGCGCGACGCTCGGCTCGCTGGGTCCGGTGTCCGAGGGCCTGTTCGCCTGGATCGTCGGCATCGGCGCCTGCGTCGGCTTCGCGATCTGGATCGCCTCCAGCTCCGTGCGTTCGAAGAAGGGGATCAAGGCGTGACCGAGCACGACAACCCGACCGGCACGACCCCGCAGCCGCGAGGCGGTCACGGGACCGACGTCGCGACCGTGGAGCCCGCGGGCGACCCGATCGCCGACCCGGGGATGCACCCGCACGAGCCGCGTCCCACCGACGTCGACGAGAAGGCCGCGCGGCGCGCCGAGCGGCAGGTCGCCACGCTGTTCGGCCTGAGCAGCCTGTTCGCGATCCTCTGCGTGGTCTCGTACTTCGCCTTCCCGATCGGCGACGACCCGGCGATCATCCTGGGCTTCGGCGCCTCCAACGTCGCGCTCGGCCTGTGCCTCGGTCTCGCGCTGCTGTGCATCGGCATCGGCGCGATCCAGTGGGCGCGCAAGCTGATGAGCGACGTCGAGATCGTCGAGGCGCGGCACCCGGTGGCCTCCAGCGAGAAGGACCGCGAGGAGGCGGTGGTCGCGCTCAACCAGGGCATCAGCGACTCCGGCATCGCCCGTCGGCCGCTGATCCGCAACTCCCTGATCGGCGCGCTGGCCGCGCTGGGCCTGCCGGCCATCGTCTTCCTGCGCGACCTCGGCCCGCTGCCCGGCGGCGACCTGTCGTCCACGGTGTGGAAGAAGGGCATGCGGGTCGTCAACGACGTCGCCGGCACCCCGATCCGCCCGGAGGAGGTCGAGATCGGCCAGCTCATCAACGCCGAGCCGGGCGTGTTCTTCGAGGAGAACGCCGAGGGCGAGCCGAAGTTCGAGGGCACCCACCTCAACCAGGCCAAGGGCAAGGCCGCGGTGATCCTGGTCCGGATGAAGCCCTCCGACATCACGCCGGCCAAGGGCCGCGAGAACTGGGGAGTCGACGGGATCCTGTGCTACTCCAAGATCTGCACCCACGTCGGGTGCCCGATCTCGCTGTGGGAGCAGCAGACGCACCACCTGCTGTGCCCCTGCCACCAGTCCACCTTCGATCTTGCGGACAACGGTAAAGTGATCTTCGGACCGGCCGCTCGCGCGCTCCCGCAACTGCCGATCATGGTGGACGGCGAGGGCTACCTGGTCGCCCAGAGCGACTTCCACGAGCCGGTCGGACCCAGCTACTGGGAACGTGGGGAGCGATGATGAGCACAGCGACCACGAACGGCAAGACGGCGGCACGGACGGCCCGTCGGAACCCGATTGCGGGCATCCTCACGTGGGCCGACGACCGCACCGGTCTGGCCACCGCCAGCAAGAAGCAGATCCGCAAGGTCTTCCCCGACCACTGGTCCTTCATGCTGGGTGAGATCGCGCTGTGGAGCTTCGTCGTGCTCCTGCTCACCGGCACGTTCCTGACGCTGTGGTTCAAGCCGAGCATGGGCGAGGTCGTCTACAACGGCTCCTACGACCAGCTCCGCGGCGTCTCGATGTCGGAGGCCTACGCGTCGACGCTGCACATCTCGTTCGACGTGCGCGGCGGCCTGCTGATGCGGCAGATGCACCACTGGGCGGCGATGCTGTTCGTCGGCGCCATGTTCGTGCACATGATGCGCGTGTTCATGACCGGCGCCTTCCGCAAGCCGCGTGAGCTGAACTGGATCATCGGCGGCCTGCTGCTGCAGCTCGGCATCCTCGAGGGCTTCGCCGGCTACTCGCTCCCCGACGACCTGCTCTCCGGCACCGGCCTGCGGATCGCCCAGGGCCTCATGCAGGCGGTCCCGGTGGTCGGCACGTACGTCTCGTTCTTCGTCTTCGACGGCGAGTTCCCCGGCGACGCGATCATCCCGCGGCTGTACACCGTGCACGTGCTGCTGATCCCGGGCATCCTGCTCGCCCTGATCGGGGCGCACATGTTGCTGCTCGTGTACCAGAAGCACACCCAGTGGCCCGGCCCCGGCCGCACCAACGAGAACGTCGTCGGCTACCCGATGCTGCCGGTGTACGCCGCGAAGGCGGGCGGGTTCTTCTTCATCGTGTTCGGCGTCACCGCGCTGATGGGCGGCCTGATGTCGCTCAACCCGGTGTGGCGGTTCGGTCCGTACAACCCGTCGCAGGTCACCGCGGGCTCTCAGCCCGACTGGTACATGGGCGTCGCGGAAGGACTGCTGCGCATCTTCCCGGGCTGGGAGACGCACATCTTCGGGTTCACGATCAGCTGGAACATCCTGATCCCGGGTGTGGTCCTGCCGGGCGTCATCTTCACGGTGTTCTTCGCCTACCCGTTCCTGGAGGCGTGGATCACCGGCGACAAGCGGGAGCACCACCTGCTGCAGCGGCCGCGCAACGCGCCGACGCGCACGGCGTTCCTGGTCGGCATGATGACGCTCTACGGCCTGCTCTGGGCCGCCGGCGGCAACGACATCCTCGCGGTGACGTTCCACCTGAACCTGAACTACATCACGTACTTCATGCGGGTGGCCGTCTTCGTCGGCCCGGTGATCGCGTTCCTGATCACCCGGCGCTGGTGCATCTCGCTCCAGCGGGCCGACCGCGACCGGCTGCTGCACGGCTTCGAGAGCGGCATCATCATGCGCTCCCCCGAGGGCGCGTACGCCGAGAAGCACCTGCCGATCTCGGTCGACGAGGCCTACACCCTCACGGCTCGCGACCGCGACGAGCTGGTGCAGGCGCCGACGCCGGCCGACGAGAACGGCGTGGCCAACCGCAAGGTGCGGATGATGCGGCTGCGGGCCCGGCTGTCGCAGTACTGGTACGGCACCGCCATCCAGAAGCCGACCGCCCAGGAGCTCGAGGAGGCCCAGCACCACGCCGAGCACGAGCTGGAGGTGCACGAGGACGGCCACCAGCACCTGGAGAGCGGCGACTACAGCGGCGAGTACGAGTTCGACGGGCACGCCGCCGACGGCCACCAGTTCGACGGCCGGCACGCCATCGAGGGCGAGGAGCTCCGCAAGCACTGAGTCCTCCCGACCACGCACGAGGCCCGCGACCGATCCGGTCGCGGGCCTCGTCGGTTCACGGTCCGGCTCAGCCGCCGACCGCGACCGTCTCGCGGTCGTGCTGCCGGCTCGTGGCCCGCCACGCCGCACGCACGGCCACGACCAGGAGCAGCACCAGCAGCACGTTGCGCGTGGCGAGCGCGGGGACCGCCACCGCGGTCTGCCAGCCGTGCTCGACCAGCCCGCGGTAGCACACCGGGTAGACCAGGTGGGTCAGCCCGGTCGCCACCAGCAGCAGCGTCGACCACCGGTCGAGAGCACGGCTGCGGACCAGCGCCAGGCCCGCAGCCGCCATCGGCAGCAGCCAGAGCAGGTACTGCGGGCTGAACACCTTCGCGGTCGCGAGGAAGGCGCAGACGGCCGCCAGGGACGTCCACACCAGCCCCTCGGCGGCGAGCACTCCCCCGCGCCAGATCCGCGCCAGCAGCAGGACGAACCCCGCGGCGAGGCCCATCGTGAGCAGCGTGCTCAGCAGCAGCGAGAGGGACACGGCGGGTCCGGTCACCTCGAAGGCACGGGAGTCGGCGTACTCGACGCGCCACCCGCCCGGGTGCACCGCCCAGCCCAGCATCGCGGGCGTCGCCGGCACCGACTCGACGTGCAGGCCGCGTTCGCCCTGGTAGCTCAGCGGCGACACCAGCCGTCCCCAGCCCGCGAGCACCAGGGTGGCAGCCGCCAGCACCAGCCCCGTGACTCCGACCACCACCACCGAGCCGACCCGCCGGCGGGACGCGGCCACGATCCCCGGCAGCAGCAGCACCGGCCAGAGCTTCAGCGCGGTCGCGACGGTCACGGCTGCCGCGGCAACGCGGGGCCGGGGCGCCGCGGCGAGCAGCCCGACGGCAGCGAGCACGCCGACGAGCAGGTCCAGCCGGGCCAGGCTGAGCCCGCCGAGCAGCGGCGCGGCGAGCAGCCAGACCACCAGGGGGCGTCTGCTCGAGCCGGAGACACGCTGCAGCAGTCCCGTGAACAGGCCGTCCACGACGAGCGCGGAGAGCACCAGCAGCACGGCGTACAGCCCCGTGGAGCCGGCCAGCGCGGCCAGGCCCATCGGTACCGCCACCACGCCCACGGCCGGCAGCGGGTCCTCCACCAGCGTGTGCGCGAGCCCGACGTCGGGCACCGCCTGCAGCGCCTGGGAGAAGTAGGTGATGTCGCCGGCGACCCCACGAGCACCCTCGAAGGCGAACAGCAGGACCAGGGTCAGCGCCCGGGTCAGCACCCAGGCGCGTGCCGTCGCCGACCTCGTCACGTGTCCCCTCCCGCGTGGGCGCCAGGATGCGAGCGTCTGTCGACGATAGCGAAACCGACGGCGTCCGCGGGGTGGAACGCGAGGACCGGCCGGGCTCAGCCCAGCGCGGAGCCCTGCCGCCAGGTGTCGAAGTTCTCGTTCCAGTCGCCGTAGCCGTTGGTCAGCGTCATCGGCCGGTTGGTGCCGGTGTACTCGACGACGTCGCCGATCTTGCTGATG
>JABFXA010000203.1 GCA_013361955.1 Nocardioidaceae bacterium
CCGCGGGTCCGCACCGTCGACGGCGCGCCCGACGACGACGAGACCGAGGACTACCGGGTCTGGCTGGCCCGCGCGGACACCCCGGGCGGCCCGGTCACCGTGCTGGCCGGGTCGAGCCTCGAGTCGGTGCGGGAGGCGACCCGCACGCTGCGTCGCGACCTGCTGGTCGGCGTACCGGTGCTGGTGCTGCTGGTGGCCGTCGGCACCTGGCTCGTGGTCGGCCGGACGCTGCGTCCGGTGGAGGACCTCCGGGCCGAGGTGGCGTCGGTGGGCGACGACGACCTGGACCGCCGGGTGCCGGTGCCGGCCAGCGGCGACGAGGTGAGCCGGCTGGCGGTCACCATGAACCAGATGCTGGCCCGGCTCGAGGAGGCGCACCACCGGCAGCGCCGGTTCGTCGCGGACGCCTCCCACGAGCTGCAGAGCCCGCTCACCGCGCTGCGCAGCCAGCTCGAGGTCGCGCTCGCGCACCCGGGCGAGGACCGCGACGAGCTGGCCCGCCGGCTGCTCGCCGACACCGACCGGATGGAGCGTCTGGTGCGCGACCTGCTGTACCTCGCGCGCGCGTCCGAGGCCACCGTCCCGCCACCGCGCACCCTGGTCGACCTCGACGACCTGGTGCTCGAGGAGGCGGCCCGGCTCCGCGCGACGACCGCCGTCGCGGTGGACACGTCGGGTGTCTCCGCGGCACCGGTGCGCGGCGCCGCCGACGAGCTCCGCCGGGTGGTCCGCAACCTGCTGGAGAACGCCGCCCGGCACGCGCGCACGACGGTCGCCGTCTCGCTGGCCACCCATGGGGACGCGGTCCGCCTCGACGTACGCGACGACGGGCCGGGCGTCGCGGCCCCGGACCGGGAACGCGTCTTCGACCGGTTCTGGACCGCGGACCCCGCCCGGACGCCCGCCACCGGCGGCAGCGGCCTCGGGCTGCCGATCGCCCGCGCGGTCGCGGTCCGGCACGGCGGCACCCTCGACCTCGCGGCGCGTGACGGGCCGGGCGCGCACTTCGTGCTGCGCGTGCCCGCGGGTGTCTGATCGCGCACATCTGCTTGGGAGCCGCAACCGTCCGCTCGTAGCGTGAGCCGGGATGACCTCGGAGACCACCGCACCCACGGGCGGGCTGACCTCGGGCAGCCCCGGGCTCCGCAGGCTCAACCTGGCGATGATGTGCGCGGCCCTCGCGGCGTTCGGGCTGCTCTACTCCACCCAGGCGCTGCTGCCGCCGATCGGCGCCGCCTTCGGGGTCGGCCCGACGGCGGCGGCGCTGACCGTCTCCGCCGCCACCGGCAGCCTGGCGCTCGCGATCGTGCCGCTCTCATCGGTGGCCGAGTCGGTCGGCCGGGTGCCGGTGATGCGCGCCGGCCTGCTGGTGGCCTGCCTGGCCACCTTCGTGGCCGCGCTGGCCCCGTGGTTCTGGCTGCTGCTGGTGGCCCGCGGGCTGGTCGGCGTCGCGCTCGCGGCGGTGGTGGCGGTCGCGGTCGCGCACCTGGGCGACGAGGTGCACCCGGCCGAGCTCGGCACCGCGATCGGCGTGTACGTCGCCGGCAACACCCTCGGCGGCATCACCGGTCGGCTGGTTCCCGGCCTGGTCGAGGAGAGCAGCTCCTGGCGGGCGGCGGTGGCCCTGCTCGGGGTGGTGGCCGCACTGGCCGCCGTGGCGTTCACCCGGCTGCTGCCCTCGCCGCGGCGGACCTCCTCCACGGTGTCCCGGCCGCGCGACCACGTGTCCGCCGTCCGCTCGCTCGTCGCGGACCCGGGCGTCGTACGCCTGTGCGTGCTGGCGTTCGTGCTGATGGGCGGCTTCGTCGCCTGCTACAACTACCTGACCTTCCGGCTGGAGGCGCCGCCGCTGGCGATGAGCACGACCGTGACGTCGCTGCTGTTCCTCGCCTACCTCGCCGGCACCGTCAGCTCCCCGCTCGCCGGCCGGCTCGCGGACCGCTACGGCCGCCGCCGTCTCGCGCTCGCCGGCATCGCGGTCTCCCTCGCCGGGCTGGCCCTGACCCTCCCCGACCGGGTGCTGCTGGTGACGGTCGGCCTGGTGGTCTTCACCTTCGGCTTCTTCGCCACCCACGCGGTCGCCAGCGGCTGGGTCTCGGCCCGCGGCACCGGCCGCCGCGGCCAGGCCGCCGCGATGTACCTGATGTCCTACTACCTCGGCTCCAGCGCCTTCGGCGCCCTGATCGGCCTCGCCTACCAGTACGACGGCTGGCCCGCCACCGCCGCCGCCATCGCCGCCCTGTACGTCGTCGCCGCCGTCGTGGTCCCGAAGCATGACCCCGCTGGTTGAGGTGCGAACGAAGTGAGCCTCGAAACCATCGGTGAGGTGCCCGCGTGCGTGACCACGCCCCTCACGTCCTGGTTTCGAGGCTCGCCCTAGACGAGCGGAGCGGGGGAGCCGTTCGCGCGACGAGGGAAGACAGGATCTTCCGGGTGGCGGACACCGCGCGGCGGAGCCGCGCCCATCAGACACAGCCCCGCCGCCTGGTCCGGCGTACGTCCAGGCGGCGGGAGGTCGTGGTCAGCGCATCCGGGCGACGGCGAGCTCCTCGATCTCGTGGCGGCGCATCAGCCGCACCCCGGTGACGTGCGTGACGTAGGGCAGTCGGTCGTCGTCGAGCATCCGCTTGACGACGGCCGGGGGCAGGTGCAGCACCCGTGCCGCCTGGGTGGCGGTCAGCCAGTAGGAGTGCGGGTCGCGCAGGTGCCGGCGCCAGTCGTACACGCGGACCGCGACCGCCTCGACCTCCCCCGGGGTCACCACCTTGCCGGCCATCAGGTCGGCGGCCTGCTCGTCGGAGCAGCCGAGGACCTTGGCCGGGTCGAAGGGGAAGGATCGGGACGTCACGGTCATCGCCAGCTCCGGTGGAGACACTGCGCCGTCCGACTTCTTCAGCCGGCGTCCTCAGGCTATGCCCGGTGCTCCGAGCGGTAAAGGGTGCCGACGGATCAGGCGGCCACCATCCCTTCGGAGGCCTCCGAGCCGCTGAGCGCGCCGCGGACCACGTCGAGGACGTCGCCGACCAGGTGTACCCGGACCTGCTCCCGCACGTCGGCGGGGACGTCGTCGAGGTCCGCCTCGTTGCGCTGCGGCAGGAACACGTCGGTCAGCCCGGCGCGCTGCGCGGCGAGCAGCTTCTGCTTCACGCCGCCGATCGGGAGCACCCGGCCGTTCAGCGTGACCTCACCGGTCATCCCCACCTGGGAGCGGACCGGCCGGCCGGTGGCCAGCGAGGTCAGCGCGGTCACCATGGTGACCCCCGCCGACGGCCCGTCCTTGGGCACCGCGCCCGCGGGCACGTGCACGTGGATGTTCCGGTCCAGCACCGCCGGGTCGATGCCCAGCGCGTGAGCGTGCGAGCGGACGAACGACAGCGCGATCTGCGCCGACTCCTTCATCACGTCGCCGAGCTGGCCGGTGAGGGTCAGCCGGGGCTCGCCGTCGCTGGCGGACGCCTCGATGTAGAGCACGTCGCCGCCGAGGCCGGTGACCGCGAGGCCGGTGGCGACGCCGGGGACCGACGTCCGCTCGTGCGACTCGGGGGTGAACCGCGGTCGGCCGAGCAGGTCCTTCAGGTCCGGCTCGTCGACGTCGACCTTCGTCTCGCCGGTGGCCAGCCGGGTCGCGGCCTTGCGCAGCGCCTTGGCGAGCAGCCGCTCCATCTGGCGTACGCCGGCCTCGCGGGTGTAGCTCGCCGCGATCTCCCGCAGCGCCGCGTCGGTGACGGTGACCTCGTCCTCGGTCAGCGCCGCCCGCTCGAGCTGCCGGGGCAGCAGGAAGTCGCGGGCGATGGCGACCTTGTCGTCCTCGGTGTACCCGTCGATGGTGACCAGCTCCATCCGGTCCAGCAGCGCCGACGGGATCGACTCCACGACGTTCGCCGTGGCGATGAACAGCACGTCGGACAGGTCCAGGTCGAGCTCGAGGTAGTGGTCGCGGAAGGTGTGGTTCTGCGCCGGGTCGAGCACCTCGAGCAGCGCCGCGGCCGGGTCGCCGCGGTAGTCGGCGCCGACCTTGTCGACCTCGTCGAGCAGCACGACCGGGTTCATCGAGCCGGCCTCCTTGATCGCCCGGACGATGCGGCCGGGCAGCGCGCCGACGTACGTACGCCGGTGGCCGCGGATCTCGGCCTCGTCGCGGACGCCGCCGAGGGCGACGCGGACGAACGTGCGGCCCATCGTGCGGGCCACGCTCTCGCCGAGCGAGGTCTTGCCGACACCGGGCGGGCCGACCAGCAGGATCACCGCGCCGGAGCCGCGGCCGCCGACGACCTGCAGGCCGCGCTCGGCGCGCCGGGACCGGACGGCGAGGTACTCGACGATCCGCTCCTTGACCTCGTCGAGGCCGTGGTGGTCGGCGTCGAGCACCGCGCGGGCGGCGGTGACGTCGTTCTGGTCGTCGGTCCGGACGTCCCAGGGCAGCTCGAGGACGGTGTCCAGCCAGGTGCGGATCCACGAGCTCTCCGGGCTCTGGTCGCTGGCCCGCTCGAGCTTGCCGACCTCGCGCAGCATCGCCTCACGGACGGCGTCGGGCACGTCGGCGGCCTCGACGCGGGCGCGGTAGTCGTCGGCGCCCTCGGGCTCGCCCTCGCCGAGCTCCTTGCGGATCGCGTTCAGCTGCTGGCGGAGCAGGAACTCGCGCTGGCTCTTCTCCATGCCCTCTCGGACGTCCTCACCGATCTTGTCGGTGATCTCCTGCTCGGCGAGGTGCTCCCGGGTCCACTCGACGAGCTGGGTGAGCCGCTCCTCGACGTCGGGGGTCTCGAGCAGCTGCCGCTTGCGGTCGGTGGTCAGCCAGGAGGCGTAGCCGGCCGCGTCCGCCAGCGCGGACGGGTCGCTCATCTGGTGCACGGTGTCGATGACCTGCCAGGCCTCGCGGCGCTGCAGCACGGCCACGACGAGCCGCTTGTACTCCTCGGCGAGCGCGCGGGCCCGGTCGGTGACCCGGTCGGTGACCGGCTCGACCTCGACCCACAGGGCCGCCCCGGGACCGGTCACGCCGCTGCCGATCCGGCCGCGCTGCTCGGCCTTCAGCACCGCGGCGGACGCGCCGCCGCTGAACCGGCCGACGCGCTCGACGCTCGCGATCACGCCGTACGACGCGTAGCGGTCGTCGAGCCGCGGGGCGACCAGCAGCCGGCCGTCGCTGCTGGACCGGGCGGCGTCGATCGCCGCGCGGGCGGGCTCGTCGAGCTCGACCGGGACGACCATCCCGGGCAGCACGACGAGGTCGGGGACGAAGAGGACGGGAAGACGGGTGGTGTCCGGCATCGGTGCGCCTTCTTTCAAGACTTGAGTGATACCGGCTCAACTCGTGGGGCGGGTGTGCTGTTCCGCTGTTCGTCGAGGGCGAACAGCGGGGGGTAGTTCCTGGTTCGAGGCTCGCCCTGGCGGGCTCGCACCTCAGCCAGCGGGGGCACCTCCGCCAGCGGAGGTGGGTCAGCGCTGGCGGCGGGTGATCGAGTCCCAGTCGCCCCAGGCCGGGACCGGCTCCCAGTTCCTCTCGACGTCGGTGCCGGTGTACTCCTGCATCGCGACGTCGGTGCCGCTCCCGGCCTTGGTGCGGACCACCGTGGAGGAGGAGCCGTCGGGCTCGAAGGAGTGCTCCTCCACCCGGCTCCAGTCCCAGTCGCCGGTCTCGGGCGTGCGGCGCTCGAAGTCGTACTCGCTGACCTCGAACAGGAACAGCCGGCCGTCGTCCTGCTGCTGGAAGGAGTACGTCGCCTCGCGGGTGCCGAACGCGTTGAAGAACTCCACCTCGACGTAGCCGCGGTCGAGCTCGGCGTACAGGCTCCACACCGCGGGCTCCGGCTCGTCCGGCCGGTCGTCGCTGCCCGCCTCGACGCCCGCGAGCGGAACCCGGCCGGCGGCGACCATCACCTCGTCGCCGCGCTCGTAGCGGACCTTCGCGTCCTCGGCGGGCACCGGGTCGATCATCAGCTTGAGGTCGTTGTTCCAGAGGTTGCCGTAGGCGAGGTGCATCAAGGCAGCTTTCCGTGCGGGTACTGGGGCGTGTAGATCCTGCCCGCGCTGTCGCGGATGGTCACCTTCATGTCCGCGGCGTACTGCAGCAGCTCGGGGTCGAGCGGGAGCTTCTGCGGCGGGATCTCCAGGAGCATCCTGCCGCGCAGCGGCTTGCCGGCGATGTCGGGGAAGTGCTCGAGGTTCCCGCGCGTGCGCGGGACCACCGTGCCGGGTGGGTACTGCTGGACGACCAGGTCGACGTCCTTGCGGAGCATGGTCGGGTCCTTGAGCTCGGCGTACTGCCGGAGCTTGCGCTCGACGATCCACTGCTTCGGGTCGTAGGAGTCGAGCCGCCTGCCGTTGGCGAGGTAGACCTCGTTGTGGGTGTAGCGGTGCCAGTTGGCGGCGTTGAACGCCTCACCGTGGCCCCAGATGGGCTTGTACGGCGCGACCTTGACGATCTCCATCGTGCCGTCCTCGAGCATCGTGAACCGATGCCCCCAGAACTTCAGGTCGGTGCCGGGCGCCACCTGCCTGGTGACCTGCATGAAGCGGCGCATGCTGCCGCCGCCCTCGACGATGACGGTGCCTGCCTCGTCGGTGTAGAACACCAGGTCGCCGTGCCGGTAGACCATGTTCGGCTTCGGCGTCTTGAGGGCGGCGGCGAGCGCCTCGGCGTCCTTGAAATCCACCTCGACCATCGGCCGGCCCTTGAGCATGCCGGGGATGAGCGTGTTGCCGGCGTCCTCGAGGGCCTTGAGCTCGCCCTCCATCTTCGCGAACTCGTCGGCCTTGAAGAGCGCCTTGACGCCCTTGAGCCCCTTGCCGCCGGTGGCGGCCCAGCCGAGGAACGGCACGGCGGCCGCGCCGGAGAGGCCGGCGTTGAGGTAGTCGCCCTCGGAGGTGTACCACCCGGCGTTGATCAGGTCGGCGACGTCGCCGACGACCGGGATCAGGCCGGCCAGGTCGAGCACGAAGTGGCCGACGTCGACGAACCAGGGCTTCTCGTGCGCCTTGGCCTCCGCCTCGGCCGCGGCCTGCTGCTCCTCGGCGTAGTCGACGATCGACTGCAGCTGGCCGCGCAGCCGCTGGGGCACCTGGTCGCCGGGAAAGTCCGACATGCCCATCGTCAGCGCGGCCTTGATGGTCAGCCCGCCGTCGTTCCAGTGCCGCTCCATGAGCAGGTAGGCCAGCCGGTCGGAGACCTGCACCTGCGTGCAGTCGACGGTCAGGTCGCGGGTGCCGCCCTCGGTGAGCAGCTGCTGCACGGCCGCGCGGTTCTGGGCGAGCCCGGCCATCAGCGTCTGCAGCGGGTCGCCGCTGTAGCCGTGCGGCGTGAGCACGTCGCCGCGGGTGCCGTAGTCGAAGTTCTCCCAACCGTGGTCGCCGAGCTCGTGGCGCTCGAAGTCGAGCACCTTGGCGGTCAGGCCCGAGGCGAACGACGGGTCCCAGGACCCCTGCGACAGCAGCGACGCGAGCGCGACGTTCTGGCCCGGCACCTGCTCGGGCATGTCCTCGATCGTGACCGGGTCGGTGATCACGTCGTAGAAGTCGTCGAGGCGGCTCTTCGGGGGCGCGTAGTCGCCGGTGACCTGGGTGGCCAGCCCGTACGCCGACCCGACCCGCTTCACGAGCTCGAGGTACTCCTGGTCCCACTGGTCCTGGGACCGGCCCGGGGGCACGCCGTACTGCTCGTCGAAGCCCTGCATCTGCGCGAGCGCCCGGGCCAGGAACGTCGGGTCGAGCCGGGACGCCAGGAGGCCGGCGAACTCCGGGTCGCCGTCGTACTTCCTCAGCATCGCGAGCAGCGCGTCGTAGCTGCCCTGGTCCGCCAGCGAGCTCTTGGCGAGCAGGTCGTGCAGCCGGTCGGCGTCGGTGATCTTCTCGACGTCGTCGCGGGCGTCGCGCTCGCTGACCAGGCCGAGGTCGTCGCCGAGAGCGTCCTCCGCGGCGTCCTTCACGGCGGCCAGCGCCGCGGCGTACGCCGCCGGGTCGTGCAGGTTCACCGCCACCCCGGCGGGCACCTTCACGTGGGTGGCGTCGCGCAGCGCCCGGCCGGCGGTCGCGGTGGCGGTGCGCAGCCGGGAGACCAGGTGGTCGTACTCGGTGCCGAGCCGGCCGTACTCCTTGTCGCGGGCCGCGGTCGCCCCGCTGCGCTTGTCGGCGTAGATGTCGGCGAGCTCCTCGTGCTCGAAGCGGCTCGACCGGCGGCCGTCCTGGGTGAGGTCCCGGACGTCCTGGTCCTGCTGGCGGTCGTAGGCGTCGAGCGCGTCGGCGCACGTGGAGGTGGCCTTGCTCCACTGCTGGTTCAGCGAGTGCAGGTCCTCGAGGCCCTGGTCGTAGGCGCGGGCGAGCGTGGTCAGCGCCTTCGCGGCCGTGTCGAAGTGCCCGTGGAAGGTGGTGAGCAGGCCGCCGAGCGCGGTCATGTCGCCCTTGACCTTGGTGGCCGCCTGGCCGGTCCAGTCGTCGCCGATCTCGTGCGGCGTACCGGTGACCTGGCCGGCCTCGTGCTTGAGCGCTGAGGCGATCGAGGCGTACGTGCGGTGCACGGCGCGGACCAGCTCCGGCTGCACGTCGAGCTGGAAGTGCCCGGCCATCAGCTGTGTCCGATGTCCAGCCGGTCGAGGTCGATGGAGAGCCGGCTGGTGTTGCCGGCGATCAGCCGGGCCTCGTCCTCGCACAGCGAGAAGCTCGCCTGCCAGGACGCGGTGAACGGGCTCAGCCCCTCGTCGATCTGCTGGTAGAACTGGCCGACCGCGGTGCCCAGGTCGGACCAGGCGTCGGGCAGGTCCTCGGACATGTTGTAGAGCGTCTGCCCGGTGGTGGTGAACCGGCGCCGAACCGTGTGCACCGCCTCGGCGGTCATCTCGATGACCCCGGTCGGCACCTCGTCGTCGGGACGTCCCACGGGTTCCCCCTCACCTTGCGGCAGCCGTGCGGTGCGTACGTTACGGGGCCGGGGCGTCCGCCGCGAGGTCCACGAACCACCGGTCGAGCACGTCGGCGGGCGGCGTACCGGGGCAGAGCACGTCGTGGTCGCGGTGGTCGTCCCACCACTGGGCGAGCACCGCGGGGCCGCCGTTGAACGATCCCTGGCGGCACATCGCCAGCGCGGCCGCCCGGTCCTGCGGGCCGGCGCTGCGCCACTCCGGCAGCCCCCACCCGGCCCCGCCGAGCACCTGCCGCCACAGGCTCCGCACGGAGTAGAAGCCCACGTCGAGCCCGGCGTCGCGGTATGCCGCCAGCGCGCCGTCGACCACCTCGCGGTTGCGCTTCGGACGCTTCGACCACGGCGCCGGCGGGGTCACCGGCTCGACGTCGAGCCAGACCGCGGGCGAGTCGAGCCCGGCGGACCGCATCACGTCGACGTTCTGCCGGGCCTGCGCGTAGCCGGTGTTCCACAGCCGGCCCTGCCCCTGCGGGGTGTCCGCCGACCCGTCGCCGTACGCCCGGAGCTGGGAGCGGGTCGGGTAGGTCACCACGGCGTACGCCGACGCGTGCAGGCCGCGCTCCGCGGCGTACGCGACCTGCGAGACCAGGCAGGGGTTCGGGTGGAACGCGGGACCGTTGGTCAGCCCGATCACCACGAACCGGGCGTCCGCCCGCGGCAGCGGCTTGCCGAGCGCCGGCCGGGCCTTCATGCCCAGCCCCTTCGGGCAGTTCGGCCAGCTCACGTCGGCGCCGACCACCGGGCTGTCGAGCGGCCGCTCCCGCTGCTGCGGCCCGTCGGCGGGCGTGGCCACCGCGACGGCCGTCACCGCCGCCACCACCGCCCGGAAGACCTCGCCCAGCATCACCAGAGCGTACGTGGGCTCTCCGGTCAGGGGGTGAGGCGGAGGTCGCCGAGGAGGCGGAGGAGGAGGGCCAGGGGTGGCCAGTCGGCGCGGCCGCGGCGGGTCACCGCGTAGCCGCGCAGCACGACCGCGGGGTCGCGCAGCCGGCGCAGCCCGACGCCGCGCTTGACCGGCTGCCGGGCGGGCAGCAGCCCGACCCCGAGCCCGGCGGCGATCAGGTCCTGCACCAGCTCCAGCGAGTCCGCCTGGTGCACGACCCGGGCCTGGAAGCCGGCCATCGAGGCGACGGTGCGCACCGCGTCGCCGTCGGCGGTGTTGCGCGAGGCCACGATCCAGTCCTGGTCCCGGAACCGCCGGAACGTCTCCAGCGCGTCACCGCGGCCCCGCCCCGCCGCGCTCGGCACCCCCAGCGCCCACTCGGTCTCCCCCAGCGACGACGCCTGCAGGGTGCGGTCGATCGTCGCCGGCGCCAGGTTGTAGTCGTAGGTCAGCGCCAGGTCGACCTCGTCGGCCGCCAGCATCGCGAACGCCTCGGGCGGCTCGTGCTCCAGGATCTGCACGCGTACGTCGGGGTGCCGCTCCGCGAGCACGCGTACGGCGGGCAGCAGGGCGCCGCGGATCGCGGTGGAGAACGACGCGACCCGGACCAGGCCGGCCGGCTCCGCCGACGGGTCGAGGTCGACACGCGCCGCCTCCACCGCCGCCAGGATCGTCACCGCGTGGTCGGCCAGCCGCCGCCCGGCCGGGGTCAGCCGGACCCGCCGCCCGACCGGCTCGACGAGCGGCTGCCGGACCTCGCGGGAGAGCGCCGCGACCTGCTGGGAGACGGTCGAGGTGGTCACGTGCAGGGTCTCCGCGACCTCGCGCATCGAGCCCAGCCGGGACAGCTCCAGCAGCATCTCGAGCCGGCGCGGGTCCATGGCTCGATCGTCCATGATTCGTGAACGACATGTCCAGTATTTTCACGTGGACGCAAACGGTTTCGCGTGGCCTACTGGACCCATGAGCACCCTCACCCCGGCCCGGACCGCGGCCCGCACCGGCACCCTGCTGGCGCTGGCGTCGATGACGCTGGTGCAGCTGGGCCTCGCGGTGTCGGTCGACCTGATCGACCGGATCGGCGCCGAGGGTGCGGCCTGGCTGCGACTGGCCTGGGCCGGCGTGCTGCTGCTGGTGATCGTGCGGCCGCGTCGCTCCAGCTTCACCGGCCGGAGCCTGGCCGCCTCCGCGGCGCTCGGCGTGGTCACCGCCGGAGTGACGATGCTGTTCATGGAGGCGGTCGCGCGGCTGCCGCTCGGCACCGCCAGCGCGCTGGAGTTCCTCGGCCCCCTCGGGGTCGCGGTGGCGCGCAGCCGCGGCGGCCGGGCGCTCGTGTGGCCGGTGCTCGCCGGGGTGGGCGTGCTGCTGCTCACCGAGCCGTGGCAGGGGCACGTCGAGGTGGTCGGCGTGCTGTTCGCCCTCGGTGCGGCGGCCTGCTGGGCGTCGTACATCCTGCTGACGCAGGTGGTCGGCGACGAGGTGTCCGGGCTGCAGGGCCTGGCCGTCTCGCTGCCGGTGGCCGGCCTCGTGGCCACCCTGGTCGCCGGGCCGAGCACGATCCCGCAGCTCACCTGGCAGCTGGTGGTGATCGGGATCGGGCTCGCGCTGCTGCTGCCGGTGGTGCCGTTCGCGCTGGAGATGCTCGCGCTGCGCCGGCTGAACACCGCGTCGTTCGGCACCCTGATGAGCCTGGAGCCGGCGATCGCGCTGACGGTCGGGCTGGTGCTGCTGCACCAGGTGCCGGGGCTGTGGCCGGTGCTCGGCGTCGGGTTCGTGGTCGCGGCCGGGATCGGGGCCGAGCGCACCGGCGCCCGCGACCACCGGCCGGCGCTCGACGACGAGCTGGCCTGCGCCCCGGCCTAGAGCTCGGCCAGCCGGGGCAGCACCTTCTCGCACACCTGCGCGGTCCAGCCGACCGCGTCCTGCGGCGGCGGCGTCACCCACACCTGCTCGATGCCCAGGCCGGCGTAGGCCTCGACCCGGGACAGGAAGCCGCTCTCGTCGGCGATCGGGTCCAGCCCGGCGATCGCGGTGCGGGTCACCTCGGCCGGGTCGCGACCCACGTCGGCGCAGTGCCGGTCGAGCACCGCGAGGCGACGGGCCATCTCGTCCGGCTCGAACCCGAACAGGTTGCAGGCGTCGGCGTACTGCGCGACCAGCCGCAGCGTCTTGCGCTCGCCGCTGCCGCCGACCAGCACCCGCGGCCGGTGCAGCGGCTGCGGCACGTTGACGGTCTCGGCGAGCCGGTAGTGCCGGCCGTCGTACGGACCGTCCTCGTCGCTCCACATCTGCCGCACCACCTGGAGGGTCTCCTCGAGCCGCTCGAACCGCTCCGCGGTGGGCGGGAACGGTACGCCGAGGCCTCGGTGCTCCCGCTCGTACCAGGCGGCGCCGAGGCCGAGCATCGCCCGGCCGCCGGAGAGCACGTCGAGGGTGGTGACGATCTTGGCGAGCAACCCGGGGTGCCGGTAGCTGACCCCGGTGACCAGCAGCCCGAGCTCGAGCCGCTCGGTCTGCGCGGCCAGGAACCCGAGCGAGGTGTACCCCTCGAGCATCGGCTCCGGCGGTCCGCCCCACGCCTCCATCTGGAAGTAGTGGTCCATCATCGTCAGCGTCTGCACGCCGCCCTGGTCGGCGGTGCGGGCGACCGCGGACAGCGTCGGCGCGAGGCGCTCCGGGCCGCCGGGGTAGCCGAGGTTCGCGCAGTGGACCGCCAGCCTCATCGGGCCGGCCCGTGCACCGTCGGTGCGTCGAGCTCGCCCTTGCGGACCCGGTACACCTGCAGCCGCAGGTCGTAGTACTTCTCGGTCTCGCCGACCCATTCCATGCCGACCCGCTGCGCGGTCGCGGCGCCGCGGTCGTTCTGGGTGCGGACGACGGCGAACAGTTCCTCGACGCCGGACTCGAACGCGTGGTGCGCGACCGCGTGCCCGGCCTCGGTGGCCAGCCCGCGGCCCCACGCCGACGGCGCGAGCTGCCAGGCCACCTCGAGGTCCTGGCCCTCCGGCGGCAGCGGCAGCACCGCGACACCGCCGACCACCTCGCCGGTGTCGCGCAGCTCGACCGCCCAGCGGCCCTCGGGCACGTCGTGCGCCTCGTCGGCCCAGCGATGCAGGAGGGCACGCATCGAGTCGACATCGGCCACCCGCGCCATCGCCGGGCTCAGCCAGCGCGCCACCTCGGTCTCGCCGTACACCGCCAGCGCCGCCTCGGCGTCGTCGGCCGACCAGGGCCGCAGCGTCAGCCGCGGCGTGCGGATCACCGGGTGGTCGACGCCGGGCTCGACGTCGACGATGTGCTCGGACATCGGCGCCTCCCTCCGCTCGAAGGTACCCGCGCTCACGCGACGTCCACCACGTCGACGCGGTCGATCCGGTCGGCGTAGAAGGCGACGTAGCCGGCGATCGGCGCCACCGCGTCGTACGGCGCCCGGTAGGTCCACACGGCGTTCTCGAGGATGTCACCCTCGACGCGCAGGTCGTAGTAGGAGGCGTCGCCCTTGTAGGGGCAGTACGACGCGTGGTCGGTGGGGACCAGCACGTCGCTGTCGACGTGCTCGATCGGGAAGTAGTGCACCGCCGGGTAGGACGCCTCGCGGAGGGTGAGCGTCTCGCTGCTGCTCGCGAGTTCGCGGCCGTGGTGGGTGACGGTGATGAGAGCCGGGTTGGGCTCGACGGTGATCGGGTGGTCCGGACCCGGGAGGAGGACCTTCTTCTCAGCCATACGAGGGGCAACCCGGCCGGCGGCGTAGGCATTCCGTCGCTACATTGACCGGGTGACGCTCACCGACCGCGTCCGCGGGATCTGCCTGGGCTTCCCGGAGGCCACCGAGCGGCTCAGCCACGGGTCACCGGCGTTCTTCGTCGGCCGGCAGTTCGTGATGCTGTGGGCCGAGGGCCACCACGACCACGACTTCCCGCACCTGTGGTGCGCCGCGCCGCCGGGCGCGCAGGAGGAGGCCGTCGACTCGGCACCGGACCGCTACTTCCGGCCGCCGTACGTCGGGCACCGGGGCTGGCTCGGGATGCGGCTCGACGGCACGGTCGACTGGGCCGAGGTCGCGGAGGTCTGCGAGGACGCCTACCGGGTGATCGCGTCGCGCCGGCTGGTCGCGCTCCTCGACGCGCGCTGACTCACGACACCGCGCTCGCCAGCGCCCGGCCGGCGGCCCGGCCGGAGAACAGGCAGCCGCCGAGGAAGGTGCCCTCGAGCGAGCTGTAGCCGTGCACGCCGCCGCCACCGAACCCGGCGACCTCGCCGGCCGCCCACAGCCCGGGCAGCACCACGCCGCCGGGCCGGAGCACCCGGGACTCCAGGTCGGTCTCCAGGCCGCCCAGCGACTTGCGGGTCAGCACGTGCAGGCGAACCGCGATCAGCGGGCCCTTCGCCGGGTCGAGGAGCTTGTGCGGCCTGGCCACCCGGACCAGCCGGTCGCCGCGGTAGCTCCGGGCCTGCCGGACCGCCGCGACCTGCAGGTCCTTGGTGAAGGCGTTGTCGATCTCGCGGTCCCGCTCGACCACCTGCCGGCGTACGTGCTCGAGGTCGAGGGGCGCCTCCGGGGTCAGCCGGTTCATGCCGGCGACCAGCTCCTCGATCGTGTCGGCGACGACGAAGTCCTCGCCGGCGTTCTTGAACGCCTCGACCGGCTCGGTCGCGCCCTTGGCCAGCCGCTGGCGCACCAGCTCGCGCACGCTGCGGCCGGTGAGGTCGGGGTTCTGCTCCTGGCCGGAGAGCGCGAACTCCTTCTCGATGATCGCCTGGGTGAGCACGAACCAGGAGTGGTCGAACCCGGAGTGCCGCAGCAGCCGCAACGTGCCGAGGGTGTCGAACCCCGGCAGCCCCGGGACCGGCAGCCGGGTGCCGCGGCCGTCGAGCCACAACGACGACGGGCCGGGGAGGATCCGGATGCCGTGCATCGGCCAGATCGGGTCCCAGTTCTTGATGCCTTCGACGTAGTGCCACATCCGGTCGCGGTTCACGTGGCTGGCCCCGGCGCGCTCTGCGATGCCGAGCATCCGGCCGTCGACGTGCTCCGGCACGCCGGAGATCATCTGCTCCGGAGGGGTGCCGAGCCGGTCGGGCCAGGACGCCCGCACCAGGTCGTGGTTGCCGCCGATGCCGCCGCTGGTGACCAGCACCGCCTGCGCGCGCAGCTCGAAGTCGCCGACCCGCTCGCGGTTGGTGGCGGCACCACGCTGCGCGTGGTCGGGCGCCAGCACGGTGCCGCGGACACCGGCCACCGTGCCGTCCTCGACGAGCAGCTCGTCGACCCGGTGCCGGAACGCGAGGTCCACCAGGCCCTCGTCGACGCCGCGTCGCACGACGGCCTCGAAGGGCTCCACGATCCCCGGGCCGGTGCCCCAGGTGATGTGGAACCGGGGCACGGAGTTGCCGTGGCCGCCGGCCAGCCCACCGCCGCGCTCGGCCCAGCCGACCACCGGGAAGAGCCGGTGCCCGCGCTCGTGCAGCCAGGCCCGCTTCTCGCCGGCCGCGAAGTGCACGTAGGCCTCCGCCCACCGGCGCGGCCAGGTGTCCTCGTCGCGGTCGAACTGCGCCGACCCCTGCCAGTCCTGCCAGGCCAGCTCGACGGAGTCCTTGATCCCCATCCGCCGCTGCTCGGGCGAGTCCACGAGGAACAGGCCGCCGAACGACCAGTAGGCCTGGCCGCCGATGCCCTGCTCGCCCTCCTGGTCGACCAGCACCACCCGCCGGCCGGCCTCGACCAGCTCGGCGGTGGCCACCAGACCGGCGAGCCCGGCCCCCACCACGATCACGTCCGCGTTCATGGGATGAGGATGGCGGGTGCCGGGCTCGTTCGGCTCGTCGGGGCTACGGCGCCAGGTCGAGCACCTCGCTGCGGTGGCCCGGCAGGCCGTGCAGGTGCAGCACCAGCGCCTCCGGGTCGTTCGCGCCGTTCTTCACGGTGTAGTCGATCGCCGCCGCGTCGGGATCGGCGAGATCCGCACCACGTCCGGCCGCCGGGCCATCGCGGTGATCGCCGCGTCGTCGGCACGGATGCCGATGCCCGGCACCGCGTTGGCCACCTCGAAGAGCTTGCGGTCGGCCGCGCCGCCGCCGGCGAACTGCAGGAACACGCTGGTGCGCGCGCCGGACTCCTTGCTGTACGCGCCGTGCACCTTGCGCGTGGCGGCGAGCTCCTTCAGCCGCTGGTGCAGCTGAGGGCTGATCTTCGCGGGCGGGCCGCGTGGGTGGCAGGCGCCGCCTGGACGGGCACCGCGAGGGCGGCCAGACCGGCCGCGGACGCGAGCGCCGCACCCGCGGCGAGGAGACCAGACGTGGAGAGGGCACGGGACAAGGGCGAGGCGACGGAGACCGCGACCCCGATGCCGGTGGAGGGAATACCTGCACTCAGCAATCTCGGGGCGGCGAAACAGTAACCCCGGCCACCGACGAAAGGGAACAACCGGACCCGCAATCCTTGACGGCGCAGGCCGACGTGCGTGAATGATCCTTTTCCGTCAGGCCCCGTCCGCCGATGACCCCTGCTCGTCGGAGCCGGGACCTCGGTCGTCGTCACCCGGTCCCTGGCCGGGGCCGCGGTCGCCGAAGCCCGGTCCGAGGCCAGGCCGTCCCCGGTCGTCGAACCCGCGACCGACGCCGTGGTCGTCGTGCCGGCCGTCCACCGCGGCGCCGACCGCGAACCCGGCGATCCCGCCGACCAGCAGTGCGACCACGGCGGCCACCACCACGGCCGCGACCGCCCGGCCGCGCGCCGTACGCCAGCGACCAC
>JABFXA010000068.1 GCA_013361955.1 Nocardioidaceae bacterium
CGTCGAGCGGGTGCCTGGGGAAGATCCCGTGCTGGAACCCCGGGCGCGGGCGGTCGGTCTCGACGACGCCCTCGTCGTCGCCCCCCTCCTCCTCGGCGCGGGTGAACGGGCGCAGCTCCGGCTGCTGGAGCCGGTCGGGTCCGGAGCCGACGCTCCGGATCGACGTGGTCCCGGCGGCCGGGACGTTGCGGGTCGTGCCGTCCCCGATCGCGGGTGCGGTGGTGGCGACCGGGACGGCCAGCACCAGGGACCCCGCGAGGACGGACGCGGCACCGAAGCGGAGAAATGCAGTCATCGTGCCTCCACGCAGTGCGGCGGGAGCCGGGACGGCGCAACGCCGACCGGCTGCGGACCGCAGGGTCCTGCGAGGCCCCCGTAGAACTCTGCAGTCTTCGTCGTACACCCTTCTGCACGGCCGCGGAAGGCCCCCATGAGGCGATATCTGGTCCTGCCAACGGACACGTCCGGACAGATCCGGACGATCCCGGGTCGAGGACGCGTGCAACCTCTCGCCACGCCCGCTGGTCGTATCCGCGAGGATGCCGTCGAGGAGCGAGGGGGAGCCGTGGGAGCTGTCCGACGACCGGCTGCAGGTGGTGGCCGCGCTGCGCAGGCTGCCCGCGCGGCAGCGCGAGGCGCTGGCGCTGCACTACCTGGCCGACCTGCCGGTGCACGAGGTGGCCGCGACGGTCGGCGCCTCGGTCGGCACCGTGAAGTCGCGGCTCAGCCGGGGGCGTGGGACGCCGTCACGCCGCCGGCCCGGCCGACCGCGTACGTCGACGGCGCGGTCGTGCTGCCCGGCGGCGAGATGCTGCTGTCGGTCACGTCCTGGTCCGACCCGCGCTACCAGGGCGGCAGCTGTCGCCCCGGCTGTGGGTCAGCAAGGGGCTCCGACTGGGCCGACCTGCCGCACGCGCTGCCGTTCCGGGAGGCGTCGCCGGGCGTCCCCGACCGCGACGTGCGGGCCGCCCAGCCGGGCCGGCTCACGCTCGCCGGGGTGTCGGCCGGGGACGGCCGGGCGACGGTGTACGTCGCGATCGGGGCCCGCACCTACGCCGTCACCGGAGCCGACGCGTCCACGTGGACACCGGTGCGGACCCGCTGACCTCAGGCCTGCTTCGGCGCGAGGTCCTTCTGCTCGGTGTCGATGCCCGGCAGCCCGGTGCCCCGGATCGAGGCCCGCGCGGTCTCCGGCACGAACACCAGCGCGACCATGCCGACCAGGCAGGCGACCATCATCGCGTAGGCCGGCGCGATCGACGTACCGGTGATCGCGATCAGCTTCTCGTTGACCGCCGGCGCGGTGCCGCCGAACAGCGCCGTGAACACGTTGTAGGAGATCGCGAAGCCGGCGAAGCGCACGTGCGTCGGGAACATCGCCGGGAAGGTCGCCGAGATCGTGGACAGCTGCAGGACGTACAGCACGCCCATCACCGCGAAGCCGACCAGCGCGAGCGCGAAGCCCTTGCCCATCAGCTGGAAGGCGGGGATCGCGACGATGAACAGCCCGATCAGCGACGTCCACCAGGCCGGCTTGCGGCCGAAGCGGTCGGAGAGCCTGCCGGAGAACGGGATCAGCAGCATCATCACGGTCTGGCCGATGATCAGCAGCACCAGCGACTCGCGCGCGGACAGCCCGATCTTCTGCTCGAGGTAGGTCGGCATGTACGCCAGCAGCGTGTAGTTGCAGACGTTCAGCGCGATCACCAGGCCGCCGAGGGTGAGCAGCTGCTTCCAGTACGTCGAGACCAGGTCCTTCAGCGCGGAGGTGGCGTTGTCCTCGACCTGGTCGTTCTCCTCGAGGTCGCGGAACACCGGGGTGTCCTCGAGCTGGTTGCGCAGGTAGAGCCCGACCAGGCCGAGCGGCCCGCCGAGCAGGAACGGGATCCGCCAGCCCCACGACGCCATCGCGTCGGGGCTCAGCACCAGCTCGAAGATCAGCACGATCAGCGCGGCGAGCGTGAAGCCGGCGAGCGTCCCGAACTCCAGGAAGCTGCCGAAGAAGCCGCGACGGCGGTCGGGGGCGTACTCCGCCATGAACGTCGCGGCGCCGCCGTACTCACCTCCGGTGGAGAAGCCCTGGACCACCCGCAGCACGACCAGCAGGATCGGCGCCAGGATGCCGATCTGGTCGTAGCTCGGGACCAGGCCGACGCAGAACGTCGACGCGGCCATCAGCACGATCGTGGTGGCCAGCACCCGGCGCCGGCCGAACCGGTCGCCGATCGGGCCGAGCACCAGGCCGCCCACGGGGCGGAGCAGGAAGGAGACCGCGAACACCAGCAGCGTGTTCAGGGTCGCCGCGGCGTCGTCCCCGCTCGGGAAGAACGCGCCGGCGATGTAGGTGGCGGCGTAGGCGTAGACGCCGTAGTCGAACCACTCGGTCATGTTGCCCATCGCGGACGCACCGATGGCGCGTCGCAGCGTGCGGGCTCGTTCGGGTTGGCTGGCTGGTGCGGTGCTCAAGGCCTCTCCTCGTTTCGGACGTCCCTCCCGCTACCCGCCCAACAGCGGGCAAACGGCCCGAAGGTTGCCGAGAACGGGACGAAAAGTAAAGGCGAGGTCCGTGGAGTGGCCTGGATCAGGCGTGGTCGTGCCAACTGACTGACTGTACAGTTAGCGAACGGACAGCGAGGGAGTCGTGATGAGCACCACCGAACCGATCCGCCGGACGCTGCCGGGCCCGGCGTACCACTCCGACGAGACCTGGGCCGTCGACCGGGAGCGGGTGTTCTTCCGCAGCTGGGTGTACGTCGGGCGCGCCGAGCGGCTGCCGCGGCCGGGGACCTGGCTGCGCTTCGAGATCGCCGGCGAGAGCATCCTGCTGGTGCGCGGCAGGGACGAGCGGATCCGCGGGTTCTACAACGTCTGCCGGCACCGCGGCTCGCAGCTGTGCGACGACGAGTCCGGCGAGGTGCGCACGCACCTGCGCTGCCCCTACCACGCGTGGGGCTACGCCCTCGACGGCACGCTCGTCACCACCCCGATGATCGAGAAGGACGAGATCGACCGCGAGAGCACGTCGCTGTGGCCGGTGCACGTCGACGAGTGGGAGGGGTTCGTGTTCGTGAACCTGTCCCGCGAGGAGCCGGGGCCGCTGCGCGACGCGCTGTCCGACCAGCAGGACGAGGTGCTCGGCCTGGCCCGGGTCGGCCTGTCCGAGCTGCGGATCGCGCACGTCTCCACGATGGACGTCGCGGCGAACTGGAAGATCGTCTTCGAGAACTACAACGAGTGCCTGCACTGCCCGACCGTGCACCCCGAGCTGATGGCGGTCGTCCCGGCGTACCGCAAGGGCAGCATCTTCGAGCCCGGGCGTGAGGACGGCGGCGTCACGCTCGCCGACGGGCGGACCGCGGTGGCGGCCGACCCGCGGCTGCGGCTGCCGCTGCTGCCCGGGCTCAAGGAGCAGGAGGGGCCGGCGGCGTACTTCGGGGCGGCGGTGTACCCGACGATGTTCCTCGACGTCGACGGCTCGACCGCCTTGGCCACCGCGATCTTCCCGACCGGGCCGCGCAGCTGCCGGCTGGTCACCGAGTACCTGTTCAGCCCGGAGGCCTTCGACGACCCGGAGTTCGACCCGAAGCCGGTGATCGACTTCAACGAGCTGGTCACCCGGCAGGACAACGAGGCCTGCGAGCGGGTGCAGCGCGGTGTGACGTCGCGAGCCTTCGAGCACGGCGTGTTCCCGGCGAAGGACGCCTGGGTGCACGCGTTCGACCAGCGCTACCTGCGCGACGTCGAGGGCTGACCGTCCAGCACCACCCGGGCGTCGAGGGCGACGGCCGCCGACGGACCGGCCAGCACCGGGTTGAGCTCCAGCTCGACGATCTCCGGGTGCGCGGCGGCGACGGCGGAGACCCGGGCGACGAGACCGGCGAGCGCGTCCAGGTCGACGGGCGTGCGGCCACGCACGCCGTCCAGCACCGCCGCCCCGCGCAGCGACAGCAGCAGCTCGCGGGCCCGCTCCGGCGTCACGGGTGCCAGCGCCAGCACGGTGTCGGTCAGCACCTCGGTCAGCACCCCGCCGAGGCCGACCATCAGCACCGGACCGAACCGCGGGTCGCGCACGCAGCCCACGATCACCTCGACACCTCCGTCGGTGTCGGCGTGCTGCTCGACGGAGACCGCCGGCGGCGCGAGGTCGGCCCGCAGCCGCGCGTACGCCGCGCGCGCCTCGTCGGCGTCCCGCAGCCCCAGCATCACGCCGCCGCCGTCGGACTTGTGCACCCGGCCGAGCGCCTTCAGCACGACCGGGAACCCGGTCACC
>JABFXA010000366.1 GCA_013361955.1 Nocardioidaceae bacterium
GGCCGACGGCCGTGTCTCCGGGCCTGCCTAGGGCGTCAGCCGTTCACCGCGTCCGGCAGGCGCTGCGCACCGGACCCGTGCTCGAGCGTCCGCAGCGCGGCGCCCACCTCGCGCGCGCCGGGCCGTCGGTCCGGGTCGGCGTCGGTCATCTGCGCGAGCAGCGCGGGCCAGCCGGTCGGCAGGCTCGTGGGGATCAGCGGCGCGGTGTGCAGCCGGGCCAGCGCGACGCGCATCGGCGCGCCGGTGTAGGCCCGCTTCCCGGTCAGCGCCTCCAGCAGCACCAGGCCCAGGGAGTAGATGTCGCTGGCCGGTGTGACGGCCTCGCCGCGGACCTGTTCGGGCGCGATGTAGGCGGCCGTGCCGATCGTCGTACCGCCGGTGGTGTGGCCGCCCGCGTCGCCGAGCATCCGGGCGATGCCGAAGTCGGCCAGCCGCACGTGGCCGTCGGAGCCGACGAGGATGTTGCTGGGCTTGATGTCGCGGTGCACGATCGCGTGCCGGTGCACGTAGGTGAGCACCGACGCGAGCATCACCCCGACCCGCGCCACCTCCGTCGCCGGCACCGGGCCGCGGCGGCAGACCGTGGCCAGGCTGCGGCCCTCCACCAGGTCCATCACCAGGTACGGCGCGGCACCGTCGGCGAGCCCGGCGTCCAGCACGGTCACCAGGCCGGGGTGGTCCAGCGACGCCAGCAGCATCACCTCGTCACGGAACCGGGCCAGGTCGCGGTCGCTCTCCGCCTGGGTGCGGAGCACCTTCACCGCCACGTCGCGCTCGAGGACGGTGTCGGTGGCTCGGTAGACGTCGGCCATCCCGCCGCGACCGATGACCTCGTCGAGTGTGTAGCGCTCGGCCAGCACCCCGGGGTCGTAGGTCGTCATCCGGTCAGGCCTCCCTTCCCCTCCTCAGGCCCTGTACCCCGAACCGACCGCGACGAACGCGGATACGCAGACGACGCCCCGGTCGGGGGAAACCGGGGCGCCGCCTGAGGGGACGTCCGGCGCTTCACGGGGATGCGCCGGAGGTGGATCGCAGGGGACGGTGCGAGGGGGAGACCGCCCCGGCCACTCCGACCGCGTGGCACGTACGGGGGGACGTGTGCGGCGACCGGGGTGTTCTGCGACCCGGCCCAGGATGACCGGCCTACCCTGGCCCGGGACACCGTCGGTGGGACAGACTTGCCGGATCGACTTTGTGCCCGGACACAACGGACCGCCCGGGCCGGACGGAACCGTGGGAGGGACCGTCGGATGACGGACGACCAGGCCCGGGACCGGGCGTTGCGGCCCGAGATGCGGGACCTGCTGGAGGAGTTCCCCGTCGAGAAGGTCGTCGACGAGGCGGTGGCCGAGGTGCGCACGGTGATCCCGGCCTTCCGCGACGTCGAGCCGGTCCGGATGCGCGACGACATCGTCGGCGCGCTGGACCTGGCCCGGCAGGTGCTCCAGCACGGCGTCGACCGGGGCGGGCTGGAGAGCACCTCGCTGCGGGCGATCGGCGCGCTGCGCGCCGAGCAGGGCCTGGACATGGACGACATGCTCGGCGGCTTCCGGATCGTGGCCCGGATCTCCATCGACACCGCGCTGGAGCTCGCCCGATCGCGCGGCATCGACGCGGACGTGACGCTGGACTTCACCCGCTCGGTGTGGGTGCACTGCGACGAGGCGGCCCGGGAGCTCGCGGCCGGCTACCGCTCGTACGTCGACGACCCGGCCCGGCGACCCCGACGGCCCGGCGACGTCGCGCTGCGACGGTTGCTCCGCGCCGGCGGCCTGCCGCCCGAGATGCTCGCGGCGACCTGCGCGGACCTCGGGCTGGACCCCGAGGAACGGTACCGGCTGGTGGTCACCCGGGCCGACGCGGAGGAGCCGAAGACGGACGGGCGGAGCCGGCTGCTGGCGCACTACGTCGACCTGTCCGACCGCCGTCTGGTCGGCGTCGTCAAGGCACCGCCGCTGGCTCCCTGGAGCGCACCCCTGGCGTACGGCGACCTGCTCCGCCCGGCCGAGCTGCACACGACGCTGCCCGCCGTGCTCGAGGCGTGGCAGGTCGCCGACGCGTTCGACGTACGCGACCCGCAGACGCCCGACGAGCTGCTGCTGCTCCGCGCGGTGCTCACCCAGCCGACGCTCGGCGACGAGATGGTCGAGCGCGCGTTCGGGCACCTCGGCGAGACCCGCCTGGACGGCGTGGCCCAGACGCTGCGGGCGTGGTTCGCCGCGCAGGGCAGCACCGAGCTCGCCGCCGAGCAGTTGTTCGTGCACCGCAACACGCTGCGCTACCGGCTGCGGGTCTTCACCGAGGGCAGCGGGCTCGACCTGGACCGGCCCGAGGACGCGTTCACGGTCTGGTGGGCGCTGCGGCGCCTCGACCTGCTCGCCCGCGACCGCTGAGACCGGCGCGACAAAGGACACGCCGCCTGGTCGGCAGGAGTTCAACTGGCCGTCACACGCCGTAACGGCTCCGCCACATCTGCGAGCGATGCTGGGGGCTCGACGCACCTCTCGCCTCGCACACCCTGGGGGAGCCATGACCGCAGTGATCCACGCACCCGCCGACGCCGACCCGCTCCGCTCCGAGCGGCGTACGGCGTCCCAGCAGCGTCGCGCCGCGGCGCGCACCCGGGACCTCACCGCGCTGCTGCGGGAGCGTCCCGACCTGGCCGGGGTGCACGCCCCCGCAGACTTCGCCGCCGACTCGGTGCGCTGGTGCGCCTGACCGGCTGAGCGTCGGACCCGGCAGGATGGACGGGTGACCGACCGACCCCGCCCGTCCGGCGGCCTGGCCGTGCTGCTCGCCGTCCGGTTCCTCGCCGAGCTGGGAATGCTGGCGGCGCTGGCCTGGGGCGGCTGGCACCTGGTCGACGAGACGCTGCCGGCGCTGCTGCTGGCCGTCGTGCTGCCGCTGCTCGCCGCGGTGGTCTGGGGGCGGTGGGTCGCGCCGCGAGCGACGCACCGGCTGCACGACCCGGCGCGTGCTGTCGTCGAGGGCGTGCTGTTCTTCGCCGCCTTCGTGCTGGTCACCCGCAGCGACCCGGCGACGATCGGCTGGGCGCTGCTGATGCTGCTGGCCTACCTGATCAGCTTCCCGGCGCGCCGCGTCGAGCTCTGAGGTCAGCGGCGCCGCCGGCCGGTGCCGAACACGCCGCGGAAGATCTCTCGGGCCGCGGTCCGGGCCAGGTCGCGGGCCATTGGGGACGTCAGGATGTCCTGCACCACGTCGCCGGATCCGCGCGACGCCGTGCGGGAGGACCTCGGGCGCTTCGGGTAGCCGACATGGTCGCCTGCCGGCTCCTTCTCCCTCTCCGCGGCGGCGGCGCCGGCCTCCAGGCGCGCGGCGAGCCGTTCCCGGGCGGAGTCGCGGTCGACGGCGTCGGCGTACGTCGGCTTCAGCGGCGACGCGTCGACGGTCGCGGCCATCGCGGCCGGGTCGGCGGGGCCCATCAACGACTCGGGAGCCCGCAGCCGGGTCCACGCGACCGGGGTCGGCGCCCCGCGCTCGTTCATCACGGTCACCACCGCCTCGCCGATGCCGAGCGAGGTGAGCACCTGGCCGAGGTCGTCGTACGCCGACTGGGGGTAGGTGTTCACGGTCTGCTTGAGGGCCTTGGCGTCGTTGGGGGTGTGCGCCCGCAGCTGGTGCTGGACGCGGGAGCCAAGCTGCGCCAGCACGTCGTCGGGTACGTCGGTGGGGCTCTGCGTCACGAAGAACACGCCGACGCCCTTGGACCGGATCAGCCGCACCGTCTGGGTGATCGCCTGCAGGAAGTCCTTGGACGCGTCGGCGAACAGCAGGTGCGCCTCGTCGAAGAAGAAGACCAGCGACGGCTTGTCGGGGTCGCCGACCTCGGGCAGGTCGTGGAACAGGTCGGCGAGCAGCCACATCAGGAAGGTGGAGAACACCGCCGGCCGGTCCTGGAGGTTCGGCAGCTCGACGAGGGAGATCACTCCCTTGCCGTCGGGGGTGGTGCGCAGCAGGTCGTGGGTGTCGAGCTCGGGCTCGCCGAAGAACGTGTCGGCGCCCTGGTCGGAGAACGCGATCAGCTCGCGCAGGATCACCCCGGCGGTCGCCGACGACAGGCCGCCGAGGTTCTTCAGGTCGGCCTTGCCCTCGTCGGAGGTCAGGAACTGCACCACCGCGCGCAGGTCGGCGAGGTCGAGCAGCGGCAGCCCGGCCTGGTCGGCGTAGTGGAACACCAGGCCGAGCGACGACTCCTGGGTGGCGTTCAGACCGAGCACCTTGGACAGCAGGGTCGGGCCGAACGCGGTCATCGTGGCGCGCAGCGGGATGCCCGTGCCCTCGCCGCCGATCGCGAAGTACTCGACCGGGAAGCCGGTGGCGCGCCACTGCTGGCCGACGGAGGCGGCGCGCTCGCTCACCTTCGGGTCGTCCGCACCCGGCGTGGACAGCCCGGAGAGGTCGCCCTTGATGTCCGCGGCGAACACCGGCACGCCGTTCGCGGACAGCTGCTCGGCCAGCAGCTGCAGGGTCTTCGTCTTGCCGGTGCCGGTGGCGCCGGCGACCAGGCCGTGCCGGTTCAGCATGGCGAGCGGGATCCGCACGGGCACGTCGCTCAGCGTGGTGGCGTCGAGCATCAGCCCGCCGAGCTCGAGCGCGGGCCCCTCGAACTGGTAGCCGGCACGCACCGCCGCGGCGATCGGCGACTCGTCGGACGGGGTGCTGCTCTGGCCGTCGGTCATGGTCGCAATCTAGTGCCGCGCACCGCCGTCCGGACGACGCCCGGAGCGCTCCACCTATGCTTGCGGGCGTGATCTTCAAGCGTGTGGGTGACAGTCGCCCCTACCCGGACCACGGACTGAGTCCGCGGGACTGGGCCGCGCTGCCCCCGCGCCAGGTGCGCCTGGACGAGCTGGTCACGACCAAGGACACCCTGCAGCTGGCTGCCCTCCTCGACGAGGACTCGACGTTCTTCGGCGACCTCTTCGCGCACGTCGTGGAGTGGGAGGGCGACATGTACCTCGAGGACGGGCTGCACCGGGCGCTCCGGGCGGCGCTGCAGCAGCGTCAGGTGCTGCACGCCCGCGTCCACGTCCTGGGAGAGTGAGCCGGTGCGGCCCCGACACCTGATGACCGCGGTCACCATGCTGGTGCTCGTCGGCATCCTGGTGCTCGGGGTGATCCTCGGCGTCAACAGCCTCTTCGCACCCCTGCCCGGCAGCGACGAGCCGGCGGCGGAGCCCTCCGCGTCCTGCTCGACGAAGGCCGTGAAGAAGGGCCAGAAGATCCGCACCCGGCAGGTGCAGGTCAGCGTCTTCAACGGCGGCACCCGCGCCGGCCTGGCCGACGAGACGATGGACAGGCTCGCCCGCCGCGGCTTCAAGCGCGGCGACGTCGGCAACGCGCCCTCGGGCACGTCCGTACGCCGGGTGCGCGTCTACACGACCGACCGCAACGACGCGGCCGCGATGCTGGTGGCCCGGCAGTTCGGCAAGAAGGTCAAGGTGCAGGTCCGCGAGGACGACCTCGGCCCGGGGATCGACGTGGTCGTCGGCAACGACCTGCACAAGCTCGCGAAGGCCAAGCCGGCGATCGTGGTGAAGCGGTCGTCGTCGGTGTGCGTGCCGATCCCGTCGTCGAGCACCCAGGCCGGGTAGGGCCCGGGCTCAGTCCAGCCAGTCCGCGAGCCGCCCGCGCCGCGACACCGCGCGGAGCCGTTCCTCGGTCTGCTCACGCAGCCGCCGCGGCGTCACCACCAGGACGTCGTCGCCCCGGCGCAGCACGGTGCGCTGGTCGGGGACCAGGCTCTGCCCGTCGCGGACCACCAGCGACACCGAGACGCCGACCGGCAGCCGCAGCTCGCCCACCTCGACGCCGTGCAGCTGCGAGCGGCGGGTGATGCTGACCTGCAGCAGGTCGGCGGCGAGGCGCTCCAGGGGCGCGGCCTCCACCTCGATGTCGCGAGGCTCGCCCAGCTGCGTGACCCGCAGCCGCCGGGCCACCCACGGCAGGGTCGGTCCGGTGACCAGCGTATAGATGACCACGAGCACGAACACGATGTCGAACAGCTCGGTCGCGCCGACCACGTTCTCGGCGAGCGGGATCGTGGTCAGCACGATCGGTACGGCGCCGCGCAGGCCGGCCCAGGACACGAACAGCTGCTCGCGCACGGCGAACTTGTGGCTCCACGCGCACGCGAACACCGACAGCGGCCGGGCCACGAAGGTCAGCAGCAGGCCGGCCAGCGCGGCCACCGCGACGTGCGTCAGGGTCAGCCGGTTCGGCGACGCGAGCAGGCCGAGCATCACGAACAGCCCGATCTGCGCGAGCCACGCGACGCCCTCGGAGAACGACCGGGTGGCGTTGCGGTGCGGCAGCTCGCTGTTGCCGAGCACGAGGGCGCAGGCGTACACGGCGGCGAACCCGGACGCATGCGCGGCGGCCGTCCCGGCGTACGCGAGGATGGTCAGGGAGAGCACCGCGAGCGGGTAGAGACCCGACGACGGCAGCGCGACGCGGCGCATCACCCAGGCGCCGCCGAACCCGATCGCGAGGCCGAACACCACGCCGCTGATCAGCTCGTAGACCACGATCGCGGAGAAGCCGAGCAGGCCGTGGTCGAGCGCCTCGCCGCTGCTGACCAGTGTCACCAGCAGCACCGTCGGCGCGTCGTTGAGACCGGACTCCGCCTCGAGCGCGCCGGTGATCGGGCGCGGCAGCGGCACCCGGCGCAGCACCGAGAACACCGCGGCCGCGTCCGTCGGCGAGGTGACCGCGCCGAGCAGCACCGCGAGCTCCCAGTCGAGCCCGAACAGGTAGTGCGAACCGAGCGTCATCACGGCGACGCTCACCGCGACCCCCAACGTGGCCAGCGACAGCCCGAAGCCCATCGCGGGGCGGATCTCCGCCCACTGGGTGGTGAGACCACCTTCGGCCAGGATCAGCACCAGGGCGGCGAACCCGAGGGCGTGCGCGACGTTGGCGTCCTCGAAGTCGATGCCGAGCCCGGCCTCGCCGAGCAGCACGCCCATCAGCAGGTAGACCAGCAGGCTGGGCAGACCCGCGCGCACCGACAGCCGCACGGCCAGGATCGCGACCAGCATCACGACAGCCCCGATGAGCAGGACTTGGTCCATCTGATGCGCGTCGAAGCTCACGTGTACCTCGGCGTGGTCAGGGGGCGGCGAGACCTCATCCTAGTGGCCGTGAGTTCTGGTCCGGGTGACAACCAATGCCGGCGCGGACACGGACGGCCGCCCTCGCCGGGGGATGGACGAGGACGGCCGCGATCGAGACGAGCGAAGCTCGCTGCCGCCCACGCTGCCCGGCGCGCACCGGGTCACGCCATAGCCCGTCCGGACTGGTCCGTACAACCGTCGGCCGGCGTCAGAGCGGCGGCAGTCCGAGGCAGGAACGAAGCGCGTTCTCCACCCGGGCGCAGCGGCTGTGGTCGGCGACCCGGGCGGTCACGAACGCGAAGGCGTACTCCCCCGCGGTGCTCCACCAGCCGAGGTTCCCGCCGAGGCCGCCCATCCCGAAGCCGTCCTCGTCATGGCCCACGCCGAGCGCCCACTGCTCCGGGCTGCCGGTGAACCGGTCCACGCCCTCGACGGCGACGGTGAGCATCTCGTCGCGGGTCTCCACGGACAGCAGCCGGCCCTCCTGGAGCGCGACGAACAGGCCGGCGACGGCACGCGCGGTGCCGTGCCCGTTGACCGCCGGCACCTCGGCGCGACGCCAGCGTTCGCCGTTGACGACGGCCGGGTCGCGGGTGCCGGGCGGGTTGGAGATCGCCCGGTCGCGGAACGAGCCGGGCTCCTCCTCGGCGAGCTCGAACCCGGTGAGCTCCGCCGTACGCCGCAGCTCGTCGTCGCCCAGCCCGACGTGGAAGTCGAGGCCGAGCGGCGCGCACACCTCCTCGCGCAGGAAGCCGCCCGGGCTGCGTCCGTCGACCCGGCGGACCACCTCGCCGACCAGGTGCCCGTAGGTGAGCGCGGCCTCGCCGCACGCGGTGCCGGGCTCCCACAACGGCGGCTGCGCGGCGAGCAGCCCGCACATCAGGTCCCAGTCGTAGAAGGCCTCCACGGTGGTCGGCCGCTCGATCACGGACAGGCCCGCGGAGTGGCAGAGCACCTGGCGGACGGTGGCCGGCGCGGCCAGCTCGGGCCAGTACGTCGTCATCGGCGCGTCGAGGTCGACCCGGCCCCGGTCGACGAGGACCAGCAGGCACAGCGCCGCGAACGGCTTGGTGACGGAGTACGGCATCACGATCGTGTCGCGACGCCACGGCGTCGTGTGCGAGGCGTCGGCGTAGCCACCCCAGAGGTCGACCACCCAGGCGCCGTCGTGCCAGACCGCGAACGCCGACCCGGTGCAGCCCGCGTCGGCGTCGGCCGCCACCTCGGCCGCGAACGCCTCGCGGACCGTTTCGAACCGCGGATCGACGCTGCCGTGGACGTCCATGCGCGCCAGCCTGCCACGCCGTTAGCGTGAGGGCGTGACCTCGACGCCCGAGCGACTCGCGGTGGCGAGCCGCGCCGCGGTGCCGCCGTTCCACGTCATGGACCTGCTGGCCGCCGCCACGGAGCGCGGCCGCACCCACGGCGACCTGCTGAACATGGTGGCCGGACAGCCCTCGACGCCGGCGCCGGTCCCGGTGCGCGAGGCGGCGAAGCGGGCGCTCGACGAGCAGGTGCTCGGATACACCGTGGCGCTCGGGATCCGCGAGCTGCGCGAGGCGATCGCCGGGCACCACCGACGCCTGCACGGCCTCGACGTGGACGTCGACGACGTGGTGGTGACGACCGGCTCGTCGGGCGGCTTCCTGCTGGCGTTCCTCGCGGCCTTCGAGCCCGGCGACCGGGTGGCGATCGCCCGGCCCGGCTACCCCTGCTACCGCAACGTCCTGACCGCGCTCGGCTGCGAGGTGGTCGAGCTGCCGGCCGGGCCGGAGTCCCGGTTCCAGCCGACGGTGGCGATGCTCGAGGCGCTCGACCGTCCGGTGCGCGGCCTGGTGGTGGCCAGCCCGGCCAACCCGACCGGGACGATGCTGATGCCCGCGGAGCTCGCGGCGCTGGCCCGGTGGTGCGACGAGCACGGCGTGCAGCTGATCAGCGACGAGATCTACCACGGCGTCGAGTACGCCGACCCGCCCGTGCACTCCTCCGCGTGGGAGACCTCCCGCGAGGCGGTGGTGTTCAACTCGTTCTCGAAGTACTTCTCCATGACCGGCTGGCGGATCGGCTGGATGCTGGTGCCGGAGCGGCTGCGCCGGTCCGTCGACGTGCTGACCGGGAACTTCACCATCTGCCCGCCGGTGCTCGCGCAGCACGCGGCGGTCGCGGCGTTCACCGAAGCGGCGTACGACGAGTGCGACGGGCACGTCGCCCGTTACGCGCGCAACCGGTCGCTGCTGCTCGAGGGCCTGCCCCGGCTGGGCATCGACCGGCTCGCGCCCGCGGACGGCGCGTTCTACGTGTACGCCGACGTCGGGCACCTGACCGACGACTCGATGGCGTTCTGCCACCGGTTGCTCGCCGAGACCGGGATCGCGACGGCACCGGGCATCGACTTCGACACCGAGGTGGGCAACCGCTTCGTGCGGATGTCGTTCGCGGGCACGCCGTCCGAGGTCGAGGAGGCCCTCGACCGGCTCGGCCGCTGGCTCTGAGCCGCTCGGTCCTAGTGCTTGGTGAGCTCGGCGGCCTCGGTCCAGCGCTCGGAGCTGAGCGGCGCGGTCTCGTGGCTGCACCAGCCCTTGCACAGACCGATGGTGTGCTCGAGCAGGTCGACGAGCAGGTCCTCGGAGCTGCCGATGCACGCGGCCGCGATGCCGGAGACCGCGGAGTGCACGATCGCCGGGGCGCTGCGCTTCGCGAAGCTGCCCGTCGAGCCCCAGCCGATGGCGGTGAAGCCACGCGCCCAGTCACGGGCGTGGGGGACGGCGTCGAGCGCCTCCTCGGTGCGCGGGTCGACGTAGTGCTTCGAGCGGCCCTCGATGGAGTTCAGCATCCGCTCGCAGCGCAGCAGCCCGACGGCCGCGACGCCCTGCCGCTCGGACGCGGTGACCGGGAGCGCGGCGAGCGCGGCCTCCCGGGCGATCCACGCGTCCACCCGCGGGTCATCGCTGTTCAGCCCGATCACCTCGGGGATCAGCGGCGCCAGCCGGGTGCGGGCGTAGTCGCCCACGTGGTCGTTGACGTCACGCGCCAAGGACGCGAGGAGCGGGTGCGTGCAGGAAGGATGGTCCGACCACGGCTCCCCGGCGAGGAACGATGCCAGCTCCATGAAGCAGGCACCCTTCTTCGGGTTGCGGTGCTTGCCCCGGGACAGGACCGGCATGAGTTCGGGAGTACTGGGGGTGCTCTGCATCATGGTGACCAGCTCCGTGGTGCGGCTCGACTCGACAGTCTGCGCGACTCTTGTCAGTCTGCGCCGATCCTTGTGGGGCCACAAGGCCTGACCTGTGACGGACTCGCAAACCGAGGGAGCCGGGAGTAACCCGCAGAGGCTCCCGTGCGATGACCTCAGTGGGACCGTCGCGTGCCGCCACCTGTCCGTACCCCTCACGTTCCGGGCGGCGACACGCGGCTCCGGGCGGTCCGGGAGTCCCGAGTTCCCGGACCGTTCCGGGTACGACGATCGGGCGGCACCCGCGCGGGTGCCGCCCGATCCGTGTGAGCGGTGGCGGTGGGATTTGAACCCACGGAGGGCGTGAACCCTCACACGCTTTCGAGGCGTGCTCCTTAGGCCGCTCGGACACGCCACCGCGGAAGAGGGTACCGGACCTGCCCGGTGCCGCCGAATCGAGGCCGGAGCCCAGCCGGGGCCTACCGATGGGCGTCGAAGAAGCCCAGCAGCAGGGCCGTGGACTCCTCCGCCAGCACGCCCGCGAGCACCTCCGGACGGTGGTTCAGGCGCCGGTCGCGGACCACGTCCCACAGCGACCCGACCGCCCCCGCCTTGTCGTCGTAGGCACCGAAGACCAGCCGGTCGACCCGGGAGAGCACCACCGCGCCGGCGCACATCGTGCAGGGCTCGAGGGTGACCACCAACGTGCAGCCGTCGAGCCGCCACTCGCCCCGAGCGACCGCCGCCTCGCGCAGCGCCACCACCTCCGCGTGCGCGGTGGGGTCGGCGTCGGCCTCGCGCCGGTTGCGGCCGCGCCCGACGACGGCGCCCGTCTCGTCGACGACCACGGCGCCGATCGGTACGTCGTCGGTGGCCAGCGCGGCGCGCGCCTCGTCGAGGGCCGCCCGCATCGCGTCGGCCCACGGGTCGCTGCGGGTCACGGGGTGGCGACGCCGACGAGCTCGTCGTACTGGCGTCCGAAGCCGAGCTTGGCGGCGATGTCGCCGAGCATCTCGTCGGGGTACAGCTCGTAGTCGTCGAGCATCGCGCCCATGTCCATGGCGCCGATGCCCAGGTCGGTGACGATGCCGAGGTCGCCGGCCGGCTCCTGCTCCTCCTCGTCGTCGGGCAGCGGCAGCTCGAGGTGCTCGACCACCGAGCGGGCGATCGGCCAGTCGGTCGCGGCCGTGACGTCGGACAGCAGCAGCCGGGTCTCGGCGCCGAGCACCCGCACCAGCAGGAAGAAGTCCTCGTCGACGGACACCAGGCCCAGCGACCCGCCGTCGCCGGGGTAGCGGCGCAGCTCGGTGGCCAGCCGGTCGAGGTCGGCGGCCTTCTCGACACCGAGCTCCTCGACCTGCCAGACGCCCTCCTCGCGGTAGGCGACCAGGGCGAAGTCGACGCTCTCGGCGTTGGCCTCGAACTCGCTCACAGGCGCCACCTCTCCCAGGTCGGTCAGGCCCACTGTCGATGGTGACAGAGTGCCCGGCCTCGCACCACTGTCGAGGCGCGCACTAGGTTGGCGGCCATGCGCATCCACGTCGCCGACCACCCCCTGATCGCCCACAAGCTCACGGTGCTGCGCGACAAGGAGACGGACTCGCCGACGTTCCGGCGGCTGGCCGACGAGCTGGTGACGTTGCTGGCCTACGAGGCCACCCGCGACGTGCGCGTGGAGCAGGTCGCGGTGAGCACCCCCGTCGCCGACGCCTCCGGCATCAAGCTGGCCAGCCCGCGGCCGCTGGTGGTGCCGATCCTGCGGGCCGGGCTGGGCATGCTCGACGGGATGATGCGGCTGCTGCCGACGGCCGAGGTCGGGTTCCTCGGCATGGTCCGCAACGAGGAGACGCTGCAGGCCTCGACGTACGCCGAGCGGCTGCCGGACGACCTGTCCGGGCGGCAGTGCTACGTGCTCGACCCGATGCTGGCCACCGGCGGCACGCTCGCCGCGGCGATCCGGTTCCTCGTCGACCGCGGCGCCGACCACATCACCGCGATCTGCCTGCTGTCCGCGCCGGAGGGCTGCGAGCGCCTCGAGAAGGAGCTCGACGGTCTCGGCATCCCGGTCGGCGTGGTGACCGCGGGCATGGACGAGCGCCTCAACGACAAGGGCTACATCGTGCCGGGCCTCGGCGACGCCGGGGACCGGTTGTACGGCGTCGTGGACTAGGGCGCCGCCGGGCGCACGGATCAGAAGTCGAAGATCGGCACCGTGCCGGTGGCGATGAGCACCAGGATCACCACGACCAGGATGCCCAGCACCAGGTAGTCCCAGCTCTTGGAGCGACGGTCCTCGTCGCTCTCGGGCGCGTCGTAGCGATGCCCATCGGGCCGGCCGAGCCGGTCGTTGTCGTCAGCCATCGTTGAGACCTCCTGCCGCACGTCCGGTGTGCGGCTGTCTGCGGGTCCCTCCCCTGTCCGGATTCTACCGAGACATGCCGGTGTGCTGTAACTGGGCGTTACAGGCGACGGCTACAGCGACTTGACCGCCGAGAGCAGCTTGCCGAGCGAGTCCTTCGCGTCGCCGAACAGCAGCGTGGTCTTGGGGTCGAAGAGCAGCTCGTTCTCGATGCCGGCGAAGCCGGGACGCATCGACCGTTTCATGAACACGATCTGCTGCGCCTCGTCGGCGTTCAGGATCGGCATGCCGTAGATCGGCGCGCCGGGGGTGGTCTTGGCGGCGGGGTTCACCACGTCGTTCGCGCCGACGACGAGCACCACGTCGGTCTGCTTGAACTCGCCGTTGATGTCGTCCATCTCCTTGAGCTGCTCGTAGGGAACCTGGGCCTCCGCGAGCAGCACGTTCATGTGGCCGGGCATCCGGCCGGCGACCGGGTGGATCGCGTAGTCGACGACGGTGCCGCGGTCGCCCAGCACGTCGACCAGCTCGCGCAGGGTGTGCTGGGCCTGGGCGACGGCGAGCCCGTAGCCGGGCACGATGATCACCTTGCCGGCGTACCCGAGCAGGATCGCGACGTCCTCCGGGCCGGCGGAGCGCACCGGCCGGTCGGAGACCTCGCCGGCGCCGAGCGTGGAGCCGCCCTTCAGCGCGCCGAACATGATGTTGGCGACCGAACGGCCCATCGCGCGCGCCATCAGCAGGGTGAGGAAGGTACCGGAGGCACCGACCAGGGTGCCGGCGACCAGCAGCAGGGTGTTCGACAGCACGTAGCCGCCGGCGGCCACGGTGAGACCCGTGAAGGCGTTCAGCAGCGAGATGACGATGGGCACGTCGGCGCCGCCGACCGGGAGCACCAGCAGCACGCCGACGAGCAGCCCGAGCAGGGCCAGCAGCACGCCGGTCCACATCGCGCCGCCCTGCACCTCGACGACGGCCAGCACCACGGCGGCGAGCAGGCCGGCGCCGAACACCACCGGGAGGCCGGGGAAGACCACCGGCCGCGAGGTCATCAGCTCCTGCAGCTTGGCGAAGGTGATGATCGAGCCGCTGAACGACACCGAGCCGACCGCGATCGTGAACGCGGTCGCGGCGAGCGTGAACCAGCCGACCGAGTCGATGACGTCCTGCGCCTCGTGCAGCTCGAGGAGGGCCACCAGCGCGGCCGCGCCGCCGCCGACGCCGTTGAACAGCGCCACCATCTGCGGCATCTGGGTCATCTGCACGCGCCGGGCGCCGACGACGCCGCCGGCCGAGCCGACGATGATCGCGAGCACGATCAGCGGCACGTGGTCCAGGTCGAGGTACACGAACGGCACGATCACCGCGACCACGGCCGCGGCGGCGCCGATGAGGTTGCCGGCGCGGGCGGTGCGCGGACCGGACAGCCCCTTGAGGGCGAGGATGAAGCACACCGAGCAGGCCAGATAGACCAGCTGCACCCAGACCGGCATCAGGCCTTGCCCTCCTCGCGGCTCGCGGTGGCCGGCTTCTTGCGGGTGAACATCTGCAGCATCCGGTCGGTGACCACGAAGCCGCCGACCATGTTCACCGCGGCCAGCACGATCGCGACCAGCCCGACGACGAGCGCGAGCGTGTTGTCGGTCGACCCGGTGACCAGGACGGCGCCGAGCAGGATGACGCCGTGGATCGCGTTGGCGCCGGACATCAGCGGCGTGTGCAGCGTCGAGGAGACCTTCGAGATCACCTCGATGCCGACGAAGACGCTGAGCACGAAGATGGTCAGCCAGACCACGGCCTCGCTCATGAGGGGATCCCTCGTCGGTGTGAGCGGGCGAGCGCAGCGAGCAGCGGCGTGGGGTGCTTCATGCGGGGACCTCGCCCTCGATCGCGGTGCGGGTGGGCTCGTGGCGGATCGCGCCGTCGTGCGTCACGCACGCGCCGGCCACGATCTCGTCGTCGAAGTCGGGGGCGAAGGCGGCGGTGCCGTCGTCGGAGGCGCGGGTCATCAGGGTGACCAGGTTGACGACGTTCTGCGCGTAGAGGCGGGAGGCCGGGCCGGGCATCTGGGCCGGCACGTTCGCGCCGCCCCACACCTGGGCGTTGCCGACGCGGACCACCTCGCCGGGCACGGACCCCTCGACGTTGCCGCCGGACTCCGCGGCGAGGTCGACGACCACCGACCCGGGTCCCATCTGCTCGACCATCTCCCGGGTCACCAGCATCGGCGCCCGGCGACCGGGGACCGCGGCGGTGGTGATCAGCGCGTCGGCCGCGGCGATGTACGGCGTGAGCAGCTCGCGCTGCCGGGCGGCCCGGTCCTCGGTCATCTCGCGGGCGTAGCCGCCGGCCCCTTCGAGCGTCTCCAGCTCGAGGTCGATGGCGGTCGCGCCCATCGACCGGATCTCCTCGGCGGCGGCGGCGCGGACGTCGTAGGCCTTGACCACGGCGCCGAGCCGCTTCGCGGTGGCGATCGCCTGCAGGCCGGCGACACCGGCACCGAGGACCACCACCTCGGCGGGCGGCACGGTGCCGGCGGACGTCATGTTCAGCGGGAAGAACCGGCGCAGCAGCCCGGCCGCGACGACGGCGCAGCGGTAGCCGGCGACCAGCGCCTGCGAGGACAGCGCGTCCATCGACTGCGCCCGCGAGATCCGCGGCACCAGCTCCATCGCGAACGACGTGACGCCGCAGTCGCGCAGGTCGGCGACCAGCTCGGGCACCGCGCCGACCGGCAGGAACGACACGGTCGCGGTGCCTACCGGCAGCCGGCGTACGACGGACGCGTCGACCGGGTTCACCGACACCACGACGTCGGCGCCGTCCCAGGGCGTCTCGGCGACCTGGGCCCCGGCGGCGACGTACTCCTCGTCGTCGTGCAGAGCCCCGGCGCCGGCGCCGGGCTCGACGACGACGTCGTACCCGAGGCCGGTGAGCTTGCCGACCAGCTCGGGCACGATGGCGACGCGCGTCTCCCCCTCGCGGGTCTCCTTCACGACGGCCAGCCTCAGACTCACGCAGCGCAACCTATTGGACCGGTGAGGGGCGGGCCACCCTTTGAGAGACCTATCTCATCGTTGTGTCGCCGCCGGGTGTTACCTGGTATGTCCGAAGCGGCGCGACCGGACCAGACCAGCCCCCTGGGTTGGGGGAAACTCCCCCAAACGTCTGCGATGCATCGGCCGAATGGGGGAGGCTCGGTACAGGTACGGGTACCCGCGGACGATGGGAGCGTGAGCTCGGGTGACAGACGGCGAGGGCTCTTCGCGCGGCCCCGGCGGCGCGCGCCACCAGGTCGCCCTGGGCGTGCGGTCCCGCCGCCCCGACCTGGCCGCGCTGTCCGGCCGGCTGGTCGACCTGCTGCGCGCCACCTCCTGCCTGGAGCGGATCACGCCGGAGCGCTGCGACGCGCTGCTCGGCTGGACGACGACCCGTGAGGCGTTGGCCGAGCTCGAGGAGCACGGCGTGCTGGAGCGCGCCGACGACGGCTACCGGTTGCCCGAGGACCTACGGCTGCGGCTCGAGGTGGACACCCTCGACTCGCTGCCCGGACCGGCGGTCCGGCAGCACTACCGGCGGGCCGCGACCCTGCTCCGCGCCGAGGGTGAGTACGCCGAGGCGGTGCGCGTGGTCGCGCGGGTCGCCGACTGGGCCTCGGTCCGCGACATCCTCGGCCACCACGGCGAGGCGGTGCTGGCCGAGCGGTGCGACTGGGCGTCGGCGGTGCCCGACGGCGTGCTGGTCCGCGACCCGTGGCTGCTGCTCGCGCGCGCCC
>JABFXA010000465.1 GCA_013361955.1 Nocardioidaceae bacterium
CGGTGCCGGCGAGCACCGCGCCGACCAGGGCGAGCAGGCCGGGCGTGGACAGGTCGCCGAACCAGCCCGCGTGGTCGGCTCCGACCACGTCGAGCACCAGCAGTCCGTAGGCCACCAGCGCGAGCGACTCGGTCGCGGCGCGCAGGCCTCGCGACCCGGTCCAGGCGGAGAGCCCGGCCGCCACCGCAGTGAACCCGACCAGCGTCGCGGTGCGGCCGCCCACGCCCAGCACCGACCAGGTGACGGCGAGGAAGACCAGCGCCGCGACCAGCAGGCAGAGCGCGCCCAGCCCCAGCAGGATCCGCGGGACCGACGGCGCGCTCAGCCCGCGTGCCGGGGCGACCTCGCGGTGCTGCACCGGCATCGGGGCGAGGTCGAGCGGCGCGGCGGTGGCCGGTGCCGCGGCGGCCGGCTGGGGCGTCGAGGCGGCGCGGAGCGTGGCGAGCAGGGTATCGGCGCGGGTGAGCACGGAGAACAAGTCGAGCGCGGTCTTCCCGGTCAGTAGCAGTCCGCAGGAGGGGCACGTCGCCGCGCCGTGGACGATGGGCCCGCGACAGTCGGGGCAGCGGTGCGGGTCGGCGTACCTGGTCATGGCTCCATTGCGCCAGAACCGTCAGGCGCCGCGCAGGCGTTCGGGTACTCGCCGCGCCTAGGTACCGCTACTCAGGTCAGCGCAGCACCATCCGCGGCTCGCCGCCGACGAGCCCGGTGCCCGCGATCGCGCAGGCACCACCGCGGGGCGTGCCTCCGTTGTAGGCCTGCCGGACGCAGGAGCGGGTGGCCAGCTGCGCCCAGTAGTTCGGGTGCAGCGACTCCTGGACGTAGTACGGGCTGTTGCTGCCGATCGTGCTCACCGTGCGGATCTGGTTGACCCACTCGGTCTGGTCGACCGCGCCCGGTGCCGTCCACGAGGACAGCCCCTTCTCCTCGTACAGGCCGACCGTGCTCTCGCACAGCCGCCGGCCGTTGAACGCCGTCGCCAGGTCCAGGGTGCGGCTGTTGGTCAGGCCGGCCTGGCCCGCGGCGCCGGTGACCGCGGCGTTGATGGTGGGCAGGGCGGTGGCGTTCGCCCAGTCGGCGTCGGCGTTCCAGAAGCCGCAGCCGCCGGTGCTCTGCCGGGAGTAGCCGCTCTGCGAGTAGCGGATGCCGGCGCCGTTCGGCAGCGGCGAGGGGTAGGTCTGCACCAGCAGCGTCCACGCGGAGTCGGGGTACCCGGCGTTGCGCATCGCCTGCCGGACGTCGGCGTACGCCGTGGCGATCCGGCCGCGCACCGCGGTCACGTTCGCGCTGGTGAAGTTCGCGGTGACCGAGCTGTCGTCGTGGCAGTAGTCCTTGGCCCAGGACGGCGACGTGAGGAAGTCGACCACGCACTGCTGCACGATCGAACCGAAGCCGAAGTCGTTGCCGCCGATCGAGACCACGACCATGCGCACGTTGTGGCCCGTGGCGAAGGTCTGCAGCATCCGCGCCTGGCCCTGGTGGCCTGCTCCGTCGTCGTAGAAGTCCAGGCCGGGCTTGAAGTACCCGTTGCCGTCGGTGAACGTCGACGTCTTCGCGCCGGAGCAGGCCAGGTTGAGCCCGTTCACGCCGCCGCCGACGTACGCCTCGGCGGCCTTGCTGCGGTGGCAGCGGGCGATCTGCTCCCCGGTGCCCGCCGCGTTGTCGGCGTACGCCGTCGGGCCGAGCGCGTCCGCCCGGGAGGGGGACGCGTTCGAGCTGCCCGCCCAGCGCCCGGCCTCCCCGGAGATGTAGGAGTCGCCGACCGTGACCACCCAGGGCGTGCCGGTCCCGGGGCCGTCGGCGCGGGCCGGTGGCGCGACGGCGCCGAGCACCGCGAGCGGCAGGCCGAGCGCGAGGGCGAGCAGCAGGAGGAGGGGACGCGGGCGGAGAGCCATGGCGGTCGACCTTCGGTTCGGGGCCGGCCCCGATGCCGGCCACTCGTGAACCTAGGGCGGCTCGACGCGGGTCGACACCCGCAGGTTTGTGCAGCGCGAAGTCGTGCAGGCGAGCGCTCGTCAGAGGGCGGTGGGGGGCGTGAGCCCCTCCTTCTCCTGCTGGGCGAGGAGCGCGGCGCCGACGATGCCGGCACGGTTGCCGAGCTCGGCGGGGACCATCGGGGTCTGCACGTCGATCAGGTGCAGGAACCGGTCCGCCTTCTTGCTGACGCCGCCGCCGACCACGAACAGGTCGGGGGAGAACAGCATCTCGACCGTGCGGTAGTAGACGGTGAGCCGCTCGGCCCACTCCTCCCAGCTCAGGTCCTTCTTCTCGCGGGCGCTGTTCGCGGCGCGCTTCTCGGCGTCGTGGCCGTCGATCTCGAGGTGACCGAGCTCGGTGTTCGGGACCAGGTGGCCCTGGAACACCAGGGCGGAGCCGATGCCGGTGCCGAGCGTGGTGACGATGACCAGCCCCGACTGGTCCTTCGCGGCGCCGTAGCGCACCTCGGCGTAGCCGGCCGCGTCGGCGTCGTTGACCACGTGCACCGACCGCTCCAGCGCCGAGGTGAACAGCTTGTCGGCGTCGGTGCCGATCCACGCCGGGTCGATGTTCGCGGCGGACAGCACCGTGCCGCGGCGTACGACGGCCGGGACCGTGACCCCGACCGCGGCGTCGTCGGGCAGGTCGGCCTCCTCGACGAGCTCGCGCATCACCTCGGCCACCGCCTCCGGGGTGGCCGGTTGCGGCGTGTCGATGCGGTGCCGCTCGTCGGCGAAGTCGCCGCCGCCGAGGTCGACGGGAGCGCCCTTGATGCCGCTGCCGCCGAAGTCGATCCCGAACGCATGCGTCGCCCGGGTGTCCTGCCCGGGCGCTGCCCGCTTCCCCGTGTCGGCCATGCCACGGAACCTACCCCGCGGCCCGTGCGGTGTCTCGCACCCTGCCCCGCGCCCTAGAATCGGGCACGCTCGACGTGAGCGGGGGGCAGGTCTCGGACGACTGCGGGGAGGCGGACGCAACCGGTGGAGGCCACCTTCCTGCGCAGCGGCGACCTCGGCCGGGCCTACCTCGCCGTCGACTGGACGGCGACCGCGGTCGGCCCGATCGATTCCTGGCCGCACAGCCTGCAGTCCGCGGTGCGGCTGATGCTCGGGTCGCGGTTCGCCATGTGGATGGCGTGGGGTCCGGAGCTGACCTTCTTCTGCAACGACGCCTACCGCCGCGACACGCTCGCGAACAAGTACCCGTGGGCGCTGGGCAAGCCCGCCCCGGTGGTGTGGTCGGAGGTGTGGGCCGAGGTCGAGCCGCTCATCGACCGGGTGATGTCGACCGGCGAGGCGACCTGGAACGAGTCGCTGATGCTGTTCCTCGAGCGCAGCGGCTACCCGGAGGAGAGCTACCACACCTTCTCCTACAGCCCGATCTACGACGACGACGGTGCCGTGTCCGGGATGCTCTGCGTGGTCAAGGAGGAGACCGACCAGTACCTCGCGCACCGGCGGATGCAGACCCTGCGAGACCTCGGCGCCCGGCGCACCTCGAACCTCACCGTCGCGGAGGCGCTCTCGGCCGCCGCCACCGAGCTGGCCCGCAGTGACCGGGACCTGCCGTTCACGCTGACCTACCTGTTCGACGACGACGCGGACGTCGCCCGGATCGCGTCGTCCAGCGGCTTCGACGGCGCTCTCGACCGGGTGCCTCACGAGCTGACCGCTGACGACGCCGGGTCGTGGCCGGTCGCGCAGGCGCTGGCCGGCGAGTCGGTGCTGCTGCCCGACCTCGGCGACCGGTTCCCCGACCTGCCGACCGGTGCGTGGGACCGACGCCCCGACCAGGCCCTGGTGCTCCCGCTGGTGGCGCGGATGCCGGGCCGCCCCTACGGGTTCATGGTCGTCGGGCTGAACCCGTTCCGGCACCTCGACGACGACTACCGCGACTTCTGCCACCTCGTCGCCAACCAGCTCGCCGCGCAGATCACCGACGCGCGGGCCTACGAGTTCGAGCGCCGCCGGGCCGAGGAGCTGGCCGAGCTCGACCAGGCCAAGACCGACTTCTTCACCAACGTGAGCCACGAGTTCCGCACCCCGCTCACGCTGCTGTTGGGGCCGGCCGAGGACGCCCTCGGCGACGAGGAGCAGCCGCTCGGGCCGCGGCAGCGGCAGCGGGTCGCGGTGATGCTCCGCAACGGGCACCGGCTGCTGAAGCTGGTGAACATGCTGCTGGACTTCTCGCGCCTGGAGTCGGGCCGGGTCGAGGCCCGCTTCGAGCCCGTCGACCTGGCGCTCTACACGCGCGAGCTGGTGAGCATGTTCGACACCGCCGCGAACCGGCTCGGGCTGACCCTGACCGTCGAGGCCGAGCCGCTCGGCGAGCCCGTGTACGTCGACCGCGACCTGTGGGCCAAGGTCGTGCTGAACCTGCTCTCCAACGCGCTCAAGTTCACCTTCGAGGGTGGCGTCACGGTGCGGGTTGTGCCCGACGGCGGCAGCGCCCTGGTGAGCGTCATCGACACCGGCACCGGGATCCCCGACCACGAGATGCCGCACCTGTTCGAGCGGTTCCACCGGATCAGCGGGGCCCGCTCGCGCACCCACGAGGGGTCCGGCATCGGCCTCGCGCTGGTCGCGGAGCTCGTGCACCTGCACGGCGGCGACGTGCTCGCCCACAGCCGGGTGGGACGCGGCACCCGCGTCGACGTACGCCTGCGCACCGGGACGGCGCACCTGCCCGCCGAGCAGCTCGCGGCGCCGAGCGCCGAGCCGTCGCCCACCGCGCTGGCCGCCGCCGAGGGCTTCCTCGCGGAGGCCGCGCACTGGGTGGGCGACGAGCGGCAGCCGGCCGAGCGAAGGACGCCGGCGGCCGCGGACGCGCCCCGCGTGATCGTGGTCGACGACAACGCCGACATCCGTGAGTACGTCGCCGGCCTGCTGTCCTCCGAGTACGTCGTGCACACCGCCGTCGACGGGCTCGAGGGGCTGGCGCTGGCCAAGGAGCTGTCGCCCGACCTGGTGCTGACCGACGTGATGATGCCGCGGATGGACGGCTTCGAGCTGATGGCCGCGCTGCAGTCCGACCCGGTCACGGTGGGTATCCCGGTGGTGATGCTGTCCGCGCGCGCCGGTGAGGAGGGCACCCTGCAGGGCCTCGACGCGGGTGCCGACGACTACCTGGTGAAGCCGTTCACGGCGCGTGAGCTGCTGGCCCGCGTGCGGGCGAACCTCGAGCTCGACCGGGCCCGGCGTACCCGTCGGCAGCTCGAGCGCAGCCGCTCGATGCTCGACCAGGCGCAGCGGCTGGCCCGCGTCGGGTCGTGGGAGATCGACCTGCGCACCGACCGGGTCGAGGCGTCCGACGAGTACCTCCGGATCGTCGGTCTCACCCCCGACGACCTGACCACGCTCGGGCTGCAGGAGCTGATCGACCGGCTGGTGCACCCCGACGACCAGGACAAGGTCCGCGATCAGGTCGGCGGCGGGGACCGCGACATCCACTTCGAGACCCGGGTGCTGCGACCCAGCGGGGAGACCGTGCTGGTCGCGGTGTACGCCGAGCTCGTCGAGGACGACAACGGCGAGCCGTCGCTGCTGCGCGGCTCGGTGCAGGACATCACCGAGCGGCGCGCGGCCGAGGAGGCGCTCGCGATGGCCGCCGCGAACGCCGAGGCCGCGGCCCGCGAGCACGCGATCGCCGACCAGCTGCAGCGCAGCCTGATGCCGCAGGACACCTTCGACCTCGACCACCTCGAGGTGGCCACCTTCTACCGGGCCGGCGTCGAGGGCACCCAGGTCGGCGGCGACTGGTACGACGTCATCGAGCTCGGCGGGGGCCGCACGGCGCTGGTGGTCGGCGACGTGATGGGCCGCGGCGTCCGGGCCGCGGCGGTGATGGGCCAGCTGCGCTCGGCGGTGCGCGCCTACGCCCGGCTCGACCTGCCGCCGGCCGACCTGCTGGAGTCCCTCGACGGGTTGGTCCGCGACCTCGGCGAGGACCAGATCGTCACCTGCATCTACGCCGTGTTCGACCCGGCCGACCGGGTGCTCCGCTATGCCAACGCCGGGCACCTGCCGCCGATCGTGGTCGAGCCCGGCCGCAGCGGCGAGCCGGTGGGGGCCGACGACGCCAACCCGCCGCTGGGTGTGGGCCCGTACAACCTCCGGCAGCGGGAGGTCGGCCTCAGCCCCGGCACCCGGGTGGTGCTCTACACCGACGGCCTCGTCGAGCGCCGCGGAGAGGACCTCGAGAAGGGCATCGACTCGCTGGCCAGGCGGGCGGGCGACCTGGTCGGCCCGGTCGCGGGCGTCCCGGAGCAGCTGGTCGCGGAGATGCTGCCGGAGGGGCCGGACGACGACGTCGCGCTGCTGATCGCGCGCGTCGACCCGCCCTCGGAGGACGAGGGGCTGTCCCGGCGGCTCGAGTCGGTCCGCGAGGCGGTGGCCGAGGCGCGGCACCTGATCACGGCGTACCTCGTCGCCCGGTCGGTCCCGGAGCCGCTCGTCGCCGACGCGGCCCTGGTGACCAGCGAGCTGGTCACCAACGCGGTCCGCTATGGCCGGCCGCCGATCGACCTGCGCGCCCGGGTGGAGGCGCACGAGGTGCTGATCGAGGTGCGCGACCTCGAGGTCTACCAGCCGCGCAAGCTGCGCCCCGACGAGTACGACGAGCACGGGCGCGGGCTGCAGATCGTCGCCGCCCTCGCGGACCGGTGGGGGACCCGCCCCACGGAGCGCGGCAAGGCGGTCTGGTGCGTGCTCTCGGCGCGGTCGTAGGGTGCGCCGGGTGACCGACCTGTCGCCGCTGCCGCTGCGCTTCCGCGACGTGGACTCGTTCGGCCACGTGTACCACGCGGAGTACCTCACCCTCCTCGACGAGCTGCGCAGCCAGTTCTTCCGCGAGGTGCTGCACCTGGACCGGCCCGAGCAGTTCGTGGTCGTCCGGCTGGAGATCGACTACGTCGACAGCCTGGTGCTCGCCGACCGCACCGTCACCGCCCGGATCGCGCTGGAGAAGGTCGGCCGCACCAGCCTCACGCTCGCGGAGTCGATGCGCGCCGCCGACGGCCGCGAGGTGGCCCGGACCCGCACCGTCGTGGTGCTCTGGGACGCCGCCGGCCAGGCGAAGAGGGCGCTGACCGACACTGAGCGGGAGCGCGCCGAGGCCCGGCTCGGCACCTGACGCGGCGCCCCATGGGCAGTTCGCCCGATTTGCGCGTCCTGGGTGGGTGTCGCATAGGTTCGAGCGATGCGTTCTCGGAGCATGCGTCTGGCCGCCCTCGTGACCGCCGCCGTGCTCGGCGGCCCTCTCGTCCCCGGTGCGGCCGGTGCCCTGCCGCGGGGCCCGTCACTGCCGGGCGTCCCCGCGCCGCCCACCGCCGCGCCCACCGAGACCTCGGTGCGGCTGGCCAGCTTCAACGTGCTCGGCTCGAGCCACACCCGCGGCGCGGACGGCTTCGCCTCCGGACGGCAGCGGATGCGGCAGGCCGTGAAGCTGCTGCGCAAGCACGACGTGGCCGTGGTCGGCTTCCAGGAGCTGCAGGCCGACCAGCTGCGCACCTTCCGGAACGCCACCGACGGCCGGTTCGCGGTCTACCCCGGCCTCGCCGGCGAGCGGCGGCTCGACTCCGAGAACTCCCTGGCCTGGCAGAAGTCGCGCTGGACCGCGGTGCGCAAGCGGACCTTCACGATCCCGTACTTCGGCGGCAGGAAGCGGGCCATGCCGCTGGTCCAGCTGCGCAACCGGGCGACCGGGACGACGGCGTGGTTCGCCAACGTGCACAACCCGGCCAGCAACGCCGCCCGCGGCAGCAACGACCACTGGCGCCGGCAGGCCCTGCTCAAGGAGGCCCGGCTGGCCAAGCGGCTGCACCACGACAGCGGGCTGCCGGTGTTCCTCACCGGTGACATGAACGAGCGCGAGCAGGCGTTCTGCCCGCTGACCGGCCGGGCGCCGCTGCGGGCCGCCCGCGGCGGCTCGCACCGCGACGGGCGCTGCCGGGCCGACAACCCGAGGTACGTCGACTGGATCTTCGCCAGCTTGGCCGTGCGGTTCACCGGGTACGTCGAGGACCGTGGCCGGCTCGACCGGCGGACCAGCGACCACCCGGTGGTGGTCAGCACCGCGCACGTCGACCCGCGGGACTTCCAGGGGCACGCGGTGATCGGCTAACCGGCCGCGACCACGCCCGCGACGGGGAGCGGCACCGGGGCACCCGGGCGGCGGCCCCACGTGGTCAGGTACGGGTGCAGGTCCTCCGGCGAGGCCGGCCGGGCCCAGTGGTAGCCCTGCCCGAGCGTGCAGCCCAGCCGGCGCAGCTCCTCGGCCTCCTCGGGGTGCTCGACGCCCTCCGCGACCACCAGGTAGTCGAGGGCGGACGCCAGGCCGAGCACGGCGGCGGCCACCGACGCGTCCCGGTCCCGGCGGTCGACGCCGGTGACCAGGCCACCGGCGAGCTTGAGGATGTCCACGGGCAGCCTGGTCAGGTACGCCAGCGAGGAGAAGCCGGTGCCGAAGTCGTCGATCGCGATCCGGCAGCCGATCTCGCGGAGCTCCTGCAGCCGCTCGACGGCGTCCTCCAGGCCGGCCGCCCGGTCGCCGCCGACCAGCGTCGACTCGGTGAGCTCGAGCACCAGCACCAGCTCGTCGCCCAGGGCCGCGACCGCCTCGCGCGCCGCGTCCAGGAACTCCGGGTCGCCGAGCTGCAGCGCCGAGACGTTCACGCCGATGTTCAGCTGCAGGCCCTGCCGGCGCCACGCGCGCGCCTGCGCGGCCGCGGCGCGGAGCACGAAGCGGCCCAGCGGCAGCACCAGACCGGTCTCCTCGGCGACCTGGATCATCTCCTGGGTCGGCTGCAGCCGGCCGTCGCGGTACCAGCGCACCAGCGCCTCCACCCCGTCGACCCGACCGGTGCGCAGGTCGACGATCGGCTGGTAGACGACCGTCAGCTCCTCGGCGTCGATGGCCGCGCGCAGCTCCGCCTCCAGGTCCAGCCGGTCCAGCCGGTCCTCGAGCATCCCGCCCTCGAACACGGCGAGGCGGTTCTTGCCGGCCCGCTTCGCGGCGTACATCGCGACGTCGGCGTCCCGGATGAGCTCGTCGTAGTCGGTGCCGGCGTCCGCGGTCGCGATGCCGACGCTGATGTGCAGGTGCAGCCGGTGGCCGGCCACCTCCACCGGCTCGGCGACCCGGGCGACCAGGCGCTCGCCGAGCGCGGCCAGCCCGGCGACGGGCTCGTCGTGTACCAGCACGGCGAACTCGTCACCGCCGAGCCGGGCCACCACGTCGCTGCTCCGGACGGTCTCCTCGATCCGGCGGGCGAGGGCCGCGAGGGCCACGTCGCCGACGCTGTGGCCGAGCGAGTCGTTGATGTTCTTGAAGTCGTCGAGGTCGATGAACATCACCCCGCAGGTGCGGTCCGGGTCGGCGAGCGCGAGCCTGACCCGGTCCTGGAACAGCCGTCGGTTCGCCAGCCGGGTGAGCGGGTCGCGGTGCGAGGCGTTGCGGGACTGGCGCACCATCTCCGCGGTGCGGGCGACGCGGGTCACCGACAGGAGCGTGAACCCGACGAGCACCATCGGGGCCGCCTCCTCCACGGTCTCCGTGAGCAGCGCGTACGTCGCGATGGCGACCGGGACGGCGTACGCGCCGAGGCCGACCGCGAACAGCCGCATCCAGGTGGGCCGGACCCGCCCCGTCTGCAGCGCGGTCATCGGCAGCACCCAGAGCACCACGAGCAGCACCGCGGGGACGGTGACCGAGGTCGGCAGGGCCGGGCTGACCTCGTGGTACCAGAACAGCGTGGCGCCGGCGATCGCCAGGGTGAAGGCGTCCAGGATGCCGGCCCAGCCGAGAGCCGCCCACACGGGCACGGCGGAGCCGAGCGGCGTCGCGCGGGCGGGGTCGGCGGTCATGGAGGTCCGTCTCGTCGGGTGCGTCCGCGTGATCGGCAGGCCGACGGATCTCTTTACCAATTCCTGCGGATCGGTCGGGCCGGGACGCACGGACGCCCCCGCCGGGATCGGCGGGGGCGTCCGGGTCAGCGGGCCGGCTAGCGCCGGACCACGCGGAGCACCCGGGCCGGGCTGGCGTCGCCGAGGTGGTCGAAGTCACCGCCCCACCGGGCGACGACGGTCCAGCGGCCGGCGTCGTGCGGTGCGTTGGTGCGGACCGACCAGTGGCCCCGGCTGTCGACGCGGGCTTCGACGGTCCGCGTCCGGTGACCCGGCCGGCGCACCGTCACGGTGACCCGGGCACCGGTGTGCTTCGGGGCCAGCGTGCCGGAGTAGGTGACCTTCCGGCCCTCCTTGACCGTGGACACCAGGGTGTGCAGCCCGACGGTGCCGCGGACCTTCACCCGCCGGACCGCGCTCTGCGCCGCCCCCGCGCCCGAGTCGCCGCCGAAGACCACTCGGAAGTCGGCGGTGGCCGCCGGGGCCACCCCGGCGATCCGGTAGCCGCCGGTCGCCCCGGTGGTCGCCGTCCGGCCGGCGACGTCGCTCCACGCGGTGGCCCGCAGCGCCCGGGTCTGCAGCCGCACCAGCACCCCGCTGACACCGAGGCCGTCGGCGGTCAGCCGTCCGGTGAACGCCGTGGCACCACCGACCGCGACGGTCGCCACCGTCGGGCTGCTGACCGCGAGCGTGCTCGCCGGCGGCGGCACGAACGTGAACGACCAGGAGCTCGTGCCGACGTTGCCGGCCGGGTCGATCGCCCGGGCCCGCAGCGTCAGGCTCTTGCCCACCGTGACCGGACCCGTGTACGGCGTGCCGGTGGCGGCCGTCGGGGTCGACCCGTCGAGCGAGTAGAAGATCTTCGCGTCGGGGTCGGGGCTCGAGAGCGTGACACCGGTCGGCCCGCTGATCTGGCCGCCCGCCGGGCTGGCGGAGACCGTCGGCGCGGTGAGGTCGATCGTGTAGACCTCGGTGCGCACCGCGGTCGTGGTGGTGCCGTCGGTGGCCAGGAAGCGCAGCTCGTGCACGCCCTCGCCGGAGATCGTCACCGGGCCGTCGTAGACGGTGCCGGAGTCCGCGGTCGGGTCGGTCCCGTCCAGCGTGTACCGGATCGTCGCCGCCGTGTCGCTCGCGGTGAGCGTCACGGTCCGGGGACCGTTCGACAGGCCGCCGCGCGGGCTGGCGGAGACGGCGAGGCCGCCGTACTCCTTGCCCTGCACGGTGAACAGGTCGGTGCTGCCCACGCGCTCCGGGACCGCCAGGGCGGCGCCGGTGCCGTCGGTGACCTGGTCGACCGTGAACTCGTTGGTGCCGAGCGGGCTGCCCACCACCGTGTGCGGGGTGCCGCCGTCACCGACGTAGCCCGCGGGTGCGCCGGAGTCCCAGCGCAGGAACGGGCCGATCGGCGCCTGCAGCATCTCGCGGAAGTCGCACGGGCCGGCCAGGCAGCCGGAGTCGTCGGTCGCGTTGATGACACCGGTCTCGTCGGCGGTCAGCTCCACGACGCCGTACGGGTGCACGATCCGGTACGTCGCCCCGGGGACCAGCCCGGGGATGCGGACCCGGATCCGGCCGAACGCGATCTGGTCACCGGCCTTCGGGGCGCCGTTCGCGAACGCCGCCTCCGAGGACAGCACCAGGCGGGCGCGGTCGCCGCTGGGCGTGGTGAACGTCGCGTCTCCGGACCACCAGAACGCCTCGTCCGGGAAGTTGTCCGGGAAGGACACCGGCTGCGTCGGGTCGGGCAGGGCGCCGACGACCGGGCAGTTCGCGTCGGCCGGGTCGATGCAGAGCACCAGCCGCTCCGGGTCGAGGCCGCGCGAGGCGTCCCCGTAGTCCTGGTACCACTGCGGGAACCCGTTGTCGGGGTCCACCGGGCCGGCGTCCGCGAGGTTCTGGATCACGTAGCGGAACGTCGCCACCGGGCCGGGCGTGCCCAGCTCGCTGAGCGCGAACGCCTTGACCGTGGTCGGCCGGCCGACCCGGAAGCCGGTCGCGTCGTCGTAGCGCAGCGTGCTCCCGGCCAGGTCGCCGTCCACCAGCTTCGGGACGGTGCCGTCGGTGGTGTAGTAGATCGCCGGCTGGCTCTCCATCGGCGTGCCGCCGAGCCGGGCGGTGAGGTGCACCGTCTGGCCGCCCGCGAACGGCGAGCTGGCCGCGCTCGGGCTGGCGGTGACCGTCGGCAGCGCGCCGTCGACGTGGTAGGTCTCGGTGTACACCTGGCTGGTGTGCGTGGCGTCGGTCAGGTCGACCGCCAGGTACTTCAGCGTGGTGGTGCCCGAGCCGACCGTGACGGTCGTCGAGGCGTCCATGTCGCCGCTGGCCGGGACCGGGCCGGCCTCCGACGTACCCGTCGGCTGGCCGTTCTCGTCCACCGTCGGCTCGGTGCCGTCGGTGGTGTAGACGATCCGGGCCTCGTCCGGGAAGGACGCGCGGATCTGCACGTCCTGCGGGTCGCTGTACAGGTCACCGCCCGGCGCCGCAGTGGCCCGCAGCTGCGCGATCCGGCCCTGCACCGTGAACAGGTCGTTCTGCACCCGGTCCACGCCGGCGCCGCCGATCCCCGGCCCCTCGACCCGGAAGAAGTTGGTGCCGTGCGGGCTGCCGACCACGGCGTGCTCGACCAGCGGGTTGCCGATGTAGCCGGCCGGCGCCTGCGGGGCGACGTTCGGGTCCCACCGCAGGAACGGGCCGACGCGGCCGTCCAGCGCCTGCTTGAAGTCGCAGGGCGACGCGAGGCAGCCGATGTCCTCGGTCATCCGGGCGCGGCCGCGGTCGTCGGCCGTCACCTGGTCGACGCCGTACGGCGTGGTGACGGTGTAGGTCTCACCCGGCGTCACGTCGTCGAGGCGGATCCGCAGCCGGGCGAACGCGATCTGCTGGTCCGGGAGCACGGTGCCGGCGCCGCCGAACGCCGCCTCCTGGGAGAGCACCAGCAGCGCGCTGGCGCCGGTGGGCAGGTCCATCGCGGACTCCGCCGACCACCAGAACGACTCGTCCGGGAAGTTGTCCGGCAGCGACGCCGGAGCCGACGGGTCGGGCTTGTCGCCGACCACCGGGCACAGCGGGTCGTCGAGGCACAGCTCGAGCCGGACCGGGTCCGACCCGGACGCGGTGTCGCCCTTGTCGCCGAACCAGAACGGGTAGCCGGTGGAGCTGTCGACCGGGCTCACCGAGCCCAGCGCACCCGTGGGCCGGTTCGCCGGGATGTCGATCAGGTACTTCTCGGTGATCACCGTCGACGAGCCGCCCGCGGTGACGGCGACGAACTTGAGCGTGGTGTCGCCGGTCAGCCGGATCGGGTCGTTGGTGTACGTCGTGGAGCCGTCGGCCGGGTTGCCGTCGGCGTCCCCGGCCGGCTGCGAGCCGTCGGTCGTGTAGTAGATCCGGGCCGCCTCGTCGGAGGCGATCAGCCGGACGTCCTGCGCTGTCACGTAGGAACCGCCCGCCGGGTTGGCGTGCACCGCCGGCGCGCTGACGTCGTACGCGCGGCGCACGACGGCGGAGGTGTTGCCCGCACCGTCCACCGCGATCGCCTTGAACACGTTGACCAGGCCGTCGGCGTTGCCGTTCACCGGCACCGGGCCGGTGTAGCGGGTGCTGTCCGTGGTCGGGTCGGCCGGGTCCTCGCCGCCCGGCGCCACCAGCGCGTGGGTGTAGAAGATCCTGGTGTCCGGGTCCGCGTTGTCGTTCGCGGTGAGCGTCAGCACCGGGGCCGAGCCGTAGGCACCGCTGTCCGGTGTCGCGGTGAGGGTCGGGGCCTCGGTGTCGATCGTGTAGGTGTCCGAGCTCGCCTTGGACGGCTGGTGCGTCACCGGGTCCGCGACGACGCTGCCGTCGGCGGCGTTCACGGCCTTGATCGTGGTGGTGCTGCTCAGCGTGAGCGGGCCGGTGTACTGCTTCGCGCTCGGGCTGACCGCGCCGCTGTCGTCGGCGGGCGCGCTGCCGTCGTCGGTGTACCAGACCTGGGCGTCGGGCTCGCTGCCCATCAGCGAGACGGTCACCGGCCCGGCGAAGAAGCCGCCGGCCGGGCTGGCCAGCACGGTGGGCCGCGCGATCCGGCCCTGGACGGCGAACGTGGTCACGTGCGCGTCGACCTGCGGGTCCGCGAGCTCCGTGCCCTGGGCGTCCTTCACCCGCACCACGTCGACGTAGTTGCGGTCGATCGGGCTGCCCACGACGGTGTGCTCGGTGAGGCCGTCGCCGAGGAAGCCCTCCGGGGCGGCCGGGGCCACGGCCGGGTCCCATCGCAGGAACGACCCGAAGATGTTGTCGGCGCCGGTGTCCGCGAGGTCGGCGAAGTCGCCGCACGGCGGGGTCAGGCAGCCGATGTCCTGGGTGTCGTTGATCTCGTGGGTCTTCGCGTCGATCGCGTCCACGACGTACGTCTTGGTGCCGTAGGGGTAGCGGACCTCGTAGGTGCCGGGCGTGTTCACGTCCAGCCGGATCCGCAGCCGGTTGAAGGCCATCTGCTGGTCGGGGCCGGCCGCGGCGAACGCCGCCTCGGTGGCCATCTCGACCAGGCCGGTCGCGCCCGAGCCGTTCACGGTCGCGGTGGCGTTGTACCAGAACGCCTCGCCGTCCGGCGGGGTCAGCGCGGCCCGGGTGCCGAGGCAGGACGGGTCGTCGAGGCAGAGGTCGAGACGGGTGCCGTCGGAGGTCTGCACCCACATCGGGTACGACGTCGACGGGTCGACCGGGCCGACCCGGAGGCCGTCGACGGCGGCGGTGGCCGGAGCGGCCATCCCCACGAGCACGCACGCGACGGCGAGAAGTGCGCCCAGGACGGTACGGCCGCGGCGTCGCAGCACGGCAGGAGCAGGCACGACGGAGCTGGTGGACATCGCTCTCCCCACAGAGACGACGGGATGGATCGCCGGAACGTGCTGGCGCCGGCGCGAAGGTGCGTACCAGACCGTCTCGTAAAGAACTTGGGGAAACCTTGCGGAACGGTGCAGATGGCCCAGAAGCCGCAACCGGGGTCCGATCGCCGGCGAACCAGCCGTTGTTGCACATCACTTGCAACAACCGGATTCCGGCGCCTAGGGTGAGATGTCCGCCGGCCCCAGGAGGCGCCCCATGCACGTGCCAGACGGTTTCCTCGACGCGCCGACCTCGATGGCCACCGGTGCCGTCGCCGCCGCCGGCGTCGCCGTGGCCCTGCGCGGCGCGAAGAAGGAGCTGGACGACCGCACCGCCCCGCTCGCCGGCCTGGTCGCGACGTTCATCTTCGCCACCCAGATGCTGAACTTCCCGGTGGCCGCCGGCACCAGCGGGCACCTGCTCGGCGGCGCGCTCGCGGCGATCCTCGTCGGCCCGGCGACCGGGTTGCTGTGCATGAGCGTGGTGTTCCTGGTGCAGTGCCTGCTCTTCGCGGACGGCGGCATCACCGCCCTCGGCACCAACATCGTGCTGATGGGCCTGGTCACGGTCGTGGTCGGCTGGCTGGTCTTCCGCGGACTCCAGGCGGTGCTGCCGAAGCGGCTGTCCATGGTCGCGCCGGCCGCGGCCGTGGGCGCCCTGGTCTCCGTGCCCGTGGCCGCCTTCGTCTTCGTGCTGCTGTACGCCGTCGGCGGCACCGTCGACATCCCGCTCGGCAGCCTCACCGCCGCGATGGTCGGCGTGCACTCGCTGATCGGGATCGGCGAGGCGGTGATCACCTTCCTGGCGGTCGGCAGCATCGTCGCGGTCCGCCCCGACCTGGTCTACGGCGCCCGCCGGGTGCTCGCCACCCGTGACCTCGAGGTCCGCGAGGTCGCGGCGTGAAGCGGGTCTCCACGCGCACCGTGCTGGTCGTCGGCCTGCTGGTCGTGCTGGTGCTGGCCGGCTTCGTCAGCTACTACGCCTCGAGCAGCCCCGACGGCCTGAACCGGGTGGCCGCCGACCACGGCTTCTCCTCCGCCCAGGAGCAGCACCGCGCCGAGCAGGGGCCGTTCGCCGGCTACGAGACCAAGGGCCTCGACGACGGCCGGCTCTCCGGCGGCCTCGCCGGCGTGGTCGGCACGGTCGTGGTGCTGGTCGTCGCCGGCGGCCTCACGTTCGCGCTGCGCCGTCGCCGTACCTCCGACCAGCCGCGCGAGCTGGTCGACGAGCGGGAGCGCTGAGCCGGTGGGTGCGGGCCACGGCCACAAGCTGCACTACCACGGGCACTCGTGGCTGCACCGCCTTCCGGCGCACGTGAAGCTCGTCGCGCTGCTGGCCTTCATGGTGCTGGTCGTCGCGACGCCCCGTGACTGGTTCCTCGCCTACGCGGCGTACGCGCTGGGACTCGCCGCCCTCGTCGCCGTCTCCGAGGTGCCGCCGCGCTACCTCGGCAAGCGGATGCTCGTCGAGATCCCGTTCGTGGTGTTCGCGCTGCTGCTGCCGTTCGTCGCGGCCGGTCCGCGCACCGACGTCCTCGGGGTGTCGGTCAGCGAGCACGGCCTGGTCGGCGCCTGGGCGCTGCTGGCCAAGGGCACCCTCGGCGTGCTGGCCAGCCTGCTGGTGGCGGCGACCACCGAGCCGCGCGCGCTGCTCGCCGGTCTCGAGCGGCTGCGGCTGCCGCAGCAGC
>JABFXA010000378.1 GCA_013361955.1 Nocardioidaceae bacterium
CGGACGGACGGTGCTGGACGGGCTCGACGTGACGGTCGGCAGCGGTGTGACCGGGCTGCTCGGCCCGTCGGGCTGCGGGAAGTCGACGCTGCTGCGGGCGCTGGTGGGCGTGCAGCGCACCCACGGCGGTGACGTCACGGTCCTCGGCCTGCCGGCCGGCAGCCCGCCGCTGCGGGCCAGGGTCGGCTATGTGACCCAGGCGGTGAGCGTGTACGACGACCTCTCGGTGACCGAGAACCTCCGCTTCTTCGCCCGGGTGCTCGACGTGGGGCGCGGCCGGGTCGACGAGGTGCTGGCCGCGGTGGACCTCGCCGACCACGCCGACCGGGTCGTCGGCCGGCTCAGCGGTGGCCAGCGCAGCCGGGTCAGCCTGGCCGTGGCGCTGCTCGGGGAGCCGGAGCTGCTGGTGCTCGACGAGCCGACCGTCGGCCTGGACCCGGTGCTGCGCGAGGACCTCTGGGCGATGTTCCACCGGCTGGCCGACACCCCGTCCGAACGGGGGACCGGCACCGCCGTGCTGGTCTCCAGCCACGTCATGGACGAGGCCGAGCGCTGCGACCGCCTCCTGCTCATGCGCGACGGCCGGATCATCGCCGACGGCAGCCCGACCGACATCAAGGGCCACGCGGCGGCCCGCACGGTCGAGGGCGCCTTCCTGGCCCTGGTGAGGGAGGCGGCGGCATGAGCGGCCGGATCACCCTCGCCGTGGCGGGCCGGGTGATGCGCCAGCTGCGCCGCGACCCCCGCACCGTCGCGATGATGCTCGTCGTCCCCTGCGTGCTGATCACGCTGCTGTGGTGGATGTATCGCCACACCCCCGTCTTCGACTCGGTCGGCCCCGCCCTGCTCGCGGTCTTCCCGTTCGTCGTGATGTTCCTGGTCACCAGCGTCACCACGCTGCGCGAGCGGAGCAGCGGCACGCTCGAGCGGCTGCTCTCGATGCCGACCGGCAAGCTCGACCTGCTGCTCGGCTACGCGCTCGCCTTCGGTCTGGTGGCCGCCGTCCAGGCCGCCGTCGCCGTCGGCCTCAGCGTCGGCGTCCTCGGCCTGGACATCAGCGGGCCGGTCTGGTTGCTGGCGGTCGTCGCGATCGTCGACGCCGTGCTCGGCACCGCGCTGGGCCTGTTCGTGAGCGCGTTCGCCGACACCGAGTTCCAGGCGGTGCAGTTCATGCCGGCGCTCGTGATCCCGCAGTTCCTGCTGTGCGGGCTGTTCGTGCCGCGCGACCTCCTCCCGGACACGCTGCACGCGATCAGCGACGTGCTGCCGCTGAGCTGGGCCGTCGACGCCATGCAGACGCTGACGCGCACGAGCGCGACGGCCGACGTCTGGCGCGACCTGGCGATCGTGGCGGCGTACGCCGTCGCGGTGCTCGCCCTCGGCGCCGCGACGCTGCGGCGGCGTACTCCCTGACGCAAGCACGGCGGCACCCCGGCCGGCCGGCACCCACCTCGGCTCCCGGTGCCGCGCGCCCGGCACGTAGCCTGAGCGCCATGTCGCTCCTCCGTCAGCCGCTCCTGCTCCTCGCCCGCAGCGCCGCGGTCAAGCAGATGGTCAGCACCATGCCGGTCTCGGCCGGGATCGTGCACAGCTACGTGCCCGGTGAGACCACCGACTCCGCCGTCGACGCCACGGCCGGCCTGGTCGAGGACGGGCTGCGGGTCACGCTGGACTTCCTCGGCGAGGACACCACCGACCGCGCCCAGGCCGACGCCACCGTGCACGCCTACCTCGAGGTGCTGGAGCGGCTCGCCGCCCGCGGCCTCACCCGGAACGCGGAGGTGTCGGTCAAGCTGAGCGCGATCGGGCAGTACCTCCCCGGCGACGGCCACGACATCGCGCTGGAGAACGCGCGCACGATCTGCCGCGCGGCCCGCAACGCCGGCACCACGGTCACCCTGGACATGGAGGACCACACCACCACCGACGCGACCCTCGCGACGCTGCGCGAGCTGCGCAAGGACTTCCCCGAGACCGGCGCCGTCCTCCAGGCCGCGCTGCGCCGCACGGAGGACGACTGCCGGGCGCTGGCGCACGAGGGCTCGCGGGTGCGGCTCTGCAAGGGCGCCTACCTCGAGCCCGAGTCGGTCGCGTTCCAGGAGAAGCTCGACATCGACAAGTCCTACGTGCGCTGCCTCAAGGTGCTGCTCGCGGGCGCCAGCTACCCGATGATCGCGACCCACGACCCGCGGATGGTCGAGATCGCCTCGTCGCTGGCCAGCCGCTACGGCCGCGAGCCGGGCAGCTACGAGTACCAGATGCTCTACGGCATCCGCCCCGACGAGCAGCGCCGGCTGGCCCGGGCGGGGGAGACGGTGCGGGTCTACATCCCCTACGGCCTGGAGTGGTACGGCTACCTGATGAGAAGGCTCGCCGAGCGTCCGCAGAACCTGACATTCTTCCTGAGGTCCCTGATCTCCAAGAAGTGATCACCCGGAGGTGATCACCCGGAAGTGATGTCGGCGCGGCCGGTCCGGCCCGCGCCGCGGAAGTAGGCGAGATGTCCCAGACCGCCATCCTCGGTGCCGGGGTGATGGGCGAGACCCTGCTCTCCGGCCTGGTCCGCGCCGGCCGCCGCGTCGACGACCTGCTCGTGGGGGAGAAGCGGGCCGAGCGCGCGGCCGAGCTCGAGGAGCGGTACGGCGTCACCGTGGTGTCCAACGTCGAGGCGGCCCGCAAGGCGGACACGCTGGCGCTGGTGGTCAAGCCGCAGGACATGGCCACCGTGCTCGACGAGATCAGCGGCGAGCTCCGCCCGGGTCAGCTGGTCGTCTCGCTCGCGGCCGGCATCACCACCGCGTTCATCGAGGCGCGGCTGCCGGACGGCGTGTCGGTGGTGCGGGTCATGCCGAACACCCCGGCACTCGTCGACGAGGGCATGGCCGCGATCTCGCCCGGCTCCCACTGCTCCGACGCGGACCTCGCCGAGGCAGAGTCGCTGCTCGCCTCGACCGGCCGCGTGATCCGGGTGCCCGAGCGGCAGCAGGACGCCGTGACCGCGATCTCCGGCTCCGGGCCCGCGTACCTGTTCTTCGTGGTCGAGTCGATGATCGAGGCCGGCGTTCACCTCGGGCTCCCGCGCGCGACCGCCACCGAGCTCGTCGTCCAGACCGTCGTGGGGTCGGCGAAGATGCTGCGCGAGACCGGCACGCACCCCGTCGTGCTGCGGGAGCAGGTCACCTCGCCCGGCGGCACCACCGCGGCCGCGCTCCGCGAGCTGGAGATCCACAAGGTCCGTGCCGCCTTCCTCGCCGCCATGGAGGCCGCCCGCGATCGCTCCCGGGCGCTGGCCGAGGGCTCCTGAGCGGTTCCGCCGCGGGCTCGACGCTGCGTGGCAGTCGTGTGCCTGAGTCGTGTGCCTGGGTCGTGTGCCCGACGACGCGCCATGGCGCGTCCTGAAGCACACGACCCGAGCACACGACCCGAGCACACGACCCGAGCACACGAACCGAGCGTCAGAGCCCCATCGCGGCCTGGGCGTCGGCGAGCACCGGCGCGGTCACCTGTCGGCAGCGGGCCGCCCCGGCGTCGAGGGCGGCGTCGACGCGGCCGGGGTCGGCGGCCAGCTCGGCGTACCGCCGCTGCACCGGCTCCAGCACCGCCACGACCGCGTCGGTCACGGCCCGCTTGAGCCCGCCGTACGTCGTCAGGCCGTCCGCCGACCCGCCGCAGGCGGCGAGCACGTCGAGCAGGTTCGTGACGCCCGGCTTGCCCGCCGCGGCGCGCACCGCGTCCGGCCCGGTGTCCGAGTCGGTCACCGCGCGCCCGACCTTGCGGCGTACGACGTCGGGCGGGTCCAGCAGCCGGACGACGCCGGGCCCGTCCTCGGCGGACTTGCCCATCTTGCGGGTCGGGTCGTCGAGCCGCATCACCCGCGCGCCGGCCGGCGGCACGGTGATCTCCGGGACCCTGAAGACCGGGCCGTAGGCGGCGTTGAAGCGCAGCGCGAGGTCGCGGGTGAGCTCGACGTGCTGGCGCTGGTCGGCGCCGACCGGCACGCGTTGCGGCCGGTAGAGCAGGATGTCGGCGGCCATCAGCGCCGGGTAGGTGAACAGCGAGACGCGCGTGGTCGCGCGGCCGCGGCCCTTCTCCTTGTACTGGATCATCCGGCCGAGCTCGCCGGTGTGCGCCGTGCACTCCAGCAGGTAGGCGAGCTGGGCGTGGGCGGGCACCTGGCTCTGCACGAACACGGTCGCGGCGTCGAGCCCGCCGGCCAGCAGCAGCGTCGCGGTCTCCCGGACGAGGG
>JABFXA010000314.1 GCA_013361955.1 Nocardioidaceae bacterium
GGTCTGGGTGCGGGTGCGCGACACCAGGACCTGCAGCGCCTTGGTGGGGTTCGCCGGCGGCTCGTCGCCCCACACCTCGTCGACGAGCCGGCCGTCGGCCACCCCGCGGGCGGGCTCCAGCGCCAGCGCGGCGAGCAGCGTGTGCGCCCGGTCGCCCGGCACCGGACGGCCCCGCCAGCACACGTCGTCGAGGAGCGTGAGCGCCGGGGCGTCCCCCGCCGGGTTCATCGGCTGGCCATCAGCGTTGGACGGCTCCGTGGCGCTCGGCGGCGAGGGCGACCGCGGCGTCGCGGGCGGCGCCGGTCTCGGCCTCGGTGAGCGTGCGGTCGGGGGCGCGGAACCGCAGCGCGTAGGCCAGCGACTTCTTGCCCGCGCCGATCTGCGCGCCGGTGTAGACGTCGAACAGCCGCAGCGACTCCAGCAGGACGCCGGCGCCTTCGCGGAGGGTGGCGGCCAGCGTCGCCTGCGGGAGGTCGGCGTCGACGACGAGCGCGACGTCCTCCTTCGCAACGGGGTACGTCGAGAAGTTCGGCGCCTGCACGACGTCGGGTGCGCGCTCGACGAGGAAGCCGAGGTCGACCTCCAGGGCACAGGTGCGCGCCGGCACGCCGTACGCGGTGCAGACGGCGGGGTGCAGCTCGCCGGCGTGCCCGATCTCCCGGCCGTCGACGCGCAGCTCGGCGCAGCGTCCGGAGTGCCAGGGCGCGCGGGTCGCCTGCACCACCTCGACCTCGAGCCCGAGCACCGCGGCCACGTCGCGGACGACCTGGACCGCGTCGGCCCAGGACACCGGACGGCCCGCGCCCCACCAGCCGGAGGCCTGCCGGTCGCCGGCCAGGACCGCGGCCAGGAACAGCGGCTGCCGCGGGACCGCCGCGAGCAGCGCGTCGAGGTCGGCCTGGTCGGGCCGCCGGTCGACGCCGAGGATCGGCGCCTTGCGGTGGTCGGCGGTCGGCAGGAACACCGCGGCGGTCTCGTAGACGGCGACCGCGGGGGCGCCGCGGCCGACGTTGCGGGCGGTGGTGCGCAGCAGCTCGGGCAGCAGCGTGGTGCTGAGCAGCGGCGCCTCCTCCGAGAGCGGGTTGGCCACCCGCACGGTGTCGCGGAGCACGTCGTCGGCGGGCAGCCCGAGCCGGTCGAAGTCGGCGGGCCCGATGAACGGGTAGGACCGCACCTCCACCAGGCCCGCCCCGGCGAGCGCGAACCCGACCCGGCGGCGCAGCTTCTGCGCCCGGGTCAGCCCGCGGCCGGCCGGTGCGGCCGGCAGCACCGAGGGCACCTCGGTGTAGCCGACGATGCGGGCCACCTCCTCGACCAGGTCGTAGGGGTCGGTGAGGTCGGGCCGCCAGCTCGGCGGCAGCGCGGTGAGGGTGCCGGCGTCGTCGTCGACGGTGACCGAGCAGCCGACCGTGCGGAGGTGTCGCACCGTCGTGTCGCGGTCGATCGGCATGCCGGTGACCCGCGCGGGCAGGTCGAGGTCGGCGGCGATCTCCGGCTGCGCGGGCGGGCCGCCGACGTACGTCACGCCGTCGTCGATGCGGCCCCCGCCGTGCTCGACGAGCAGGTGCGCGACCCGGTCGGCGGCGTACGCCGGCAGCAGCGGGTCGACGCCGCGCTCCCAGCGCTTCGCGCCCTCCGTGGGCAGCCGGTGCCGGCGCGCGGTGCGGAAGATGCCGGTGGCCTCGAAGTGCGCGGCCTCGACCACCACGGTGGTGGTGGCGTCGTTGAGCTCGGTGCTCTCGCCGCCCATCACGCCGGCCAGCCCGATCGGGCCGCTGCCGTCGGTGATCAGCAGGTCCTCGGTGGACAGGTCGCGGGTCACCCCGTCGAGGGTGGTGAGCTTCTCCCCCGCCTCGGCCCGGCGGACCACGATCGGCCCGTCGAGCCGGTCGGCGTCGTAGCCGTGGATCGGGTTGCCGAGCTCGAGCATCACGTAGTTGGTGACGTCGACGGCCAGCGAGATCGGCCGCATGCCGGCCAGCTGCACCCGGCGCGCCATCCAGCGCGGCGTCGGCGCGGTCGGGTCGAACCCGGTGACGGTGCGCGCCACGAAGACCGGGCAGCCGTCGGCGGCCTCGACCCGCACCGGGTAGCCGCTCTCGTTCGGCTGCGGCACATCGCGGTGCGCCGGGTCGCGGTACGTCGCGTCGTAGGCGATCGCGGCCTCGCGGGCCACCCCGCGCAGGGAGAGCGCGTACGCGCGGTCGGGGTTGATCTCGAACTCGATCACGTCGTCGCGCAGGCCGAGCAGCGCGACCGCGTCGTCACCGGGCTTGGCGTCGGCGTCGAGGCGCGGGTCGAGCACCAGGATCCCGTCGTGGTCGTCGCCGGTGCCGAGCTCACGCGTCGAGCAGATCATCCCGTCGGAGACGTGGCCGTAGGTCTTGCGCGCGGAGATCGCGAACCCGCCCGGCAGCACGGCGCCCGGCAGCGAGACCACCACGAGGTCGTCGACGGCGAAGTTGTGCGCGCCGCACACGATGCCGTGCTCACCGTGCTCGGGGCCGCAGTCGACCCGGCACCAGCGGATCACCTTGCCGTTCTTCTGCGGCTCGTCCTCGAACGACAGCACCCGGCCGACGACCAGGGGTCCCTCGACGTCGGCGCCCGGGTGGTGCAGCGCCTCGAGCTTCAGCCCGAGCGCGGTCAGCCGGTGCGCGAGGTCCTGCGGGGTCACGTCGTCCGGCAGGTCGACGTACTCGCGGATCCAGGAAAGCGGGGCCCTCACGTCAGATCTCCGTCCCGAACGCCGTGGTGAACCGGATGTCGCCCTCGACCATGTCGCGCATGTCCGCCACGCCGTGCCGGAACATCAGCGTGCGCTCCAGGCCCATGCCGAACGCGAACCCGCTGTAGACCTCGCTGTCGATGCCGCACGCGGTGAGCACCCGCGGGTTGACCACCCCGCAGCCACCCCACTCGATCCAGCCCTCGCCCTTGCAGGTGCGGCAGGACTCGACGTCGGGCTCGCGCCCGCGGCAGACGAAGCAGACCAGGTCGACCTCGGCCGACGGCTCGGTGAACGGGAAGTACGACGGCCGGAACCGGGTCGTGATGCCCTCGCCGAACATCGACTCGGCGAAGTGGTCGAGGGTGCCCTTGAGGTTCGCCATCGTGATGCCCTTGTCGACGACGAGACCCTCGACCTGGGAGAACACCGGCGTGTGTGTCGCGTCGAGCTCGTCGGTGCGGAACACCCGGCCCGGGCAGACGACGTAGATCGGCGGCTCCTGGGACAGCATCGTGCGCGCCTGCACCGGCGAGGTGTGCGTGCGCAGCACCAGTCCCCCGTCGGCGGGCTCCAGCCAGAAGGTGTCCTGCATGGTCCGCGCCGGGTGGTCCGGGCCGAGGTTCAGCGCGTCGAAGTTCAGCCACTCGGCCTCGAGCTCGGGACCCTCGGCGACCTCCCAGCCCATCCCGACGAACACGTCGGCGACCAGCTCCTGCAGCGTGGTCAGCGGGTGCCGCGCCCCGCGCGTGGTGCGGTCCCACGGCAGCGTGACGTCGACGGTCTCCTCGACCAGCATCCGGGCCTCGTGCTCGGCCTCGAGGACGACCTGCCGCTCGGCGATCGCCTCGGACACCGCGCGCCGCGCCCGGCCGACCCGCATCCCGGCCTCCTTGCGGGCCTGGGGCGGCAGCGCCCCGATCTCCCGGTTGGCCAGGGCGAGCGGGGACCGGTCGCCGGCGTGCTCGGCGCGGACGCGCTTGAGCGCGTCGAGGTCGCCGGCCTCGGCCACCGCGGCGAGGGCGGCCGCGCGCATGGCGTCGACCTCCTCGGGCTTGAGCGGGGTGACCTCGACCGGGTCGTAGTCGGTGTTGGGGCCGGACATCGTCGCCTTTCGGGCCTCGGGGGCGCGGTCGTGCGCTGGTCAGTCTAGGAAGTGCGGCCGAGCGCCCGCGAACCTATTCGGCCCGGCGGTCCTCCGCGGGCCACAGGATGCTCACCCGGGCGCCGCCGGCCGGCGAGTCGTCGATCTCCACGGTGCCGCCGTGCGCGTTGACCAGGCCGTGGATGATGTACATCCCCAGCCCGGAGCCACCCCGGGTGCCGTGCTTCCAGAACTTGGTGAACACCCGGCTGCGGATCGAGGGGCTGATCCCGTCGCCCTCGTCGTCGACGTGCAGCAGCACCCCGTCGTACTGCGCCTCGCTGCGGATCGGCGCGGCGGTCAGCCGGACCGCGCCCTCGCCGTGCCGGATCGCGTTGTCGACGAGGTTGGTGACCACCTGCGCGAACTTGTCGGGGTCCGCGTGCACCAGGGGCAGCTCGCCGTCGACGTCGAAGACGATCTCCCGGCCGGTGCCCGCGCTGACCGAGGCGACCACCCGGTCCACCGCGGCCCGGAAGTCCAGCGGGCGCGGGTACAGCGACAGCCGGCCGGTGTCGATGCGGGCGACGTCGAGAAGCTCGGCGATCAGCCGGGTGAGCCGGTCGGCGTCGACGTTGACCGTCTCGAGCATCAGCTTCTTCTGGTCGTCGTTGAGCTTGTCCCACTTGGACAGCAGCGTGGCGACGAATCCCTTGACGCCGGTGAGCGGCGAGCGCAGCTCGTGGGCCACGGTGGCGACCAGGTCGGAGCGCTCCCGGTCGAGCCGCGCGCGGGCCCGGGCGGACCGGATGACCACGGCGACCCGCTCGACCGGCGTGCGCGGGCTGGCCCGCACGATCCGCGCGGTGACCAGCAGCTCGGTGCCGTCGGAGAGGAACCACGCCTGCTCGGTGAGGTAGGTGCGCGTCGACAGGCCGTCGTACGGCCGCAGGCAGGAGTACCAGTCGTTGCCCGCGCGGTCCTGCAGGGTGACCACGTCGGAGAGGTGCTTGCCGGTGCCGCGCCCGTCGCCGTGGTGCCGCAGCAGCGTGGCCGCGGCCTCGTTGACCGACGTCACCGTCCCCGTCGCGTCGGCGACCACCACCCCGTCCGGGAGCGTGTCGAGCAGCTCCGCGTCCCCTAGCCCCATGACCAACAGACTAATCACGAAATGAACCGGTACCGGGCGTTCTCGTTGGTCGCGCCGAATGGTCTCGACAGGTGGAGACGTCAGCGTCGCTGTGCGCGGGCGGACGCGTAGAGGCAGACGGCGGCCGCAGTGGAGAGGTTGAGGCTCTCGGCGCGGCCGTGGATCGGGATCCGGACCCGGTGGTCGGCCAGCGCGGCGAGCTCCTCTGGGAGCCCCCAGGCCTCGTTGCCGAACAGCCAGGCCGTGCGCCCGGCGAGCAGGCCGTCGTCGGCGGCGTCGTCCAGGTCGACCTCGCCGGCGCCGTCGGCGGCGAGCACGGTGAGCCCCGCCGCCCGGACGGCCGCGACCGCTTCGGCGGCGTCGGGCGCGACCGCGAGTGGCAGGTGGAACAGCGAGCCCACGGTCGCCCGCACGGTCTTGCCGTTGTAGGCGTCGACGGAGCTGCCGGCCAGCACCACGCCACCGGCCCCGGCGGCGTCCGCGCAGCGCACCACGGTGCCGGCGTTGCCGGGGTCGCGCACGTCGGCGCAGACCGCGAGCAGGCGCGGCTCGCCCGCCAGCACCTCGGCCAGCGGTACGTCGAGGAAGTCGCACACCGCGACCACGCCCTGCGGGTGCACGGTGCCGGTGAGGGAGGCCAGCGCGGCCTCGTCGACGAGGTGCCAGGGCACGTCGGCAGAGGCGGCCGCCTCCTGGAGGTCGGGGCGGGCGTCGGGTCGCGCGAAGACCTCACGCACCCGGCCGGGCCCGGCCAGCGCCTCGCGGACCGCCTGCGGGCCCTCGGCGAGGAACAGCCGGTGCTCGGCCCGAGACGCACGTCGGGCGAGCCTCCGGGCCGCCTTGACGCGCCCGCTCCTGCTGGTGAGGAGGGCGTCGTCGGGGCCGGGGAGGCTCGCCATCGACGTACGGGGACCGCCTGCGCGGCGGTCGGTCAGACCGAGGCCTCGGCGGTGCGCGGCGCGTTGACGTCGGCCGGCAGCGCGCCCTTGGCGGTCTCGACGAGCGCGGCGAAGGCCGGCGCGTCGTTGACGGCCAGGTCGGCGAGGATCTTGCGGTCCACCTCGACACCGGCGGCCTTGAGGCCCTGGATGAACCGGTTGTAGGTCATCCCGTTGGCGCGGGCGCCGGCGTTGATCCGCTGGATCCAGAGCTTGCGGAAGTCGCCCTTCTTCGCCTTGCGGTCGCGGTAGCTGTAGACCAGCGAGTGGGTGACCTGCTCCTTGGCCTTGCGGTAGAGCCGCGAACGCTGACCGCGGTAGCCGGAGGCGCGCTCCAGGGTCGTCCGGCGCTTCTTGTGGGCGTTGACCGCCCGCTTCACGCGTGCCACGTGTCTTACTCCTCAGAATGCTTGGTCGGGGAGTCGATCCCCCGGTGTTCGGGTAGGGCGGCTCAGCGGCCGAGCAGCTTCTTGACCTTCTTGGCGTCGGCCTTGGAGACGTCGGCCAGCCCGGACATGCGGCGGGTCATCCGGGAGGACTTGTGCTCCATGAGGTGCGCCAGCCCACCCTTCTGCCGGCGGATCTTGCCCGTGCCGGTCACCCGGTAGCGCTTGCTGGCACCGGAGTGCGTCTTGTTCTTCGGCATGAGTTGTCCTTACTCGCTTGCGTTTCGTCGTACGTCGTCAGTCGGCCGGACCGCCTCGGCGGGCGGTCTCGGCCGGTCCGGATCACATGTCCGGGTCGAGGTTCTCCCCGCGGCGCTTCTGCTTGCGCTCCGCGGCCGGCGTCACGGCGACCCGCTCGGCGTGCTCGGCGTCGCGCTCGGCCTGCCGCTCGGCAGCCCGCTCGGCCTTCGCCGCCTTGGCCTCCGCCTTCGCCTCCGCCTTCTTCTTGTGCGGCCCCAGCACCATGATCATGTTGCGGCCGTCCTGCTTCGGCGCGGACTCCACGAAGCCCAGCTCGTCGACGTCCTGGGCCAGGCGCTGCAGCAACCGGAAACCGAGCTCGGGCCGGTGCTGCTCACGACCGCGGAACATGATCGTGATCTTCACCTTGTCGCCCTGGTTCAGGAACCGGACGACGTGGCCCTTCTTGGTCTCGTAGTCGTGCTGGTCGATCTTCGGACGAAGCTTCATCTCCTTGATGATCACGTTCGTCTGGTTCCGACGCGCCTCACGGGCCTTCTGGGCGTTCTCGTACTTGAACTTCCCGTAGTCCATGAGCTTGCAGACCGGGGGTCGTGCCGTCGGCGCCACCTCGACGAGGTCGAGGTCGGCCTCCTGGGCCAGCTTGAGCGCCTGGTCGGTCGGCACGATGCCGACGGTCTCGCCGTTGGGGCCAACGAGCCGGACCTCCGGTACCCGGATCCGGTCGTTGATTCTCAGCTCCGTGCTGATGGGTCCTCCTGGGGTCTGTGTAATCGACAGTGACCACCCCGACAGGAGCCCGACATGAAAGAAGGGCCTCCGCCGGCAAGCGGAAGCCCAGTCACGCCGTCGTCCGAGGACGACGTCTCGTCGGGCGTCGTACGACGCCCTCGGACCGGACCCGACGACCTGGGGCGGTCGATGCGGGTGGGAGCCTTGGCTCCGCTTGTCTGATCAGTCGGTTTCAACCCCCGGCGCGCCCCGGATATTCCACCCGGGCCGCACAGACGGCCGACCTCGACGGATCGGTCGGCGACCAGGGTAGCGTGCGCGGGCCCTTCGGCGCACATCGGAGACCGCGTGCGACAGTGTCGCCGTGCCCGATGTGCCCGACGTGCCCGCAGATCTGCCCTCCCGCGACATCGCCGAGGTGCCCGCCCTCGAGGTGGTCTCCACGACCGCGCTGCACCTGATGAGCGCCGCGGCCGTCCACCTCGGGCTGGCCGAGGACCTCCCCGAGCACCGGGACCTCGACGAGGCACGGTTCCTCATCGAGGCGCTGGCCGGCCTGCTGGACGCCGCCGTCCCCCGTCTCGGCCACCACCACGCCGCGCCGCTGCGCGACGGGCTGCGCAGCCTGCAGCTGGCCTTCCGCGAGGCGTCCGAGGTCCCGGACCCGCCCGGCGAGGGCCCCGGCGAGCGGTACACCGGCCCGGTGTACTCACCACCCGCCGGTTGAGGTGCGAGCCGCTCGGCGAGCCTCGGAACCAGGCGCAGCGGGCACCCCGGTCGGTTTCGAGGCGGGCGGTAGCCCGCCCGCACCTCGACCAGCGGTGGTTGCCTCAGCCGACCCAGCCGTGCCGGTCGCCGACGCGGACCAGGGTGTGGCCGGCGGCGAGCTCGGTGAGGTCGTCGGTCTCCACGACGAAGGTCACCGGGCCGGCGACGTCGAGCAGCATCGCGGCGGCGCCGTCCTGGACGGCGGCCTGGGCGGCGGTCGCCACGCTCACCGGGACCGGCCGGCTCCGCGGGTCCCAGCGCCGCATCGGCTCCTCCCCCGTGAACGCCAGCAGCGCGGTGCGCCCGTCGCGGCCGCGCATGAGGACCGTGGCCATGTCGGAGGTCTTGTCGTGGGCCAGGCCCTGCTCGTCGTGCTCGACCTCGCCGAGCACCGCGACCACCGGGACCAGCACCCGGTGCCGCTGCAGCACCTCGAGCGTCGGGTCGTGGCGGGCGTCCGGGTCGACGGCGTACGACGCCAGCGCGTCGGTCACCTCGGCGGCCACCGAGCCGTCGTCGCCGGCGAATCCGGGGTCGGGGATGCTGCGCACGCCCGCCAGTCTGGCAGCACCGCTGGCGGGACCTCGTAGGCTGGCAGCGTGGACGCGGCGACCTGGCAGGCGATGGGCCTGACGCTGACCGTGGTCGGCCTGCTCCTGAGCCTGGTCGTGTGGCGCAGGAAGGGCGCCGCCGCGGGGATGCGCGGCGTGGCGTGGTCCCTGCTGCCCGCGGCCGCCGGCCTGACCGGCACCCTCAAGCTGGTCTGGGAGATCGGCGGCGAGATCGGTTCCTGGGCGACCCGGCTGGTGTTCAGCCCGGTGGTCTGGGCCGGCATCGTGCTGGCCGGCGTGTCGGTGGTGCTGTTCGGTGTCAGCGGCGCCATGCGGACCCGTGGTGTGGGCGGCAAGGCCGACACGAAGGCCGACAAGCAGGCGACAGCCACGCCCAAGGAGGTCCCGGCGAACCGGTCCAGCGCGCCGGCCCGCAAGGACGACGACATCGAGGGCATGGACGACATCGAGGCGATCCTGCGCAAGCACGGGATCCAGTAGCACTCGATGCGACGCAACGACCTCTCCGCCTGGGTTGCCCGGCACCGCCTGCACGCCCGCCTCAACGGGGCGGTCGCGGCGCTCCCGGAGCAGCCACCGACCCCGACGTACGTCGTCGACCTGGACAGCTTCGACGCCAACGCGGCCGACCTGGCGCGGCGCGCGGGCGGGACGCCGGTCCGGGTCGCCTCGAAGTCGCTGCGGGTGCCGGCACTGGTCGAGCGGGCGCTGGCCACCGACGGGTTTCACGGCGTGCTCGCCTACAACCTGCGCGAGGCGCTGTGGCTGTGCGAGCAGGGGATCAGCGACGACGTCGTGATGGGGTACCCGTCGGTCGACGAGACCGCGCTGCGCGCCCTCACCGGGTCCGACGCCGCGCTCGCCGGCGTGACGCTGATGATCGACGACGTCGCGCACCTCGACCTGGTCGACCGGGTGCGCGCGTCGACCGGCGAGGTCCGGCTCGCGATCGACGTCGACGCCGGGCTGCGGCTGGGTCCGGCACACCTCGGGCCGAAGCGGTCGCCGCTGTACGACGCGGCCGACGTCGTGGAGCTGGCGCTGGAGATCGAGAAGCGCGACGGGTTCCGGCTGGTCGGCGTGATGACGTACGAGGGCCAGGTCGCCGGCGTCCCCGACGAGGTGCCGCACGAGCGGGTGCGCTCCGCCGTCGTACGCCGGATCAAGTCGGCGTCGCTGTCCCAGCTCTCCGACCGTCGGGCGGAGATCGCGTCGGCGCTGCACGAGGTGGCCGAGCTGGAGTTCTGGAACGCCGGCGGCACCGGGAGCATCGAGGCCTCGGCCGCCGACCCCGCGGTGACCGAGGTGACGGCCGGGTCGGGGCTGCTGGTGCCCGCGCTGTTCGACCACTACCGGTCGTTCCGCCCGCTGCCGGCCGCGTACTTCGGGCTGCGGGTGGTGCGCCGGCCGTCCGGCACGGTGGCCACCGTCGCGGGCGGCGGGCTGGTGGCCTCGGGGCCGAGCGGCACCGACCGCTCCCCCGTGCCGTGGGCGCCGCCCGGCCTCACGCTGACCGAGCTCGAGGGGGCCGGCGAGGTACAGACACCGCTGACCGGGCCCGGCGCCTCGGCGCTGCTGGTCGGCGAGATGGTGTGGTTCCGGCACGCGAAGTCGGGCGAGGTCGCGGAGCACACGCAGGAGGCGCACCTGCTGGCCGGCAACGAGATCGTCGACGTCGTGCCCACGTACCGCGGCACCGGCCACGCCTGGTGACCACGGGCCTCCCCGCGGTCGACGAGACCGCGCGGCGGATCGTCGCGGCGGCGCTCGGCCGGCCGGCGTCGGGCACCCGGATCGTCTGCCTCGACGGTCCCGCGGGCGCGGGCAAGACCACCATGGCCGCGGCGGTCGTGGCTGCCGCCCCCGGCGACGTGGCGCTGCTGCACATGGACGACGTCTACGAGGGGTGGTCGGGTCTCGCCGCCGGCATGGAGGTGGTCGCCCGCGACGTCGTCGGCCCGCTGCTAGAGGGGCGGCCGGGCCGGTACCGCCGCTGGGACTGGTACGCGATGGCGTACGCCGAGGAGCACGAGGTCTCCCCCGGCGACCTGCTGGTCGTCGAGGGCGTCGGCTCGGGCAACGTCGTGTACGCCGACGCCACCACGCTGCTGGTGTGGGTCGACGGGCCGCCCGACGTACGGCTGGAGCGCGGGGTGGCCCGCGACGGCGAGGGGCTACGGGCGCAGTGGGCGGGCTGGACGGCGCAGGAGGAGACGGTGTTCGCGGCGCACCGCACCCGCCAGCGCGCCGACCTGGTCGTCGACGGGGTCAGCGGGCGGGTGTGCTGAGCCGCTGGTAGTTGGTCCAGCGCGACTCGACCCCGAAGCCGGCGCGCTCGTAGACGCCCAACGCACCGGTCGGGTTCTCGGAGTCGACGTCGAGCGAGGCCTCGTCGAAGCCGGCCTCGCGGTAGGCCACCAGGCAGTGCCCGAGCAGCGCCGCCGCGATCCCCCGGCCGCGGTGCTCGGCGAGCACGCCGACCTTGGCGACGTACGCCTCGCGTCGGCCGGTGGCCTCGAAGTACGCGTCGAACTCGTTGCTCTGCACGTAGCCGACGATCTCGTCGGTGCCCTCGACGACGACGACGTACGACAGCGCGGGCCGGAAGTTGCGGGACTCGGTGACCCACTGCCGCCAGGTGGTCTCGGTCCAGGGCGTGAAGTTCGGGTGGTAGTCGGTGAACGCGGCGTTGTGCGCGGCCAGCATCGGCTCGGCGAGCGTGTCGTCGTACGGCCGGAAGGCGTAGCCCTCGGGCAGCGGCTGCGCCTCGGGCAGGTCGTCGAGCGAGGTGCGCATCACGAAGTTCCAGCGCTCCGCGGTGAACCCGGCGCGCTCGAACAGCCCGGCCTGGGCCGAGTTGTCGGACTTGCCGGTGCTCATCAGCTTCAGCGGCAGGGCGCTGCCGCGCTCGGCGTACGCCGCCTCCGCGCGCGCGACCATCGCGTCGCACAGCAGGGTGCCGATGCCCTCACCGCGGCGGGTCGGGACCACGCTGCCCTCGACGTGCACCTTGTACAGCCCCTCGCCCTCGCCGCGCGGCAGCACCGAGCAGTAGCCGACCATCGCGCCGTCGTCGAACGCGCCGACGATGTCCTTGCCGACCTCGATCTCCGGGTTGTCCATCTCCTCGGCGAGGTCGGCCTCGTTGTAGTGCTCACCGGTGCGGTCGACGGCCTCGGCCTCGGCCAGCACCTTGGCCCAGGCCGGGATGTCGTCGCGGGTGAGCGGGCGCAGGGTGATCGGCACCGGGCGAGGCTAGACGGAACCGCTCATCGGGGGCACGCGGTTTTCGCCGGTGGTCTGGCAGGGTGGCGGTCATGGTGGCGCCGAGCGGCGAGCAGTTCGAGATCGAGGGTGGCGGCTACCGCGCGGTGCTCGTGGAGTGCGGCGCGGGGCTGCGGGTGCTGGAGCACGGGGGCCGCCCGCTGGTGCTCGGGTACGGCGAGGACGAGCTCGCCGCGTCGGGACGCGGGCAGCTGCTCGCGCCGTGGCCGAACCGGATCGGCGACGGGCGGTACTCCTTCGGGGGCCGCGACCTGCAGCTGCCGCTGAGCGAGCCCGCCCGCGGCAACGCGAGCCACGGCCTGGTCCGCTGGGCGTCGTGGACCGTCGAGGAGCAGACCCCGCACTCGGTGTCGCTGGTGTACCGGCTGATGGCGCAGCCCGGCTACCCGTGGACCGTCGACCTGCACGTGCTGCACGACCTGTCCGCCGACGGGCTCACCGTGACGGTCACCGCGACGAACCTCAGCGCCGAGGCGGCGCCGTACGCGCTGGGGGCGCACCCGTACCTCACCACCGGCCGCGGACCGGTCGACGCCTGGGAGCTGACGCTGCCGGCGGCCACCCGGCTGCTCGTCGACGACCGGATGCTGCCGGACGGGCGGGACGACGTACGCGACACGGAGCTGGACTACCGGATGACCCGGCCGGTGCGGTCGGTGTCGCTGGACACCGCGTTCACCGACCTCACCCGCGACGAGGAGGGCCGCGTCGAGGTGGTGGTCCGCGATCCGCGCAGCGGCGACGGCACCGCGCTGTGGGCCGACGCCCGGCACCCCTGGCTGCAGCTGTTCACCGGCGACGCCCTGCCGGTGCAAGCCCGCGAGGCCCTCGCCGTCGAGCCGATGACCGCTCCCCCCGACGCCTTCCGCTCCGGCGAGGACCTCGTCGTCCTCGCCCCCGCCGGCTCCCCCGGCGACGAGCACACCGCCTCCTGGGGCATCCGCGCCGTCTGAGCCACGCCGAGGCGCGCGTAGTTGTGCGCAACGACGCGCGCCTCGGCGTCGTTCTACGCGCAAGTACGCGCGCCTCGGCGTCAAGGCTGCGGGGGCGGGGGGACGTAGCCGGTGGGGTCGGGGCCGAGGTCGACGATGGCGGCGACGGGGCCCCCGCCGTCGGGGCCCTGGTGGGCGGCGGAGACGGAGACGAAGACGGCGGGGTCGCCGGTGACCGCCGCGGTGACGCCACCGACGGCGGCCTTGATCTGCCGGTGCCAGTGCACGTCGGAGTCGTCGAGCATCGCGTTGCGGCGGCCGTGCACCTGGCCGTCCTGGCTGACCTCGCACTTGAGGAACACGTTCACCAGCCGGCCGTGCAGGTCGCCGGGGTGCGGGCGGTCGGGGAGGTCGAGGCCGGCGTCCTTGATCGCCGCCCAGATGCCGTCGGCGTCGAGCGCGTCGCGCATCACGGAGTGGCCGATCCGGTACCGCCCGCCGACGCCGCGCGTGTTTCCCACCACGACCACCTGCGCCTGGTCGAGCTCGACGCCGCTGGAGCAGGACGCCACCGACGAGTACAGCGACCGGTCGTGCATCACGTCCGCGTCGGTCGGCATCTCGATCTCGCCGAGCGCGACGGCGATGCCGAGTGCCGTGCAGCCGTTGGAGAGGTCCATCGACTCGTGGGTGTGCTCGGTCCACACGGTCTTCCCGCGGCTCTTGGCGTCGCGGATGGTGTGGATGGTCAGCAGCGGGGTCTTGGTCTGCACGTAGTGCACGTCGGCCGGGTCGCTGATGCCGGCGCGCTCCATCGCCTCCTTCACCGCGTCGGACACCTTCGACACCATCGCCGTCCGCCCGATGTCCTCGGGCTGCAGCACCTCGCTCATCGCGAACCCGACGGTGAGCCGCGGCTCGTCGGTCCGCTCCGCCGTCGCCGGGTCAAGGGTGGCGAACACGGTGGCGTGCGGGCTGATCACCCCGTCGGTGCCGCCGGACCACACGATCGGCACCTGCTTCACCTCGTCGGGGCTGCGGCTGCCCTTGTCGACCAGCACCTCGCGGAAGGCGCGGTCGGCGATGATCCGGGTGTAGTCGTTCACCCCGCCGTTGCCCTCGGTCTTGCCGATCACGGCGACGACCCGGTCGGCCTCGAGCACACCGGCGTCGATGAGCTCCGCGAGCCCGCTGGCGTCGGACACGGTGTGCAACGGGACCTTGCGGACCTCGATGGGGTCGGGCATCAGGCGTCTCCTTCGCTGTCGGGTACGACGACGGTGCCGACGTCGCCGGCCACCGCCTCGAGGATGCGGTCGAGGGTGGTGATCACGGCGCGGGTGCCGCCCTGCTCGACGAACCGGCAGGCCGCCTCGACCTTCGGGCCCATCGACCCGCTGCCGAAGTGACCCTCGGCCGCGAGCTCCCGCATCCGGCGTACGTCGACGGTGCCGACGGGCTCGGCGTCGGGCGTGCCGAAGCGCAGCACCGCGTGCGGTACGTCGGTGGCGACCACGAGCACGTCGACGTCGAGCGCCTGCGCGAGCACGGCAGCGCCGAGGTCCTTGTCGATGACCGCCTCCACGCCGCGCAGGCCGTCGGCCTCGAGGACGGCGGGGATGCCGCCGCCGCCGTTCGCGACCACCACGAACCCGGCGTCGACCAGCGACCGCACGGCCTCGGCGTCGAGGATCTCCAGCGGCTCGGGCGAGGCGACCATCCGCCGCCAGCCCCTGGCGCCGCGGTCCTCCCAGGTCTCGCCGTGCTCGACGAGCACCGCGGCCTCCTCGGCCGACAGGTAGCGGCCGATCGGCTTGGTCGGGTGCTGGAAGCCGGGGTCGTCGGCGGCGACCCGGGTGCGGGTGACCACCGTGCAGGTCGCCCGGGAGACCCCGCGGGCGCGCAGCTCGTCGTCGAGGGCGTCCATCAGCACGAAGCCGAGCGTGGCCTGGGTCTGCGCGACGCACCAGTCGAGCGGCACCGGGGGCACGACGTGCGCGGCGATCTCGTTCTTCACCAGCAGGTTCCCGACCTGCGGACCGTTGCCGTGGGTGAGCACCACGTCGACGCCCTCGGCGACCAGCTCGGCGACGCTGGCCATCGCCACCTTCGCTGCGGCCACCTGGTCCTCCACGCGGGCCCGGCCGTCGGGGGCGGTCATCGCGTTGCCGCCCAGCGCGACCAGCACCCTCATCGCGCGTGCTCCCGCAGGAACGACGAGAGCACCGCGGCGTACTCGTCGGGCTCCTCGTGGCACGGGAAGTGCGCGGAGCGTTCGAAGACGTGCACCTTGCCCTCGGGTACGTCGGCGGCGTACCGGTCCAGCATGTCGGGGGTGACGACCAGGTCGCCGCGCCCGTGCACGACGAGGGACGGCACGGTCAGCCGGGCGAGCAGCGGCCGCCGGTCGACGTACATATCCGCCATCAGCGGCAGGTGGTGCCGGCCCCGGTCCCAGCTCTCCTCGCCGAGGCCCGACTCCTTGCGGGCCGCGTCGAACGCCGCGGCGACGCCGGCGTCGGCGAAGAACATCTCCTGGTAGTGGTCGTCGAGCGCCTGCATCGGCTCGTGGCAGCGGTCCTCGGCGGTCAGCCGGCGCGGCGTCGTCGCCAGCTCTCGGCAGCGGGCCGCCTCGTCGAGGTGGCCGTAGCGCTCCAGCAGGTCGGCGGTCACCGGCAGCCGGTGCCGGTCGGTGCTGTCCGCGTCCCAGCAGGGGCAGTCGAACACCGCCGCGGCGACCGCGTCGGGGTGCGCGAGCGCGTAGTCGAGGGCGTAGGCGCCGCCCCCGGAGTGGCCGAGCACCGCCCACGCGTCGATGCCGAGCGCGGTGCGCACCGCCTCGAAGTCGGCGACGATCCGCGCCGCGGTCAGCGGCCGGGTGCCGACCGGGCCGGACCGGAGCAGTCCACGCTGGTCGACGCCCACCACCCGCAGGTCGGCGGCGAGCCGGTCGCCCTGCTCGTGCATGAAGTCCCAGCAGGACATGCCCGGTCCGCCGTGCGCGTAGAGCAGCGCCGGCGCGTGCGCCGGGCCGCGGTCGTCGACGAAGAGCGTGGTGTCCCCGACGTCGAGGTAGCGCTGGGTCATCGTCCTCCCCCGACTCGCAGGGTGGTGCCCGTGGCGTACGGGCAGGCGTCGGACAGCAGCCAGGCGATCGCCTCGGCCACCTCCTCGGGCTCGCCGACGCGGCCCATCGGCACCTTCGGCGCGACGCGTTCCAGGCGGCCCGGGTCGCCCGCGTCGGCGTGGATCTCGGTGCGCACGATGCCCGGCGCGACGCCGTTGACCCGGATGCCGCGGGCGGCCACCTCCTGGGCCAGCCCGTGGGTGAGCGCGTCGACGCCGGCCTTCGCCGCTGCGTAGTGGACGTACTCGTGCGGCGCCCCCAACGTGGCCGCCCCGGAGCTGACGTTGACCAGCGCTCCTCCTGCGCGCAGGTCTTGTACGGCGCGGCGGGCGACGTAGATCGCGGCGGTGAGGTTGAGGTCGACCACCCGGCGGACCACGCCGACCGGGGTGTCCGCGAGGTCGCCGATGTGCAGGGTGGCGCCGGCGTTGCTCACCACGCCGTTCAGGGTGCCGAGGCC
>JABFXA010000382.1 GCA_013361955.1 Nocardioidaceae bacterium
CGACCCGCCGTCCGCGCTCAAGGAACTGCAGGAGGAGGGGCCGCTCGCCAAGGTCCGCCTGTGGGACGGCAGTGAGTCGTGGCTGGTCACCCGGTACGCCGAGCAGCGCGCCCTGCTGGGCGACCCGCGTGTCAGTGCCGACACCGACCAGCCCGGCTACCCGACCAAGGCCAGCTCCGAGGCGGGCGAGGGCAAGCTCAGTTTCATCATGATGGACGATCCCGAGCATGCCCGGCTGCGACGGATGGTGACGGCGCCGTTCGCCGTCAAGAAGGTGGAGGCCATGAGGCCCGCCGTGCAGAAGATCGTCGACGACCTGATCGACGACCTGTTGGCCGGCCCGCAGCCGGTGGACCTGGTCGAGGCGTTCGCCCTGCCCATCCCGTCCCTGGTGATCTGCGAACTGCTCGGCGTCCCCTACGACGACCACGAGCTGTTCCAGGAGAACACCAAGACGATGGTGCGCAGCACCGCGACCCCGACGGAGCGCGGCGCCGCGACCCGGGAGATGGCGGGCTACCTGGACGGAATGATCGGCAAGCGACTCACCGACCCCAAGGACGACCTCCTGTCGAGCATCGCTGGCCGCGTCACCGCCGGGGAACTGGACCACGGGCAGGCCACCGAGATGGCGCTGCTCCTGCTGATCGCGGGCCACGAGACCACCGCGAACATGATCGCGCTCGGCACCGCCGCCCTCCTGGAGCACCCCGACCAGCTCAAGCTGCTGCGCGAGAGCGACGACCCGAAGTTCGTTGCCGGCGCCGTCGAGGAACTCCTGCGCTACCTGCACATCACCCATCTGGGCCGGCGCCGGGCGGTGACCGAGGACATCGAGATCGGCGGGCAGGTCATCAGGGCCGGCGAGGGCGTGATCATGGTCAACGAGATCGGCAACCGCGACCCCGAGGTGTTCGCCGACCCCGACCGCCTCGACCTCACCCGCGACGCCCGCCGCCACGTCGCCTTCGGCTTCGGCGTCCACCAGTGCCTGGGCCAGCCCCTGGCCCGCATGGAACTCCAGGTCGTCTACAGCACCCTCTACAAGCGCATCCCGACGCTGAAGCTGGCCTGCGCGCTGGAGGACGTGAAGTTCAAGCACGACGCCTTCATCTACGGCGTCCACGAACTGCCCGTCGCCTGGTGACAGCTCCGCAACACCCATCAACGAACCCCACCCGTGCGTGAAGACGCGCGCGAAGACGTGCGTGAGGAAGGGAAACCGATCATGAAGGTGGAGCTGGAAGCCGACAAGTGCGTCGCGTCCGGTCAGTGTGTGCTCGCCGCGATGGAGGTGTTCGACCAGGACGACGACGGCATCGCGATCCTGCTGGAGGAGCAGGTCGGCGCGGAGCAACTCGATGACGTCAAGGAGGCCATCGCGGTCTGTCCCGCCGCTGCGATCCGGCTGGTGGACCAGTGAGGCGCATCGTCGTCGTGGGTGCCTCGGCCGCCGGCCTCGCGGCCGTCGAGACGCTGCGCCGCGAGGGCTACGACGGCACCCTGACCCTCGTCGGTGACGAACCCCTCGCGCCGTACGACCGTCCGCCGTTGTCCAAGCAGCTGCTGGCCGCCGAGTGGGAGCCCGAGCGGCTGGCCCTGCGCACCCCTGGCGACCTGGCCGGGCTCGACCTCGACCTGCGCCTCGGCGTGGCCGCGACCGGCCTACGGCTCGTCGACGCCGAGATAGCGCTGGCCGACGGCTCGACGGTGCCGTACGACGCACTGATCATCGCCACCGGGGTCCGGCCGCGTCGGTTGCCCGGGGTGGGCGGGCATGTGCTGCGCACCCTGGATGACGCGGTGCGGCTGCGGGAGCGACTGGCGCCGGGGCGGCGGCTGGTCGTGGTCGGTGCCGGGTTCCTCGGGGCAGAGGCGGCTGCCGTCGCCTGGAAGCTCGGCTGTGAGGTGACCCTCCTCGAACCCGCCCCGGTGCCGCTGGCCCACGCCGTCGGCAGGCAGGTCGGCGAGGTGCTGACCGGCGCGCATCTGGAGCGGGGCGTGAACCTGCGCTGCGGGGTGAGTGTGGCCGAGGTGACCGAAGGCGGGGTACGGCTGGTCGGCGGTGAACTGGTCGAGGCCGACGAGGTGTTGGTCGCGGTCGGGTCGCTGCCCAACACCGACTGGCTGGCCGGCAGCGGGCTCACCGTCGGCGACGGCGTCGTATGCGACGAGTACTGCCAGGCCGCACGCAACGTGTACGCGGCCGGTGACGTCGCCCGCTGGTACAACCCGCTGTTCGGGCAGTCGATGCGGATCGAGCATCGCACCAACGCCGCCGAGCAAGGGATGGCCGCCGCCCGCAACCTGCTCAACCCGGAGGCGCGCAAGCCGTTCGCGCCGGTGCCGTACTTCTGGTCCGACCAGTACGACATGAAGGTCCAGGCGTACGGCTATCTGCGCGGCCATGACGAGGTCGTTGTGGTCGAAGGCGGCCTGGCGGAGCGGAAGTTCGTGGCCGCCTACCGCACCGGCGACCGGCTGACCGGTGCCCTCGCGGTGGGCATGCCGCCCAAGGCGATCCGGCAGTGGCGCCAGGCCATCGCCACCGGAGCGAGCTGGGGCGAGGCCGTGCGCCCGACCGTGCCTGCGGCCAAGTCCTGAACTCCGGCTCCCTCCACCCAACCGAGGAGACAATGATGTCCACCACTCCGATGTCCGCCACTCCGTCCGTCCCACCGTCCCCGGCATCGCGCCACGAGGAACGCCTGCTGATCGACGGAAAGCTGCGCGCGGCCACGGACAGCCGCACGTTCGAGGTACTGAACCCGGCGGACGGCACCGTCCTGGGCAAGGTTGCCGACGCCGGCCGGGACGACATGCTCGACGCGATCGGCGCGGCGCGGCGTGCGTTCGAGGAGACGGACTGGGCCGTCGACCGGCAGTTGCGCAAGCGTGCCCTGACCCAGCTTCTCGACGCGCTGGTCGAGGAGAAGGAGGAACTGCGGGAGGAACTCATCGCGGAGGTCGGTGCCCCGCGCATGCTCACCCACGGTGCTCAACTGGAAGAGCCTCTGCAGAAGTTCCGGTGGCACATCGACCACATCGACGAGTTCGAGTGGGTGCGCCGGCTCGACGACACCGTCAACCGGTTCAGCAACGAGCCCAGCCAGCGGTGGGTGGTCAAGGAGCCCGTCGGCGTCGTCGCCGCCATCACCCCGTGGAACTTCCCCTTCGGGTTGCTGCTCGTCAAGCTCGCCGGCGCTCTCGCCACCGGCAACACGGTCGTCGCGAAGCCCGCGCCCGAGACACCGTGGAACGCCACCCGCGTCGGTCGGCTCATCGCCGAGCGCACCGACATCCCGGCCGGCGTGGTCAACGTGGTGACGACCAGTGGCCGTGACACGGCCGAACTCCTCCTGACCGACCCGCGCGTCGACATGGTGACCTTCACCGGTTCCACGGTCACGGGGCAGCGCATCCTCGAACTCGCCGCGCCGACGTTCAAGCGCACGATGCTGGAACTCGGTGGCAAGAGCGCGTCGATCATCCTCGACGACGCGGACCTCGGCCAGGCCGTCCCGCAGGCGCTCGGCGCGCTCGCCCACTCGGGCCAGGGCTGCGCGCTGCCGACCCGGCTGCTGGTGCACCGCGATGTCTACCAGCAGGTCGTCGGCGGCCTGACGCAGGCATTCCAGCAGGTGCCCTGGGGTGACCCGCAGGATCAGAAGATGCTGGCCGGCCCGATCGTCTCGGCCCGGCAGCGCGACCGCATCGTCGACTACATCCGCATCGGACAGGAAGAGGGCGCGAAGCTCGCCATCGGTGGCGGCGTCCCCGACCGCCCGGGTTTCTGGGTCGAGCCGACACTCTTCGTGGACGTCGACAACGGCTCCACCATCGCGCAGGAGGAGATCTTCGGCCCGGTGCTCACCGTCACGCCGTTCGACACCGACGACGAGGCGATCCAACTGGCCAACGCCAGCCGGTACGGCCTCTCCGGGTACGTCTCGTCGGCCTCGACGGAGCGTGCTCTGCGCATCGCACGCGCCATCCGCACCGGCACCTTCATGATCAACGGTGGCTCGTTCTCCGGCGGGGACGCCCCGTTCGGCGGCTACAAGGCCAGCGGCTTCGGCCGCGAGGGCGGCCGTGAGGGCTTCGAGGTCTTCACCGAGACCAAGACCATCGGGTCCGCGCTCCCACTCCCGCTCTCCTGACGCGCCCCCGCACGCAGACCCCCATGCAGATACCCCCCGCAGAGCAGCCCTCACGCACAACAGCGCTCACGCAT
>JABFXA010000360.1 GCA_013361955.1 Nocardioidaceae bacterium
GTCGCCACCGCCGCCACCGCCGCCGCCGCCGTTGTGCTTCGGCGGGGGCGGGGGCACGTACGGCGTGCCGTCGGAGATGTAGATCGTGACCGCCGACCCGGTGCCGACCTGGGCGCCGGTGCCGGGGCTGGTGTAGGCCACGGTCCCGGCGGCGTTCCCGCTGTCCACGGTCGGCCCGATCACCGGGGTGAACCCGGCCTTCCGCAGGATCCGCGAGGCGTCGGCGGGGTTGCGCCCGTACACCGACGGCACCGGGACCAGCTGGCCCTCGATGGTGCGTGGGTTCGGGTTGCTGAACGTCGCGTCCGGCAGCCACTGCTGCACGACCTTCATCGCGTCACCCCAGATCGGGCCGGCGTTGGTGGAGCCGTGCGCGCCCTCGATGAAGGTGCCGCCGACGGTCTGGCCGTTCAGCGTCAGCCAGTGGCCCTTGCTGTTCGCACCGGCGATCATCGCCGCCGCGGCCATGTTCGGCGTGTAGCCGATGAACCACACCGCGCGGTTGCTGTCGGTGGTGCCGGTCTTGCCAGCCGACTGCTGGTTCAGGGTCAGCCCGGCAGCGGCGCCGAAGCCGTTGCCCTCCTGCACGCCGCGCAGGATGTCGTTGACCGCGTCGGCGACGTCGGTGCGGAGGACCTGGTTGCACTCCGGCGGGTAGTTCTCGATCTGCTTGCCGTTGCTGTTCACGACCGTGGTCACCGGCTGCGGGGTGCAGTACTTGCCGCGGGCCGCGAACGTGGCGTAGGCGCCGGCCATCGTCAGCGGGTTGGTGTCGGTGACGCCGAGGGTGAACGGCGGGTAGACGTCGTGCGGGTCGATGTCGACGCCCATCGCCTTGGCGAGCTTGGCCGGCTTGCACAGGCCGGTGCGCACCTCGAGCTGGGCGAAGAAGGTGTTCACCGACTGCTGGGTGCCGGTGTACAGGTTGAACGTGCCGGCGCCGGTGGAGTTCTCCGGGCTCCAGGAGTTCGTGCCCTGCAGGTAGCCCGTGCAGCCGCGGAACGAGTGCAGCGGGATGGAGATCTGCTGCGGCGACGGGATCGACGTGGTCAGCGGGATGCCCTGGCTGATCGCCGCGGAGAGCACGAACGCCTTGAACGTCGACCCGGCCTGGAAGCCGTTCGCGTCGCCGTACTGCCGGGGCACCACGTAGTTCAGGTACGTCTCGCCGCGTCTCTTGTCGCTGCCCATCGGCCGCGACTGCGCCAGTGCCCGGACCTCGCCGGTGCCGGGTTGCACCATCGCCAGGCCGCCGATGGCGTTGTCCTTCGGGTAGACGTGGTTGCGTACGGCGTTGTCGGCGGCGCGCTGGAACCGCAGGTCGATGGTGGTCTTGACGGTGAGACCGCCACTGACCAGCAGGCGTCGGCGCTCGTCGACGGTCTTGCCGAGGTTCTTGTCGGCCATCAGGAACTGCACGACGTAGTCGCAGAAGAACGGCGCCGCCGAGGAGACGCAGCCGTTGCGGGTGGCCCGCACGTGCAGGCCGAGGTCGGCCTTCTCCGCCGTGGCCGCCTCGGACTGCGAGACCACGTTGAGCTCGGCCATCCGCCCGATCACGGTGTTGCGGCGGGTCTTCGCCCGGTCGGGGTAGTTGGTGGGGTCGTAGCCGGTGGGGTTCTTCACCAGCCCGGCCAGCATCGCCGCCTCGGTGAGGGACAGGTCGGAGGCCGGCTTGGAGAAGTAGTGCCGGGCGGCGGCCTCGATGCCGTAGGCGCCGTCGCCGAAGTACGCGATGTTCAGGTAGCGCTCGAGGATCCAGTCCTTGGAGTACTTCTCCTCGAAGGCGATCGCGTAGCGCAGCTCGTTGATCTTGCGCTGGTAGGTGTCGGCGGTGGCGGCCTCGCGCTCGCTCTTGGTCGTGGCCTGGTTGACCAGCGTCCTCTTGACCATCTGCTGGGTGATCGAGGAGCCACCCTGGGTCACGCCGTTGTTCGCCTGGTTGGTGACGAACGCGCGCAGCGTGCCGCGCATGTCGAGCGCGCCGTGCTGGTAGAAGCGGTAGTCCTCGATGGCGATGATCGCCTTGCGCATGATCGGCGCGACGTCGGCGAGGGAGACGTTGACACGGTTCTGGTCATAAAGGGTGGCCAGCGTCTTGCCGTCGCGGCCCAGGATCCGGGTGCGCTGCGGAAGCGGCTCGGCGGCGAGCTTGGCGGGCACCTTGTCCATGCCCTCGGCCACGGTGCGGGTGGACAGCCCGGTCACGGCGGCGAACGGGATGGCGAGCCCGGCGACCAGCACGCCCATGACAGCGGCGACGGCGACCATCACGCCGAGGTGGGACACGACGCTGACGGGGCGCAGCCGGTCGGCGCGCGGGGACCGAGAGGACATGGACCCCAGGGTACGGGACCCGACTGAGTGCAGCCTTACTAGCGCATCGCGTCCCACCAGTCACGTACATCACGGCCGTCGGCGTGGCGCCGAGGACTACCCGGGGTAGTCCGTTGTGACTAGTCCCCGGGCTCGCCGGGCCCGGGCCGGGGCTCGCCCATGCCCCGCCGCAGGCGCGGAGGTCCGCCGACGGGCGGACCTGAGCGTCCGTTCGGCTGTTCGGCTTAGTCCTTTCGGACCACCCCAAGTTGAGCCGTAAGTGTCTGTTTCGCGCACTTCCCCGTCTTTACCTTTCTACGTGGGGATTGACTCGGACGGCCCGCTGGGAGGTGGGCCCTTCTCGGAGGGACAAAGGCCGATGATGATGCAAGCACTGTGGAACGAGGACTGGGCCGGCAAGGGTCTGTGCAACCAGGCCAGTCCGGACGAGCTGTTCGTGCGGGGCGCCGCGCAGAACAGGGCCAAGCAGCTCTGCGCCGGGTGCCCGGTGCGGACCGAGTGCCTCGCCGAGGCGCTCGACAACCAGATCGAGTGGGGTGTCTGGGGCGGCATGACCGAGCGGGAGCGGCGCGCGCTGCTCCGTCGCCGGCCGAACGTCTCGTCGTGGCGCCGCCTGCTCGAGACCGCGATGATCGACCACGCCGCCGGGGCGACCGCCGCCGCGACGCGCGAGCTCGTCACCGCCTGACGCACCACCACGTGGCCCCGGCCGGGCGATGACGCAGCTGCGTCCGGCCCCGGGGCCTCACGGGTCGCCTGGGACCCACGGGGGGTGACCTGCCTAGAGGGAGAGCAGGTCGCCCACCACCCGAAGGCCGTCGAGGTCGTGCACGTCCGTGGACAGTGCCGGCACGACGGCCGTCGGCACGTCCGGGTGCGCCGCGGAGAACCGGCCTCGCAGCCGGGTCACGCGCGCCACGATCCGGGCCCGGTCGGCGTGCAGCCGCAGCAGGCTCGCGGTGAGCGCGCCGGCGTCGCCGCCGTCCTCCTCGAGCCGCTCGGCGGCCCCCGTCGCGCGCTCACCGGACAGGTCGCCCTCCGGCGCGCGGTTCGCCCGGTTCACCACCAGCCCGGCGAGCGGCATCTTCTCCTCGTTGAGCCGTTCGACGAAGTACGCCGCCTCCCGGAGCGCGTCGGGCTCCGGGGCCGCGACGACGAGGAACGCCGTACCCGGCGCCTGGAGCAGCTGGTACGTCGCGGTGGCCCGCTGCCGGAACCCGCCGAACAGCGTGTCGAAGGCGGCCACGAAGGTCTGCATGTCGCGCAGCACCTGGGTGCCGAGCACCTTCGTCAGCGCGCCGGTGACCACGCCCAGGCCCGCGGTCATCAGCCGGGCCGGGCCGCGCGCGGGCGCGAGCAGCAGCCGGATGAACCGGCCGTCGAGGAAGCTGGACAGCCGCTCCGGCGCGTCGAGGAAGTCCAGCGCGGAGCGCGACGGCGGCGTGTCGACCACGACCAGGTCCCAGTCGCCGGTGCGGCGGGCGTCCGCGTGCAGCTGGCCGAGCTTCTCCATCGCCATGTACTCCTGGGTGCCGGCGAACGAGCTGGAGAGCGCGACGTAGAAGGGGTTGGCCAGGATCTGCTCGGCCTTCTCCGGGCTGGCCTGGCTCTCGACCACCTCGTCGAAGGTGCGCTTCATGTCGAGCATCATCGCGTCGAGCGAGCCGCCGGCCGAGGCGTCGACGGCCGGCACCGGGCGTGGGGTGTTGTCGAGCCTCTCGATGCCCATCGCCTGGGCGAGCCGGCGGGCCGGGTCGATGGTGAGCACGACGACGCGGCGGCCGCGCTCGGCCGCCCGCAGGGCGAGCGCCGCGGACGTGGTGGTCTTCCCGACCCCGCCGGAGCCGCAGCACACGATGATGTGCGTGTCGGGGTCGTCGAGGAGGGCGTCGAC
>JABFXA010000470.1 GCA_013361955.1 Nocardioidaceae bacterium
CGCGCTGGTCGTGGCCGGGTGCTCGAGCCGGTCGCCGAGGCCGGACCCGCGGGCCAGCGTGACCGCCTCGGGACGGAGGTTCTGCATCGACTCGGCGCCCACGTCGACGCGCACCCCGCCCACCTCGGCGAGGCGCAGCTTGCCGCCGACCGACGGCGAGCCCTCCAGGACCAGCACGTCGACGTCCGGCGCCGTACGGCGGACCGCGGCGGCGGCCGCGAGTCCGGCGATGCCGCCCCCGACCACCACGACCCGGGGCGGGACGGCTCGAGGGGCGCTCACGGTCACAGACTCGCAAAGGTCGGGTCACGGTTGCCACCTGGGCGGAACCACGCCCCGATGGGGTGCGTCACAGTGCGGACTACGACGGTCGCGGCCGGGCCCGACCGGGGAGAACGGGGTGCGGCATGGGACGTATGGATCGTCGGGGGAACCGTCGGGGGAACCGTCGGGCGGCACTGGCCGTGGGCGCGCTGGTGGCAGTGCTGGGACTGACCGCGTGCACCGGGAGCGGCGGAGGGAGCAACGCCTCGTCGGACAGCGCCTCCACCCAGGACCGGGCGGCGCCCGAGCCGGCCACCGCACCCGAGGGGCGGGCCGCCGGTGCGAACCGCACCGCGGTGCGCACCCAGTCGGTGATCAAGACCGGCGAGATCTACCTGACCAGCAAGGACATCGAGACGGTCCGGGGCGAGGCCGCGCGGCTGGTCGCGGCGGTCGGCGGCACCGTCGACCGCGAGCAGACCGCCAACGACCGGGCCGGCCGCGCGCAGGAGTCGACGATGGTGGTGAGGGTGCCGGTGAGCTCCTTCGACACCACCAAGCGGGCGCTGCAGAAGCTGGGCCGGCTGCAGCACGCCGACGACCAGAAGAAGGACGTCACCACCCAGGTGATCGACGTCGGCGAGCGGGTGCAGACGCTGCAGAACAGCATCGACCGGCTGCAGCGGTTCCAGCGCCAGGCGCAGGACGTCGACGACCTGCTGCGCTTCGAGAACGACCTCACCCAGCGGCAGTCGGAGCTGCAGTCGCTCAAGGCCCAGCAGGCGTACCTGCTCGACCAGTCCGCGATGTCGACGCTGACCCTGCACGTCACCCGCCCCGAGACGGTGGTGCCGCCGCGGGACGCGCTGGCGGACGCCGGGTTCCTGGCCGGGCTGCGCAGTGGCTGGAACGCCCTCGTCGACGTGGTGGTGGTCGGCCTCACCGTGCTCGGGGCGCTGGTCCCGTTCCTGGTCGCCGGGGCGCTGGTCGGGCTGCCCGCCTGGCTGGTGCTGCGGACCGTGCTGCGGCGTCGCAAGCCGGCACCGGGGACCACTGTCTAAGAATTGACTTATATAAGTGTCGAGCGGCATAGTGGGACCCATGACTCCTCTCGACCAGATCGGCGCGGTCACCCGCGCCCTGCAGGACACTGAGCGCGACGGCCGGCCCGCCCGGGCGCTGGTCGCCACCCAGACCTACGACGCGCCCCTCGACGACGTGTGGGACGCGGTCACCTCGCCCGAGCGACTGCCGCGCTGGTTCCTGCCGGTCAGCGGCGACCTGGTCGTCGGCGGCCGCTACCAGCTCGAGGGCAACGCCGGCGGCACGGTGCTCGCCTGCGACCCGCCGCGAGCGCTCTCGGTCACCTGGGAGTACGGCGGCGAGGTGACCTGGGTCGACGTGACGCTCAGCGACGCCGCCGGGAGCACCACGCTCGAGCTGCGGCACACCGCGGTCGTCGACGAGCGCTGGGGCGAGTACGGCCCGGGTGCGGTCGGCATCGGCTGGGACATGGCCCTGCGCGGGCTGGCCGTCCACCTGGCCACCGGCGAGGCGCTCGACGCCGCCGAGGCGATGGCGTGGAGCGTCTCCGACGAGGGCCGCGAGTTCGTCACCCGCAGCGGCGACCGCTGGTACGACGCCGACGTCGCCGGCGGCGCCGACCCGTCGAGCGCACGGGCCGCCGCGGACCGCACGATCGCGGCGTACACGGCCGTGCCCGAGGGCTGATGCACGCCTTCGACGTCCTGGGCGACCCGGTCCGGCGGCGGGTGCTCGAGCTCCTCGCCGACGGCGAGCAGACCTCCGGCGCGCTCACGGAGGTGGTGCGCGCCGAGTTCGGCATCTCGCAGCCGGCGGTCTCCCAGCACCTGCGGGTGCTGAGGGAGAGCGGCTTCGCGACCGTGCGGCCCGAGGGCACCCGGCGGCTGTACGCCGTCGACCCGTCGGGGATGCGACGGGTCGACGCGTGGCTCGAGCAGTTCCGCGGGTTCTGGGAGCAGCGGCTCGACGCGCTCGGCACCGAGCTCAAGCGCGGCGCTGGAGCCCGTGCACGTGGTCGGTGAGCCGGGCCAGCTGGTCGGGGTCGGTGGACGGCAGCACCCCGTGGCCGAGGTTGAAGACGTGCCCGGTGGCGGCCCGGCCGGCCTCGACCACCTCGGTGGCGCGGGCCAGCATCACGTCGGTGGGCGCGAACACCAGGGACGGGTCGAGGTTGCCCTGCACCGCGCGCCCGCGGCCGCGGGCGATGCCGTCGGACAGCGGCACCCGCCAGTCGACACCGACCACGTCGGCCCCGGCCTCGGCCATCAGCCCCAGCAGCTCACCGGTGCCGACGCCGAAGTGGATCCGCGGGACGCCGAGGGCGCCGGCCGCGTCGAGGACCGCCGACGAGTACGGCATCACGAAGCGGCGGTAGTCCTCGGGCGAGACCGCGCCCGCCCACGAGTCGAAGAGCTGGACGGCGGACGCGCCCGCCTCGACCTGCACGGCGAGGTAGGCGGCCGAGATCGAGGCGATCTTGCGCAGCAGCGCGTCCCACACGTCGGGGGCGCCGTACATCATCGCCTTGGTGCGGGCGTGCTCCTTCGACGGCCCGCCCTCGACGAGGTACGACGCGACGGTGAACGGCGCCCCCGCGAACCCGATCAGCGGCGTCGCGCCGAGCTCGGCGACGAGCGTGCGCACCGACTCGGTCACGTAGGGGACGTGACCCGGCTCGAGGTCCGGGATCGCGGCGACGTCCTCCAGGGTGCGCACCGGGTCGGCCACCACGGGACCGACCCCGGGCTTGATGTCCAGGTCGACGCCGACCGCCTTGAGCGGCAGCACGATGTCGGAGAAGAAGATCGCCGCGTCGACGCCGTACCTCCGCACCGGCTGCAGGGTGATCTCCACGACCAGCTCCGGGCGCATGCAGGACTCCAGCATCGGCACGCCCTCGCGGACCCGCCGGTACTCCGGCAGCGACCGGCCGGCCTGCCGCATGAACCACACCGGCACGTGCGGCACGGACTCGCCGCGGGCGGCGCGGAGCAGGGCGGAGTCGCGGACCCGGGGGTCCGTGGAGGAGGCAGACGGCACGCCCCGATCCTCCCAGGCGGCGGTCGCCGGCACCCAACCGGCAGCGTGTCGGGCAGCCTCTGTCCGCGTTCCGGCTTACTCTGAGCGCATGGCCTCCCGTCAGGAGCCTCGTGTGGACGCGTCTGCCTTCCCGGAGGAGTTCCGGATCGCCGTGGCGCAGCTGCACGCTGCCCGGCTGCGTCCCGAGGTGTTCTGCGAGGAGATGCCCGCCCCGCAGCGCATCGCGCCCTACGCCTCCGCGCTGTCCGCCGACGTGACCGTCGACGGCGACGACGTCGGCACCGGCCGCATCGTGCTGCTGCACGACCCGCAGGGCAACGACGCCTGGGAGGGCAGCTTCCGCTGCGTCGCCTACGCCCGCGCGGAGATCGACCCCGAGATGGCCAACGACCCGCTGCTCGCCGAGGTCGGCTGGACCTGGCTCACCGAGGCGCTCGCCGCGCACGGGGCGTCGTACGTCGCGCCGTCGGGCACCGTGACCAAGGTGGCCTCCGAGAGCTTCGGCAGCATGGCCGACGAGGACGCCACCGCGCAGCTGGAGATCCGCGCGTCGTGGACCCCGGTCGGTCCCACCGGGCAGCCGCTCGACCTCGGCCCGCACGCGGAGGCCTGGGGTGAGCTGCTGTGCACGGCGGCCGGCCTGCCCCCGGTGCCGGAGGGGGTGTCCCCGCTGCCGAGCCGACGCGGACAGCGCGGCCGAGGCTGATGGCAGGGCCCGACCGCAGCACCCCCGACACCGGCCCCGCGGAGGAGGCCGCCGAGCCCGCCCCGCTGCTGGCGCTCCGCGACGGCCTGCCCCCGGTGGTCGACACCCCCGAGGCGCTCGCCGAGGTGGTCGCCGCGTTCGGCGGCGGCACCGGGCCGGTGGCGAT
>JABFXA010000204.1 GCA_013361955.1 Nocardioidaceae bacterium
GGATGCTCTCCTTGAGCATCTCGGGGTCGTTCGGACGGCCGATGTTCTTCAGTTCCTCCGGCACGAAGGTCTGCACGCCGAGGCTGATGCGACGGATGCCGCGTTCCAGCAGGACGTTGGCCTTGCGCTCGCTGATGTCGACCGGGGTGGTCTCGATGGAGAAGTCGGCGTCCTCGACGACGTTCAGGCTGCCGAACAGGTGGCCCAGCAGTTCGTCGAGCTGCGGTGCGGTCAGCGCGGTCGGGGTGCCGCCGCCGATGTAGCCGAGGGTGATGTCGTGGTCCTGGACGTAGGGCCGGCCGGCGTAGTTGGTGATCTCCGCCTTCAGCGCCTCCAGGTAGGTGCGGGTCAGGTCCCGGTCGGTCTGGTGCTTGATGTACGGGCAGCTGAAGCAGAGCCGGTTGCAGAACGGGATGTGGACGTACACCCCCATCGGCTTGCGGGCGAACACCTCCTCCTCGTTCACCGGCACGTGCTTGGTCGGGTACTGCCTGACCCACTCGCTGTCGCGCTCGGGGTATTCCTTCCAGAACGGCATGCTCGTGGTCGTGGTGGTGATGCTCATGCGAGGTCCCCCAGTTCGACTTGATCGACGATGGAACGGACGACGTCCGCCAGGGTGGGCTGGAAGTAGGACGCGGAGCGCAGGGGAAGGCCGGCGGCGTGGGCACGCGCGACCATCGCGGCCAGCGTGTCCTGGTGATCGCCGTCGGGCAGGTCGAGCTTCACGCCGTGCTCGACGGTGTGGACGGCGCGGACCGGGCCGCGGGGCGCCGCCTGCTCTTCGGCCCAGACGTGCAGCGGCGCGAGGTGCGCCGCGCTGAAGGCCTCCAGGATCAGGCTGGAGCGTTCGCCCCACCGGGTGACGGCTTCGAGCGAGGCGTCCTCGACCTGGTGGCCCTGGTGCAGCACCACCACCGAGTCGGCCAGCGCGAGGAGTTCGTCGCGATGGTGGCTGGCGAACAGCACGCCGACGCCGTCCTTCTTCAGGCTCCGCAGCAGCTCCAGCAGCGTCTCGCGGGCCGTGGGGTCCAGGCCCGTGGTCGGCTCGTCGAGGATCAGCAGGTCGGGCCGGTGCGCGACGGCGCAGATGACGTGCAGCTTGCGCTGGCTGCCGCCGGACAGGGAGCGGACGTACTGGTGGCGGTACTGCTCCAGGTCCGCCAGCGCGATCAGCTCCTCGTACCGGCCGGGGTCGGCCCTGCGGAGCTTGAGCTGGTGCTTGACGTACGTCTCCACGGTGACGCCGTCGGGCAGGTCCTTGGCCTGCTGGACGTAGCCGATGTGGCGGCTGACCTGCCCCCAGCGGCGGGGCGGTGTGCCGCAGACGCGCACGTCGCCGCCGGTCGGGCTCAGCAGGCCGGCGACGAGCCTGATCAGGGTGGTCTTGCCGGCGCCGTTGGTGCCGATGATGGCCACGCCCTCGCCGGCGGCCACCGAGAAGTCGACGCCGCGCAGCGCGAAGGCGGGGCTCACCCGGTGGGCGAGCCGGGAGACCGACAGCACCGGCGTGCCGCCGCTCGTGGGGTCAGCCATGGCCGATCCTCCTGCGGAACGACCATGCGGCGATGCCGACGGCCAGGAACGAGTACGCCACCGCGAGGGCTGTCGAGGAGGCGGAGGCCGAGAAGTCCGGCGAGGTGGCGGCACGGAAGATCTCGACGTGCACCGCGAGCGGGAGTCTGGCGAAGACGTCGCCCAGCGTCCCGAGGTTGGTGAGCGGGAAGAAGATCCCGGCGAAGTACATGAGCGGGATGACGATGATGTTGACGACCGCCGGGAAGGAGATCTCGTTGGTGTAGGTGGCGACGAGGATGCCGAGCCCGGCGAAGGCGGTGCACGCCGTGAGGAATCCGAGCAGGAACAGCGGCACCGACTCGATGCGGGCGTCGAAGACGCCGACGCCGAGCAGGACCACCAGGACGAACTGGAACAGGCACTTGAGCACGACGCCGACGAGCCTGGCGAGCAGGAACCCCGAGTACGAGAGGGGCGAGAGGATCAGGTCCTCGATGGTGCGGCGGTTGCGGTCGATGATGACCGTGTAGCCGACGGTGTAGGTGCAGCTGAACATGATCCCGGCGCCGATGATGCCGGGGAAGACGAAGCCGAAGTAGTTGGCCGCCGTCGGTGCCGGGCTCACCATCTGGTCGGTCGCCGCCCCGAACGCCAGCACCATCGAGACCGACGTCAGCAGGGTCGAGATCGCGAACAGGCGGTTGTCGAAGAACTGCCGCATGTCGATCGCGACGAGTCCGAGGACGTCGCCGAGCCAGCTCGACTCCGGTTGCACACGTAGGGCCCTCATCGAGCGCGGCTCCCGTGGGTCGTGGTCCAGGTCGACCGCAGGTCGTCGTGGAAGGGCAGGCCGGCGCGCGTCTTGCGCCGCTGCCGCCAGTGCACCTCCGCGTCGATCACCGTCTCGTGGGGTCCGGGGCCGGCCTCGACGAGGATGTCCGCCTCCGGATCCTGCCGGGCGTCCTGCACCAGACCGTCGACGATCATGCTGTGGCCGAGGTAGGTCATGTTCGCGAAGCGGTTCTCCCCGACGCCGCTGGCGAAGACCAGCGCGCACTCGTTGTCGGCGGCCCGTGCGCGGCAGATCGAGCGCAGCGGGTGCGAGAACGGGCCGAAGAGGTTCGCCACGCAGACGATCAGGTCGGCGTCCTGGGCGAGGTAGTGCCGGCTCGCCTCCGGGAAGCGAAGGTCGTAGCTGACCTGGAGGCCGATCCGCCCGACCGGTGTGTCGATCACCTCGCCCGGCGAGCCGGTGGAGACGTACGCGGACTCGCCCTCCCACACGCAGGCGCGGCGGTACCAGCCGAGCGGTTCGCCGGTGGGGCCGACGAGTACGGCGGCGTCGAAGACGTCGCGTCCGGACGACAGCAGCACGCCCGCGGCGATGTGCATTCCCAGGGTGCGCGCCTGCTCGGCGAGGAACTGCACGACCGGCCCGTCCTCGGCGGTGGCGTCGGTGCGCAGCGTGGGGAAGTTCAGGCCGGTGGCGAACGTCGCCGGCAGGCATGCCAGGTCGGTCTCGCGTTCCCGTGCGGTGGACAGCAGCTTGGCGGCCCGCGCGAGGTTCTCCTCCCGCTGCCCGGGCTCGATCCGCATCTGCAGGGCGGCCAGCCGGGTGCCGGGGCCACGGAAGAGGCTCATCGCAACGCCGCCTCGGAAGCGACGTGTGCGCGGGCCCGCTCCAGCACCGGCAGGAACTCGTCGACCATCTTCGCCGTCACGTGTCGGGTGACGACCAGCCGCAGGGTTTCGCCGAAGCGCTTGGAGGTGGAGACGATCCAGCCCCAGGACTCCAGCAGCTGCGAGATCCGGACCGCGTGCTCCATCGTGACCACCACGATGTTCAGCTGCGGTTCGACGGCCAGCTCGTGTCCGGCCGCGCGCAGTCCGGCCACCAGGTGCTCGGTCACCTCGAAGTTGGTGCGGGTGATGGCCGTGAAGCCCTCGCGCCCCAGGTGCTCATGGACCGCGTAGGTCGAGATCGCGGCGGAGCCGGGGCGGGTGCCGAGCAGGGTGTTGTGCACGGGTGTGTCGACGAAGAAGGAGTCGAACGCGAAGCGTCCGGCGTCCTGGGCGCCCTTGAACAGGACGGCCCCGGCGGGGACGTTGGCCAGGCCGTACTTGTGCGGGTCGATGGTGATCGAGTCGACGCCGTCGACGGTGAAGTCGAACTGGGGCAGTTCGCGGCCGAGTTCGCGGGCGAAGGGGATGATGAAGCCGCCGGTGGCCGCGTCCACGTGCAGGTGCACGTCCCGGCCGGAGATCGCCGGGCCGATCTCGTCGACGGCGTCGACCACCCCGAACTCGCTGCTGCCCGCGGTCGCGACGACCGCGACGGTGTGCTCGCCGATGTGCCGGGCGACCTCGGCGGGCGGCAGCCGCAGGGCGTCGTCGACGGGGACGACGACGGGGGTGAGACCCAGCAGGCCGAATATCTTGGTGAAGGAGAAGTGCACGGTGCTGCTGACGACGACCTCGGGCCGGTCGGTCAACTGCCCTCGGGCGCGCGCCGATTCGCGGGCCACCAGCATGGCGATGAGGTTGGCCTCGGTTCCGCCGGACACCAGGTTCCCCGATCCGCCGGGGTTGCCCAGCAGGTCGAGCAGCAGCCGGACGACCTTGCGCTCGATCCGCTTGGTGCCGCGGAAGATGCGCACGTCGCCGAGGTTGGTGTGCGCGGCGGCG
>JABFXA010000394.1 GCA_013361955.1 Nocardioidaceae bacterium
CCGCACCTTCTGGGCGCTGGTCGCCGGCTTCGCGATCTGCGGCGCCACCACCAACGGGCTGATCGGCACGCACTTCGTGCCCGCCGCCCACGACCACGGGATGGCGTCGACCACCGCGGCGTCGCTGCTCGCCGTGGTCGGCATCTTCGACATCGTCGGCACGATCGCGTCCGGCTGGCTCACCGACCGCTTCGACCCGCGGGTGCTGCTCGGCTGCTACTACTTCTTCCGCGGCGTCGGCCTGGCGCTGCTGCCGGTCCTGCTGTCCGACGCGGTGCACCCGAGCATCGTCGCGTTCGTCATCATCTACGGTCTCGACTGGGTCGCGACCGTGCCGCCCACCGTGGCATTGTGCCGGTCGGCGTTCGGCGAGACCGGCACCGTGGTGTTCGGCTGGGTGTTCGCGTCGCACCAGATCGGCGCGGCCCTGGCGTCGGTCGCGGCCGGCGTGGTCCGCGACCAGACCGGCACCTACACCGCCGCGTGGGTCAGCGCCGCGGCGCTGTGCGTGGTGGCGGCCGTGGTGTCGGTGAGCGTGCAGCGGCGACCGGTCGCGACGGCCTGAAGTCCGAGGTGCCCCCGGTGGGACTCGAACCCACACTGCGAGGTTTTTAAGACCCCTTCCTCTGCCGGTTGGGATACGGGGGCGCGGCGGCGGTCATCCTGCCACGGCAGCCAGCGCCGCAGCCCGCCCCAGCACGGCGTCGAGCATCGGCTCGGTGAGCTTGCCGGTGAAGGTGTTCTGCTGCGAGGGGTGGTAGCTGCCGAGCAGCACGAGATCGCGGTCGTCCCCGCTGATCACCGCCTCCGCGCCGTGCCCGAAGCGCGGCTTGGGCCGCGGCACGGCGTACCCGGCGAGGCGGAAGGTGCGCAGCGCGGCGTCCCAGGCGTACGAGCCCAGGCACACCACGGCCCGCACGGACGGCGCCACCAGGGTCAGCTCGCGGACCAGCCAGGGCGCGCAGGTGTCCCGCTCCTCGATGGTCGGCTTGTTGTCGGGGGGCGCGCAGCGCACGGTCGCCACCATCCGCGCGTCGAGCAGCCGCTGGCCGTCACCGGCGTGCACCGACGTCTGCTGCGCGGCCAGGCCGACCCGGTGCAGCGAGGCGAACAACCAGTCGCCGGACCGGTCGCCGGTGAAGATCCGGCCGGTCCGGTTGCCGCCGTGGGCCGCCGGGGCCAGCCCGAGCACCAGCACTCTCGGGTCCGGGTCTCCCCAGCCGGCGATCGGGCGGCCCCAGTACGGCTCGTGCGCGAACGACGCCCGCCGGCCCTCGGCGACGTCCTCGCGCCAGGTCACCAGGCGAGGACAGGCGCGGCACACCGAGACCTCCGCGGTGAGCTCGTCGAGGGCGGCCGACGCGGCCAGCCGGCGTACGTCGTCCGGGGTCCGCGCGACCGGGGTGTCCGGCGCGGCCGGGTCGTCCGGCCAGCCGGTGCCGGGCGGGACCGGCGAGGCGTACGGCTGTCCGGTCAGCGGGTGCGGGTCACCGGGCACGCGTCATCCTGGCACGAGGAGGGCTGCCGCCGGCGCCGGGTTTCTCGACATCCTTCGACCGGCGCCGGCGGCCCAACGAGCCTGCTGCTAGACCCGGTGGTCAGTGGGTGTCACCGGTGCCGCCACCAGAACACCCCTGCGGCCAGCGCCACCGCGCCGACCGCGGCCGCCACCACGACCGGGCGCGGACGTCCGCGCGCGGTGGTGACGGAGCTCTTCACCTCGGCTGCCTTCGCCTTGGCGCGCGCCTTCACGTCGAGCCGCGCGTGCAGCGCATCGACGGTGTCGGCGAGGTCGTGGCGGGTGCGCTCGATGTCGGCGCGGATCGCGTCGGGCGTGGTCATACGTGCTTCCCCTTCACGGTGGCGACGTCCTCCTTGAGGCCCTCGATCGCCTCCTCGGGCTTCGGGGGTGTCGCGCGTCGGACGTTGTTCCTGCCGACCAGCGCCACGACTCCGGCGCCGATGAACAGCACGACGCCGACGAGCAGCGCCGAGAGCCAGGGCGGCAGGGCGAGGGCGAGCGCGAGGATCGCCGTGGCGATCAGGGTGGCGACGCCGAAGAACGCCAGCAGCCCTGCGGCGCTGAACATCCCGATGCCGACGCCGGCTCGCTTGCCCTTCTCGGTCATCTCGGCCTGGGCGAGCCGGATCTCGTCGCGCACCAGCGTGGACATCTGCTGGGTCATGTCGTGCACCAGCGCACCGAGGGTCTCGTCCTGGCCGTGGCCCGGAGTGGCGGGTGTGTCCTGTGCGGCCGTCATGCCGGGGCGGTACCACGCGCCCGCGAAAGGTAAACCCCGGTGTCCGCTCAGGCGATCGACCAGGCGATGCCGTCCAGGATGTCCGAGTCGGACACCAGCAGCCGGTCGGCTCCGGACCGGCGCAGCACCCGGTCCAGGATCAGCCCGCCGGCCCCGATCACGTCGCTGCGGCCGGTGGGGACGCCGAGCGCCTCGCGCTGCGCGACCGTCATCGCCTCCAGCCGCTCCACCATCTCGTGCACCTGCGGCACCGGGAACGTCGCGTGGTGCACGCGCTCGCGGTCCCAGTCGGTGAGCCCGAGCAACAGCACGGCCAGCGTGGTCACGGTGCCCGCGACGCCGACCAGCGTGCGGGCGTCGCCGACGCGCACGCCGTACGTCGGGAGGGTGTCGAGCAGGTCGTCGACGAACCGTCCCGCAGCCTCCACCTGCGAGCGGGGTGGCGGGTCCGCGGGCATCAGCCGCTCGGTGAGCCGCACCGAGCCGACGTCGAGCGAGTGCGCGGCCGCGACGCCGACGTGGTCACCGACGATCAGCTCGGTGGAGCCGCCGCCGATGTCGACGACGCAGATCGGGGTGGCGACGTCGGGCAGCGACCGGGTGGCGCCGTCGAAGGTCAGCCGCGCCTCCTCGCCACCGGAGACCACCTCGGGCTCGACGCCGAGGCGGGCCCGGACCCCGGCGACGAACACGTCGGCGTTGCCGGCGTCGCGGGCCGCCGACGTGGCGACGAAGCGGACCGCGTCGACGTCGTGGGCGGCGATGGTGGCGGCGTACTCCTCGGTGGCGCCGAACACCCGCGCCAGCGCCTCGTCGGCGAGCCGGCCGGTGCGGTCGACGTCCTGGCCGAGGCGGACGATGCGCAGCTCGCGGACCAGCGTCTTCTGGGTGCCCGCGACCGGGTCGATGTCGGCGACCAGCAGCTTGACCGTGTTGGTCCCGCAGTCGATGGCCGCGACCCGGGTCACGGCAGGTCCACCTCGACGCACGGACCGGCCGCCCAGAACGCCCCGAGGCGCTCGACCACCTCGTCGCCGAGTGGGTTCACCCCGTCGCCCTGCGCGAGCGCCTGCGCGGCGAGCACGTGCAGGCACTTGACCCGGGTGGGCATCCCGCCGGCCGAGACGCCGTCGATCTCGGGGACGTGGCCGATCGCCTCCCGGTACGCGAGGTACGCCGCGTGCGCGCCGGCGTACGCCTCCGCGAGCGCGGGGTCGTCGTCGAGCCGGTCGGTCATCTCCTTCATCAGGCCGGACGCCTCGAGGGTGCCGATCATCGACGCGGCGCGCGGGCAGGTCAGGTAGAAGGTGGTCGGGAACGGGGTGCCGTCCTCCAGCCGCGGCTCCGTGGCCACCACGTCGGGCCGGCCGCACGGGCAGCGGTGCGCGATGCCGTGGATGCCCCGGGGAGGCCGACCGAGCTGGGCCTGGATCGCGGCCACGTCACGGGCGTCGGGCTGCTGCGTCAACGCGAGGTTCCGCCCGGCTGGGTGTCCTTGGGCACCTTGATCCGCTTCACCGGCTGCGGGGCGTCGGCCGGCTTCACCACGGGCTTGCCGGCCTGCACGACGCTGCCCCACGCGGACTGCCACCACAGCGGCCGGTTCGCCTCGGTGACCTCGTCGGGGTCGGACAGGGAGTCCTGGTGGTCGACCGGCCGGCCGTGGTCGTCGAGCACCTGGAACCCGATCTCGCCGGGCATCACCCAGCCGAACCGCTGGTGCGCGACGGTCTTCACGAACGCCGGGTCGTTCCAGCGGCGCTTCTCCCGCTGCAGCGAGGTGATGCTCGCCTGCGAGGTGGCGATGTCCTGCTGCAGGCTCTCGATGTGCCGACGCTGCTCGAGGTAGGCGCGCAGGCTCGACGCGTAGGACACGGTCAGCACCGCGAGCACCAGCACCAGCACCGCGGCGCGGCTGGTGAACCG
>JABFXA010000041.1 GCA_013361955.1 Nocardioidaceae bacterium
ACTGGTCCGGCGGCAGCTTGGCGGTGCCGATGTCCATGCCGCGGTACACCTGCTTCGCGTCCGTGTTCACCACCTCGCCGCCCAGTGCGTGCGCCAGGTCCAGCGAGAGGTCGGTCTTGCCCGCGGCGGTCGGACCCACGACGGCGACCACCGGTACGGCGCCGGGTGGCGTGTCGTTCGGCATGATGGGAGTGTCGCAAAGACACGTCCGACTGATCTGAGGAGCACACGCATGGGATTCCTGGACAAGTCGATCAAGCAGGCCAAGGAGCAGCTCACCAAGGCCGTGGACGAGCACGGCGACAAGATCGAGCGCGGCGCCGACCAGGTGGCGAAGACGATCAACCAGAAGACCGGCAACAAGCACGCCGACAAGGTCGAGAAGGGCAAGGAGCAGCTCATCAAGGGGCTGGACTCGCTCGACGGCGACAAGGGCGTCGACTTCGGCGGCAAGCGGGGTCGCTGAAGTTTTCCGCAGCGGGTCGCGGGTACGGGCGCGGTATGCGCGAGCCAGACACCCCGTCCGACCGCCCGACCGGACCGGAGGACCCCCGCGGGCCGTCCGGCCCGGACGCGCCGGCGCCTCCCGGCGGTCCGCAGCGCAGCGACGCGCCGCAGGGCGTGACCGGCACCGGACTCGAGGGCGAACCGCCCGAGGACCCGGTCCCGCCGCCGCGCGAGAGGAAGCCGGCGCCCGACGGCCCGGACGGCGAGATCCACGCCCGGACGCAGGCCGAGCAGGTCGAGGAGGAGCTGCAGCAGGAGAACGCGGAGACGTCCCTGGACCAGCCCTCCGACGGCTGAGCAGCAGAGCAGCACTGCCGGACAGGAGGTTTCGACATGACCGAGCAGAGCATCGATCCCGAGGAGTTCGTCGGCGAGCCGCCGGCGGGCGACGCAAGTCCTGACGAGTACATCTCCAACGACCAGACCGCAGGAGTCTCCGAGGAGACCGGCACCGTCTACGCCGCGGACGGCGAGGCGGAGCAGACCCCGCACGACGAGGAGCTCCTCGAGGAGGAGGACGAGCTGTGACGCACGAACCGGACGACCCGGAGACCGTGAACCGCGAGTCGCAGCCGAACGCCGGCGGCCCCGAGGGGCTCGCCGGCGACATGGGGGTGAGCAGCGAGCGGGTCGGCCGCCCCGACGGCATCGAGGGCACCGGCACGCTCGCCTCCGCCCAGGGCCGCACCGACGGCCAGACCCCCACCGTCCGCGACGAGGACGGCGCCCGGATCGACCTGGACGTGGACGACGTCCCGGGGCTGCAGCCGACCGAGCCGGTCGACAAGCCCGACGGCACCGCGCCGGCGTCCGGGATCGACCGCACGGTCGGCGAGACGCAGCCCGACGAGGTGCACGCGAAGCACCCGTTCGACCCGAGCCGCAACCCGGGGCACTGAGCGTCGGCGGCCTGCTCTAGCGTCGGCGCCGTGTCCGGTGTCGAGCGGTTCGTCGTGGTCCCGGCCGCCTACGTCGTGCTGCTGCGGCCGGGCGCCGCCGGCGGCCGCGAGGTGCTGTTGATGCTGCGCGCCAACACCGGCTACATGGACGGGCACTGGGCCTCGGTGGCCGGCCACGTCGAGAAGGGCGAGTCGGTGCACGCCGCCGCCCGGCGCGAGGCGCTGGAGGAGGTCGGCCTCACCGACCTCGAGCTGGAGCCGTGGTGCGCCATGCAGCGCACCGGCGCGACCGGCGACCCGATCGACGAGCGGGTCGACTACTTCTTCACCTGCACGTCGTGGACGGGCACGCCCCGGATCGTGGAGCCGCACAAGTGCGCCGACCTGCGCTGGTGCGACCTCGACGCGCTCCCCGAGCCGGTGGTCCCGCACGAGCGGCGGGTGCTCGACGCCGTACGCGCCGGCAGCACCCCGCCGATCGTGTCGTTCGGGTTCGACTAGCGGCTGCGGATCTCCGACTGGGAGTTGAACGCCCACAGCGTGTAGCCGTCGATCTTCCTGACCAGGCGGACGAGGGTGTCCATGGTCCTCTCCTTCCGTCGAGAACCCGGCACAACACCGAGCCCGGCGGTGGGGATTCCGCCTCACCGGGTGAGCCGGCTCACCCCGCACCGGTGGTGGGTCAGCGGACCGCGCAGCCGGCGTCGTCGGGGAGCGGCGCGGGCACGCCGACGGACGGCAGGCCGAGCGAGACGGAGGCCGGCTTGGACGTGACGCGGCTCTCCCAGGCGGCGCCGGCACGGGTACGCCGGACCGAGCGCACCGGCCCGTCGGCGACCAGGTGGTGCGGGGCGGCGTAGGTGACCTCGACCTCGACCACGTCGCCGGGACGGACCGGCACCGTGTCGCCGTCGGCGTCGACCGGGGTGAAGTGCACCAGCCGGTTGTCGGGACCGCGGCCGGAGAGCCGGTGGGTCTGCTGGTCCTTGCGGCCCTCGCCCTCGGCGACCATCAGCTCGACGGTGCGCCCGACCCGCTGCTTGTTCTCGTCCCAGGCGATCTCGTCGACCAGGGCGACCAGCCGCTCGTAGCGGTGCTGCACGACCTCGCGCGGCACCTGGTCGTCGAGGACCGCGGCGGGGGTGCCCGGCCGCTTGGAGTACTGGAACGTGAACGCTCCGGAGAACCGGGCCTTCTCGACCACCGCCAGGGTCTCGAGGAAGTCCTCCTCGGTCTCGCCCGGGAAGCCCACGATGATGTCGGTGGTGATCGCCGCCTCCGGCATGGCGGCGCGGACCCGGTCGATGATGCCGAGGAACCGGTCCTGCCGGTACGAGCGGCGCATCGCCTTCAGCACCCGGTCGGACCCGGACTGCAGCGGCATGTGCAGCTGCGGCATCACGTTCGGGGTCTCGGCCATCGCCGCGATCACGTCGTCGGTGAACGCCGCCGGGTGCGGCGAGGTGAACCGGACCCGCTCGAGGCCGTCGATCTCGCCGCAGGAGCGCAGCAGCTTGCCGAACGCCAGCCGGTCGCCGAACTCGACGCCGTAGGTGTTCACGTTCTGGCCGAGCAGGGTGACCTCGCTGACGCCCTCGGCGACCAGCGCCTCGATCTCGGCCAGGATCTCCCCCGGCCGGCGGTCCTTCTCCTTGCCGCGCAGGCTCGGCACGATGCAGAACGTGCAGGTGTTGTTGCAGCCGACGCTGACCGACACCCAGGCGGCGTACGCCGACTCCCGCTTCGTGGGCAGCGTGGACGGGAACACCTCGAGCGACTCGAGGATCTCGACCTGCGCCTCGTCCTGCACCCGGGCCCGCTCCAGCAGCACCGGCAGCGAACCGATGTTGTGCGTGCCGAACACCACGTCCACCCACGGCGCGCGCTTGGTGATCTCGCTGCGGTCCTTCTGCGCGAGGCAGCCGCCGACCGCGATCTGCATGCCCGGGCGCGCGGCCTTCACCGGGGCCAGGTGGCCGAGGTTGCCGTAGAGCTTGTTGTCGGCGTTCTCGCGCACCGCGCAGGTGTTGAACACCACCACGTCGGCCTGCTGGTCGGCCGGCGCGGCGACGTACCCGGCCTCCTCGAGCAGCCCGGTGAGCCGCTCGGAGTCGTGCACGTTCATCTGGCAGCCGTACGTGCGCACCTCGTAGGTGCGGGTCGGCGCGTCGGGGGTGGCAGTCATGGCGCGTCCAGGGTAGGACGCGGACCCCGGTTCAGCCCTTGTCGGGGTCGGCCGCCTTGCGCAGCGTCTCGGACTCGCTCTGGACCGCGTGCACGGTGCCGGGGTCCATCAGCGGCGGGGTGCCCGGCTGCTGCAGGTCGTGGTCGGTGGTGTCCGGGTTGGTCGCCTCGCCGGCCGCGGACGTACCCACGGGGGTGGTCGCGTCGACGTCGTCGGAGTCGCGCACCTGCTCCGCGGAGCGCGGCAGGTCCGGGGCCTCCTCGGCGGGCGGCTGCTCGGCCGGAGCCTTCTTCGCGGCCGTCTTCTTGGCCGGCGCCTTCTTGGCCGCCTTCTTCGCGGTCTTCTTGGCCGCGGTCTTCTCGGCGGCGGTCTTCTCGGCGGCGGTCTTCTTGGCCGGGGCCTTCTTCGCCGCCTTCTTCGCGGGCCCCTTCTTCGCGGCCTTCTTCGCGGCCTTCTTCGCCGGCGGCGCCTCCGGGTCCGGAACCGGCGCGCGCGCCGGCTCCTCGGCCGGCGGCGCGGCCGGGTCGGGGACGGCGTGCAGGTCTGCTGGGTCGGTCGTGGCCGGCGCCAC
>JABFXA010000151.1 GCA_013361955.1 Nocardioidaceae bacterium
AAGACCCACACCACCTACGACGAACACACTGCCTGGGCCCACATCCTCGAGCGCGCCGCTTGACAGCAGCAGAACCTGGGATGTCTGCAGCCGCGATCCGCGCTCCCTCATGGCGTTGAGCGCACTGAACTCGCGACGCGTTCACGGACTTAGTCGTAGTCGGGCAAGAAGAAGGCCCACGCGAGGGTCGACAGCTCGCCTGCCGCGAACCGAACGGCCCGATCTGGTGCGTGGAACACCCAGACCTCCGCGTCATGGCGTTGTGAGGGATACGAAGGATGGGCGACGACGATCCGTTCCGTCTGAGATACCTACTCGTGTTCCCAGAGGTTGAGGCCCTTGAGGTCGAGCTCGTCGCCGTCCCGGCCAATGCCAATCGGGCGCCAGCCAGGCGGAACGGACTGCGGGACCACCATCCAGCGAGGCGTAGGCAACAAATGCACCGCCATAACCGCAGGTCGGATTGACGGCCCAATGCCGCCGCGCATTCAGCAGACGGGTTCTGCGCTCCCGGCTCACCTCCTTGTGGGGGGTCGTAAGTGGGGTGCCCAGCTGGGCTGGTCTGTGTTCGGCTGCCCGTACGATCGAGCCGGAGGCCGAGATGACACGAGACGACGCCGGGGCGGAGTCACCTGGCGGCCGCGTCGCGCCGGAGCACGCGACGACGGTCGACGCGGATGCGGCGGTCGTCGAGGGTCAGCCGCCTCCGTCGACGCGGCGTCCGCTGGATCGACGTCGCGTGGTGGCTGCTGCTGTCGCGTTCATCGACGAAAACGGTCTTCCCGGTGTCACGATGCGAAGGCTGGGTGACCTGCTCGGCGTCGAGGCGATGTCGTTGTACCGCCACGTGCCGGGACGTGAGGACCTGCTCGACGCCGTGGTCGCCGCGATCGTGGACGAGATGCAGGAGGACCCGGAGGTCATCGAGTCGCCGCGCGACGGGTGGCAGGACTTTCTGCAGCGGCTTGCGCACGGCGTACGACGGGTCGCGTTGCGGCATCCCAAGGTGTTCCCGTTGGTGGCTTCGCGTCCACCGGAAGCACCGTGGCTGCGGCCACCCCTGCGCGACCTCCGCTGGGTGGAAACGTTCCTCGAGGCACTCCAGCAGGAGGGGTTCAGCGACGAGGCGGCAGTCTCGGCGTACCGCGCGTTCACGAGCTTCCTGCTCGGGCACCTGCTGCTTGAGGTCTCGGCCCTCGGCGCCGATGTCGGCCCTCTTGACGTGCTCGAGGACGGGCAGGACCTCGATACCAGCCTCGCGCCGTATCCCGAGGTCGGCCGACTCAGGGCAGCGTTGTCCGAGGACCACTCCGCGGTGGAGTTCGAAGAAGCGCTCGAGGAGCTGCTCAACCGCATCGCGCTGGTGCGCAGCGAGACCTCCTGACCAGCTGGCCGACCGAAGCACGGCCCGGCCGGAATTCGGTCATGTTTACAACGTATACGTTTTCGGTCGGCGGGTAAATGTGGCGCGTCGCATCCCCTCATCGAACGGTTGAACCATGGACATCGGAAACGCCTTCCAAAAGGCGACCGACGCCTTTTTCGGGTTCCTGCCCAACCTGCTCGGCTTCGTCATGCTCTTGCTGGTCGGGTTCATCGTGGCCAAGGTCGTCGCCGCCGTGGTGCGCAAGGTCCTGGCCAAGGTCGGTCTGGACAGGCACCTGCGCGAGTCGGACGCCAACCGTCATGTGGAACGGTTCATGCCCGGAGCGAGCCCCGCGAAGGGCATTGCTCGGGTGGTGTTCTGGATCGTCTTCGTCTTCTTCTTCTTCAGTGCCATCGGCGCCTTGAAGATCCCGGCCGTCACCACGTTCATGAACCAGGTCCTGGCCTACCTGCCCAACATCATCGCCGCCATCTTCATCTTCGTGATCGCCGCGCTCATCGCCGGCGCAGTGGCGGCCGGGGTGGCCAAGCTGATGGGTGACACCCCCACCGGCAAGATCGTCGCCACCGTCGTGCCGGCTCTCGTGATGGTGATCGCCATGTTCATGATCCTCGAGCAGCTCCAGATTGCCGAGGAAATTGTTCGGATCGCCTTTGCGGCCACCATGGGCGCGCTCGCCCTCGGCTTGGCGCTCGCGTTCGGCCTCGGTGGCCGACCCGTCGCGGAGCGGCTCCTCGAGGACGCCTACCGCAAGGGCCTGGAGCAGCGCGGCCAGGTGCGGGAGGACGTGGAAGCCGGCCGGCGGCGTGCCCAGAGCCACGCCCACCGAGCCGCCAACGACCTGGACGGAAACCACACCGCAGCGCCGACCAGCACGCTCGCCGAGGACCGCGCCGAGGAGCGCAGCAACTACCGCTGACCTGCGGTCGAGGGGGCGGGGAGCGGCGCCGGCTCCCCGCCCGCTTCGCACGATCGACACACAGCCTGAGGAGACCGGGCATGACCGACCTATCCGCAGAACACACGCCAGGAGCGTCTGACCCCGTCGCGGTCGTGCGACGCCTGCTTCCGGGCAGCCCGCGCCTGAGCTTCCACCAGCGTTTCGACGCAGGCCTCTGGATGGCTGCCGGCCTGACCGCCGGGGGCGCCGCCACGGTCGTCTGGGTCGTGCAGCGCACCCGGCGCCGCTGACGCCCGTCGGCCCACAGGGCACGTGCCGTCGGGGCGATCACGAGCGCCAAGGACGACTCGCGTCCCCGCCGAACCCGGACTCAGCACGTACCCGGGGCTGATCGCCACGTGATCGGGCGGATGGGCAGCGGCTGATGGGGCCGAGGTCATCCCAGGAGGCGCGGGGCGAACGTGGAAAGGCCCTCCCGGTCACTGTTTGGGCAGTCGTCCGGAAGGGCCCTCCGTGGTCACTCTGACGCAGATCTTGGACAGTTCGCGAGCGCCGCCTCGGACGACCGTGTCTGGTCGCCGAGTACACATTGAGTACACACGCCAACGAAAAGCGGCGGCAGACGCTGCGATACCACGAGAGGTATAACCGCAGGTCAGCCGCCGTTTCCGGTCCAGCCGAGCGGGGCGCGAAGCCCCGTTTGCTAGATGTCGTAGTACAGCTCGAACTCGTGCGGGTGCGGCCGCAGCTGGACCGGCAGGATCTCGCTCGTGCGCTTGTAGTCGATCCAGGTCTCGATCAGGTCGGGGGTGAACACGCCGCCCTGGGTCAGGAAGTCGTGGTCGCTCTCGAGGTTGTCGAGCACGGAGTTCAGCGACGTCGGGACCTGGTCGATCTCGGCCATCTCGTCCGGCGGCAGCTCGTAGATGTCCTTGTCGACCGGCGCCGGCGGCTCGATCTTGTTCTTGATGCCGTCGAGGCCGGCGAGCAGCAGCGCGGAGAACGCGAGGTACGGGTTCGCCGACGGGTCGGGGCAGCGGAACTCGATGCGCTTGGCCTTCGGGTTCGCGCCGGTGATCGGGATGCGCACGCAGGCGGAGCGGTTGCGCTGGCTGTAGACCAGGCTGATCGGCGCCTCGAAGCCCGGCACCAGGCGGTGGTAGGAGTTCACGGTCGGGTTCGTGAACGCGAGCAGCGACGGGGCGTGCTTGAGCAGGCCGCCGATGTAGTAGCGCGCGGTGTCGGAGAGGCCGGCGTACCCGGTCTCGTCGAAGAACAGCGGCTCGCCGCCGTTCCAGATCGACTGGTGGCAGTGCATGCCGGAGCCGTTGTCGCCGAAGATCGGCTTCGGCATGAACGTCGCGGTCTTGCCGTTGCGCCACGCCACGTTCTTGACGAGGTACTTGAACTTCATCACGTTGTCGGCGCTCTTGAGGAGCTCGTCGAACCGCCAGTTGATCTCGGCCTGCCCCGCCGTGCCGACCTCGTGGTGGGCGCGCTCGACGAGCAGCCCGGCGCGCTCCATCTCGATGACGATCTCGTCGCGCAGGTCGCCGAAGTGGTCGGTCGGCGCGACGGGGAAGTACCCGCCCTTGTACTTGACCTTGTAGCCGAGGTTGCCGCGCTCCTCCTCGCGCCCGGTGTTCCAGGCGCCGGCCACCGAGTCGATGGAGTAGAAGCCGGTCTGCTGCTTGGTCTCGAAGCGCACGTCGTCGAAGACGTAGAACTCGGCCTCCGGCGCGAAGTACGCCGTGTCGCCGATGCCGGTGCTGGCGAGGTACGCCTGCGCCTTGCGCGCGATGTTGCGCGGGTCGCGGCTGTACGCCTCGCCGGTGATCGGGTCGTGGATGAAGAAGTTCACGACCAGCGTCTTCGCGCTACGGAACGGGTCGAGGTACGCCGTGGTCGGGTCCGGGAACAGCGACATGTCCGACTCGTGGATCGCCTGGAAGCCGCGGATCGAGGACCCGTCGAAGTTCAGGCCGTCGTCGAACACGGACTGGTCGAACGACGACACCGGGACGGTGAAGTGCTGCATCACACCAGGCAGGTCGCAGAATCGGACGTCGACCATCTCGACGCCCTCGTCCTTGATGTACTTCAGCAGCTCGTCGCTGTTTGCGAACATTCGTCCTCCTTGGCCCCTCCGCAGGGCCTCCAGTGCCGGTGTCACGGTGCCGGTCGGGCAGGTGCGGGCGATGCGGCTCTGCACCACTGCTCGGGAACGTATGCAGGGCCAGTTTCTCGGTGGTATCTGCTTTGTTTCGTCCATGTAACAGGATTTCGCGCCGGGTCGGAACCGCCCGGAGACGGCGGGTGGACGCCCGGTAGCGTGGCCGCGTGACGCAGCAGCCCGGCCGCGGCGCGCCCTCCGGCGGCGCGATCCCGGCGTACCCCGGCGAGCGGCTGGGGCTCCCCGAGGAGGGGCCCGGCGCCGTCGCGGGGTGGGGCCGGCGGTTCCTCGCGCTGGTGGTGGACTGGTTCACCTCGATGCTGGTCGGGGCGGTGTTCGTCGGGCCGGACGTGGTGGCCTCCAGCGGCCCGAAGTCGTGGGTGACGCTGGGCGTGTTCTTCGTGGAGGCCAGCCTGCTGACCGCGCTGATGGGCGGCTCGTTCGGCCAGCTGCTGTGCCGGGTCGTGGTGGTGCGGCTGCCGGGGCGGCCGGTCAGCCTGCTCCGGTCCCTGCTCCGGACGGCGCTGGTCTGCCTGGTGGTGCCGCCGCTGGTGTTCAACCGCGACCAGCGTGGCCTGCACGACCTCGCCGCCGGGACGATCGCGCTGCGCCGCTGACCAGCAAAGGGGTCAGCGCGTGAGGCGGAACTGGGCGACGTCGAGGTAGCCGGTGCGGAAGCCGGCCTCGCAGTAGGCCAGGTAGAACTCCCACATCCGGCAGAACCGGTCGTCGAAGCCGAGGGCGAGTACGTCGTGCCAGTGCGTGGTGAACCGCTCGCGCCACAGCCGGAGCGTGTGCGCGTAGTGCCGGCCCATCGGCGCGATGCTCGCCACGTGCAGCGTGGTGTGCCCGCGGGTGACCGCGGCGATCGCCTCGGCCGAAGGGAGCACGCCGCCCGGGAAGATGTACTTGTGCATCCAGGTGTAGGTGCCGCGGGTGTCCACCAGCCGCTGGTGCGAGATCAGGATCGCCTGGATCGCCGCGACGCCACCGGGGGCGAGCAGCGCGTCGACGGTCTCGAAGTACTCCGGCCAGAACTCCTCGCCGACCGCCTCGATCATCTCCACGCTGACAACGGCGTCGAACGAGCCGCGCTGGTCACGGTAGTCGCGTACGGCGACCTCCACGCGGTCCTGGACGCCGGCGGCGCGGACGCGTTCGCGCGCGAGGTCGGCCTGCTCGGAGGACAACGTGACAGTGGTGACGGTGGCGCCGCGCTGCGCCGCACGGATCGCGAGGGTGCCCCAGCCGGTGCCGATCTCCAGCACTCGCGACCCGGAGCCGACCCCGGCCGCGTCGAGGATCGCGTCGACCTTGCGCAGCTGGGCGGCCTCCAGGTCGGCGGTCGTCGGCGCGGGGTCGAGGCTCTCGAAGAGCCCGGAGGAGTACGACAGCGACGGGTCGAGGAAGGTGCGGAACATGTCGTTGGACAGGTCGTAGTGCGCCTCGATGTTGCGGCGCGCGCCGGAGCGGGTGTTCGTCGGGTTCAGGCCGCGCGGCAGCACGGTGTGCCGGAGCCGGTAGAACACCGGCTTGATCAGGTCGGTGAGCCGCTCCGCGAACGGCGCGAGCGCGTCGGCGAGGTCGGTGCCGTCGGCGACGCTCCACTCGCGGGCCATGTACGACTCGCCGATGCCGATCATCGGCGAGCGGCCCAGCCGGGCGAAGAACGCCTCCGGCCGGGCGACCTCGAGCAGCGGCGCGGTGCCGAGCGGCGCGCCGTACACGTGGCCGTCGGCGAGCCGGGCGGTGACGGGTACGCCGCTCAGGATCCGCTTCACGACCGCGCGGGCGACCACCCCGCGCAACCCGTACGACGGGGCGGCGGGCAGCAGCGCCGACGAGGCGGTCCTGGCGGGGGAGGCGGTGGTGCTCATGCGGGGTTCCTCATGCCTCTCGGGGACTGGTGCGGACGACGGGGGACGACGGGCAGCCGGTGCAGCCACAGCCGGACGCCGTGGAACCGGATCAGCGCGGAGACCCGCTGCGAGGGCATCGGGTCGGCGGCGACGGCGCGCAGCACCCGGCTGCGGGTCGCGGGCTCGAGACCGCCGTGCACGGACGCGGTGAACACCTGCTCGCCGCCCTGGGTCAACGTGACCGCGACGGCGACACGCGAGTCGGTGAGCCGGGTGCGGATGTCGTAGCGACCCTCGACGGCGAAGAACGGCGAGACGTAGAACTCCTTGTCCACGCTGGCTCCTCGGGTCTCGGTGACCTCGAGCGGGTAGCAGTGCCGCTCGCCGTACGTGTTGTGCACCTCGGCGAGCACGCCCTCGAGCCGGCCGTCGGCGTCGAGGCAGAAGTACGTCGTGAGCGGGTCGAAGACGTAGCCGAGGGAGCGGGCGTTCGCGAGCACCAGCACCCGGTGCGCGCTCCACGACAGGCCCTGCGCGTCGAGGAACGAGCGGACCTTCGCCGGCAGCGGGCGCGGGTCGGTGGCCGCGAAGTGGTCCTCGGCGCGGATCGACGCGAGCGCCCGGAGCCACCGCGGGAACCCGGCGTCGGGGTCGGCGGCGTCCACGAGCCACATCGTCGTGCGGTGCCCGAGCTCGTACGTGAACGGCCGGGTGCGGCGGTGTCGCACCCGGGCCCGGACCAACGCCGGCGCGGGCGTCACCACCAGGCCCCCAGCGCCTCGGCGGCCGCGACGCCGGCCCGGCAGCCGTCCTCGTGGAACCCCCAGCCGTGGTAGGCACCCGCGAACGCCAGCCGCTCGCCGTTCAGCGACTCCAGCCGCTGCTGCGCCGCGACCGAGGCGGCCGTGTACGTCGGGTGCTGGTAGGTCATGGTGGCGATCGTCCCAGAGGGCTGGTCGCCGGCACCGGGGTTGAGCGTGACCACGACCGGGTCGGCCTCGGGGTGGCCCTGCAGCCGGTTCATCCAGTACGACACCCGGGTCCGGTCGGTGGGGGTGTCGCAGTCCTCCAGGCGGTAGTTCCAGCTCGCCCGTCCCCGCCGCCGCTCGGGCAGCACGCTCTCGTCGCGGTGCAGCCAGGCGACGTTGGTGGAGTACCCGAACGCGCCGAGCACCTCCTGCTCCGCGTCGTCGGCGTCGGTGAGCAGGGCGAGCGCCTCGTCGGCGTGCGTGGCGACCACCACATGGTCGAACTCGTGGTGCTCGCCGTGGTCGTCATCGAGGACGACAGCGTCCGGCTTGCGGCTCACCGCCGTCACCCGGGTGCCGGACCGGACGACGTCGAGTCCGGCGGTCACCTTCTCGACGTACGACCGGGAGCCGCCGACCACGGTGTGCCAGGTGGGCGCGTCGCCGAGCGCCAGGAAGCCGTGGTGGCGCAGGAACGCGAACAGGTACGCCGCCGGGTAGTCGAGCGCCGCCTGGTGGCCCATCGACCACACGCAGGAGACGACCGGCAGCGCGTAGTGGGTGACGAAGTGCGCGTCGAACCCCTCCCGCTCCAGGAAGCCGCCATAGGTCAGCTCGCTGGCGGGGTCGTCGGCGAGCAGCGTCATGGCCGCCCGCTGGAACCGGCGTACGCCGAGCAGCAGCCGCCAGAACCGCGGGTCGAGGAGCCGGCGCCGCTGCGCGAAGATGCCGTTCGGGCCGCGCCCGCCGACGTAGCTCAGCCCGCACCCGGAGCAGGTGATGCTCATGCTCATCTCGGTCGGCCGGGTCCGCACGCCGAGCTCGTCGAGGAGGCGGCGCAGGGTCGGGTAGGTGCGGTCGTTCAGCACGATGAAGCCGGAGTCGACCCGAGCCGTCGACCCGTCCGAGAGGCGTACGTCGTGCGTGTGCGCGTGCCCGCCGATCCGGTCGTCGGCCTCGAAGAGGGTGACCTCGTGGGTGCGTTGCAGCAGGTGGGCCGCGGTGAGCCCGGACACGCCACCGCCGATCACGGCGACCCGAGGGCGCGGGCGGAAGCCAGGGTGGGTGGGATCCGTCATGGAGGGGGTTCGTCCTCGCGGACGAACCGGATGGGTCGACGGTCTAGGAAACGGTGTCGAGCACCTCGAGCCGGACTCGCTTGTTGCCCTTGCCCTTGGACTCGGTCCCGGTGACCCGCACCCGGCCCACCTCGTCGGTGGACAGCACGTGGGTGCCGCCGTCCGCCTGCTTGTCCAGGCCGACGATGTCGATGACCCGCAGCGGGTCGATCTCGCGCGGGATCAGGTTCGCCGCCGTGCGGATCAGCGCGTGGTCCTCGTCGGCCACCTCGCGCCCGACGAACTCGACCAGGATCCGGTGCGCCCGGGCGATCTCCTCGTTGATCCGGGCCTCGACCTGCCGGCCGAACTCCGCGGACATCGAGGGCAGCGGGAAGTCCAGCCGGCCCTTGCCGGGGTCCATGTTCCCGCCGGTGACCGCGACTCCGTGGTCGGCCCACATCACGCCGCAGAGGATGTGCAACGCGGTGTGCGTGCGCATGGTGAGGTGCCGGCGGTCCCAGTCCAGCGCGCCTTCCACGGTCGCGCCGGGGTCGGGCAGCGCCCCGTCGAGCCAGTGCCAGATCCGGCCCTGGTCGCGGCCCACCCGGGTGACCGGCGCGCTGCCGTCGGCCCACCGCAGCGTGCCGAGGTCGTGGGGCTGTCCGCCGCCGCCGGGGTAGAACGCGGTCCGGCCCAGCCGCACCCGGCCCGCCTCGGGGTCGACCTCCTCGACCGCCGCCTCGAACTCGCGCAGGTACGCGTCGACCGAGAACAGCTCGGACTCGGCCAAATCGCGCGGAGCGCCCTCCGGCACCGGTCGTCCAGGCACTGCCATGCGTCGTCCCTCCTGCGCTGCGGTCCCGCCCATCCAAGCACGAGACTGATCGGTCCGTTCCGGTCCGCGGACCCGCCGTCCGGCCCTACGATGCTGGCGCGCCATCTCGGACACAGGGGGATCCATGAGACGCTTCGCCACCGCCGCACTGGTCGCAGCCGTGCTCCTCGGCACCGCCGCCTGCGGTCTCGACGAGGGCGCGAACGCGTCCAACACACCCGCGCTCGCCGGCCCGCCGCCGTCGGGCAGCCCGCACATGGCGCTGGCGCCGGGGGAGTCGGGTGACAAGCCGGTCAGGCGGATCGGCGTGGGTGCGTTCGTCCGGTCCATGCGCACGGCGCTCGCCACCCGTCGGGGCGTGCACCTGGACCTCGAGATCAGGACGCCGCGGATCACCGTCACCGGCAAGGCCGACGAGCACCTGCACCCCGGTCCGGCCGCCTTGCGCATGGAGGTGGCCACGTCCTACGCGACGGCCCCGAACGTCGACGTGATCCAGACCCAGCGGGCCATGTGGCTGTCGGTGCAGGGCTACACCCCACCGGGCAAGTGGACGTCCGTGGACACAGCCACCTCCGGCGGTGTGTTCGGCCCGGACTCCGCGATCATCTCCCACGAGCTCGACCCCGTCTCCGCCCTGCTGGCCAACCGGGCCGGCTTCGAGAGGTGGCGCTTCCTCGGCCCGGACTCCTTGTACGGAGTGCCAATGGCGCACTACCGGCTCAAGGTGGACAGCCGACGGGCCCTCGCGGCCCGCGGCGCGAGCGCCGGCCTGCAGGCGTTGATGCCCGACACGCTCGTCTACGACGTGTGGCTCGACCGGCGCCGGCTGATCAGCAGGATCAAGGTCGACGTCGAGAAGCTGCGGATCGACGTCGAGCTGTCCGACTGGGGCAAGCGCGTGCACGTCCGCACCCCCGACCCCGCCGACCTGGTGTCGCTGCCGCAGCCGTCCTGAAGCCGCGCGTCAGCGCCCGCGCATGTTCTGCCGGGCGCCCTTGAGGTTGGTCGGGATCGGGCCCTTGGGCAGCGGGATGTTCGACCGGTTCGCGTCGAGCGCCTTGAGCCGCTGCAGCACGTCGGTCATCTCCGCGGGCTTGATGTTGCGGCCCAGCTTGGTGACGTGCTTGGACAGCTTCGGCAGCGGCACCGCGCCCTCGCCGTTGCCCGCGATGACCTCGAAGATCGGGGTGTCCGCGGCGACCCGCTCGTGCTTGCGGCGCTCGTTGGCGAGCAGCGTGCGGAGCCGGTTCGGGTTGCCCTCGCCGACCAGCACGATGCCGGGCGGGCCGACGACCCGGTGCACCAGGTCCTGGTTCTTGTTGAAGGCGATGCCCGGCTCGACCTTCCAGCCGCGGCGCAGCACGTTGAGCGCCGCCGCGGCCGCGCCGGTGCGGCCCTCGATCTGGGCGTACTGCGCCTTCTGCGCCCGCCGCCCGAACACGATCAGCACCGACAGCAGGCCGAACATCAGCGCGGTGACCAGGTCGAGGATCCACCCGCCGGGGATCAGCAGGAAGATCCCGAAGGCCACCGCCGCGGTCACCACGAAGACGCCCAGCAGGATCAGCCCGATGCGGGTGTCGGTCTGCTTCGTCATCCGGTAGACGGTGACGAACTGCTTCAGCCGTCCCTCTTTCTTCTCCGGCTGGTCCTTCTTGGCCATCAGGCGCTGCCTCTGCTGTTCACTCGGTTCGGTTGTCGGGGCGCATTGTGTCAGGCCGAGCGCGCCTCGCGCGCGTCCATCGCCTGGCGGTAGAGCCGGCCCGCGCGGTACGACGAGCGCACCAGCGGCCCGGACATGACTCCGGCGAACCCGATCGCGTCCGCCTCGTCCTTGAGCTCCACGAACTCCTCGGGCTTCACCCAGCGCTCCACGGGGTGGTGCCGCGACGAGGGGCGGAGGTACTGGGTGATCGTGACCAGCTCGCAGCCGGCGTCGTACAGGTCGCGCAGCGCCTGCGACACCTCCTCGCGGGTCTCGCCCATGCCGAGGATCAGGTTCGACTTGGTGACCAGGCCGAACTCGCGGGCCTGGGTCAGCACGTCGAGCGAGCGCTCGTAGCGGAACGCCGGACGGATCCGCTTGAAGATCCGCGGCACCGTCTCGACGTTGTGGGCGAGCACCTCGGGCATCGACTCGAAGACCTCGCGGAGCAGCTCGGGCTTGCCGTTGAAGTCCGGGATCAGGTTCTCGACGCCGGTGTCCATGTTGAGCTCGTGGATCGCGCGCACCGTCTCGGCGTACAGCCAGGCGCCGCCGTCGGGCAGGTCGTCGCGGGCGACGCCGGTGATGGTCGCGTAGCGCAGCCCCATCGTCTGCACGCTCTCGGCCACCCGGCGCGGCTCGTCGCGGTCGAGGGGCTCGGGGCGGCCGGTGTCGATCTGGCAGAAGTCGCAGCGCCGGGTGCACTGGTCGCCGCCGATGAGGAACGTCGCCTCGCGGTCCTCCCAGCACTCGAAGATGTTGGGACAGCCCGCCTCCTGGCAGACCGTGTGCAGGCCCTCGGACTTCACGAGGTTCTGCAGCTCGCGGTACTGCGGGCCCATCTTCGCCCGGGTCTTGATCCACTCGGGCTTCTTCTCGATCGGCACCGCCGCGTTGCGCACCTCGAGCCGGAGCATCCGGCGACCCTCCGGGGCCGGGGTCGGGGGCGCGCTCGAACCGGGCTGGGTGGGGGCTTGGGTCACCCGCTCAGGGTACGCCGGGCCCGTCGGCGACCCCAATCCGCGTCAGGGGATGTCGCGGCGCTGGAAGAGCACCGCCGAGACCACCGTGACGAGCAGCACCAGCACGGCGAGGTAGGCGCCGCCGTGCAGCAGGGTGAGCTGGAAGGTCTGGTCGCAGCCAGCGCTGCTGACCGGGCAGTCGATCGACGAGTCGAACACCCGTCCGCCGTCGCGGATCCAGGCGAACACGTTCTCGGCGGGGGAGTACTGCCCGGACCGCTCGACGGGCAGCAGTGAGATCAGCGCCTCGCCGCCGGCGGCGTACACGAACAGCACCGCGAGCGTGCCGACCGTGTGTCGCAGCAGCATGGTCAGCGCGTAGCCGCCGAACCCGGCGAGCGCGGCCAGGCTCACCCCGCGCGCCACCATCCACCGGATGTCGGTCTGCACGGCGGCGCCGGTGCCGATCCCGCGGGCGTCGGCGACCAGGTACAACGCCACCCAGAAGGCGGCGATCAGCACGGCCGCGGCCACCCCGGTGCCGACCAGGGCGGCGCCGGCCTTGGCCCACCACACGCGCTGCCGACGGGGCTCGAACAGCATCTGGTTGCTCATCGAGCCGGACGCCCAGTCGGCGCCGGCGAACGTCGTCCCCGCCACGATCATCAGCACCGTGACGATCACGATGACCGCGATGCCGCTGTCGTCGACCTCGTCGGCGAGCGCGAGCGGCACCCGGCCCACGACGTCGGCGGTGGACGGGGCCAGGAGACGTCGGCAGTCCGCCGCGTCGGCCCCGGGCCCGAACAGGTCCTCCGGGCTCTCCTGGCAGTTCGCCAGGTCGCGCTTGTACTCCGGCGACGAGGTGATCGCCTGCACCCGCGCCTCGGCCCGTGCCTGCTCCGCGGCGTCCACCGGCCGGGTGCCCCAGATCGTGGTGCCGGCGACCAGCGCGGTCAGCAGCGCCGCCGCGAGCAGCAGCATCGCCACCGCGCGGCGCGAGAAGAAGCGGGACAGCTCGACCCGGAGCAGCCTCATGCGGCACCTCCGGCGGCCGGCGGCTCGGACACCAGGGAGTCGTCGCGGGTGAGCTGGAGGAACACCGACTCGAGGTCGGCGCGGACCGGGGTGAGCTCGCGCACGTACAGCTGCCGGGTGGCCAGCGCCCGGCTCACCATCTCCGGGTCGAACGGCTCGTCGGCGTCGCCGGAGACGACCAGCCGCTCGCCCTCGTGGTGCACCCGGAAGCCGTCCTCCTCGAGGATCGCCCGGGCCCGCACCGGGTCGCCGACCTCGACCCGGACCCGGGTGGCCCGGCCGGCCGCGACGAGGTCGTCGACCGCGCCGGAGGCGAGCAGCCGGCCGCTGCCGATGATCGACACGCTGTGGCAGACCTGCTGCACCTCGGCCAGGATGTGCGAGCTGAGCAGCACGGTGACGCCGCTCTCGCCGAGCCCGCGGATCATCGTGCGGATGTCGCGGATGCCGGCCGGGTCGAGGCCGTTCGTGGGCTCGTCGAGGATCAGCAGGTCGGGCGACTTCAGCAGCGTCGCGGCGATCGCGAGACGCTGCTTCATGCCCAGGGAGTAGGACTTGTAGCGGTCCCGGCCGCGGCCGGCCAGCCCGACCTGCGCGAGCGCGCTGTCGACCGCCGACGACGGCGCACCGATGGTGCGGGCCAGCAGGATGAGGTTCTTGCGGCCGCTGAAGCTGGGCAGGAACTTGGGCTGCTCGACGACGGCGCCGATGCGCCCCATCACCGCCGACAGCCGGTGCGGGACCGGCTGCCCGAACAGCCGCATCTCACCCCGGGTGGCGCGGGCCAGCCCGAGCAGCATCCGGATGGTGGTGGTCTTGCCCGACCCGTTCGGGCCGAGGAACCCGTGTACGCCGCCGGCGGGGACGACCAGGTCGAGACCGTCCACCGCGACCACACGGCGACCCCGGCGGGTGCGGAACTCCTTGCGGAGGCCCGTGGTCTCGATGACGGGCGCATCGGTGTCGGCCACCCGACCACTCTGCCGAACCCGGGTCGCCGACGGGCCCGGGACACGCCGGGTCAGCGCCCGGGGGTGATCAGCTGGTAGCGCCGGATCGGCTCGGGCTTGGCGGGGTAGTCCGGCGTCGGCTCGTACGGCGCCCAGGCCAGCAGCTCGGCGAGGTGCCGCTGCACGACCGGCGCGACCTCCTGCACGGTGACGTCGCGGCCGAGCTCGGCGGTCAGGCTGGTCACGCCGGCGTCGCTGATGCCGCAGGGCACGAAGCGGTCGTACCAGCCGAGGTCGACGTCGCAGTTGAGCGCGAACCCGTGCATGGTCACGCCGCGGCTGACCCGGATCCCGATCGCGGCGACCTTGCGCTCGGGCCGCCCGGTGGCCGGGTCCTCGGCGAGCCACACGCCGCTGCGTCCGGGCACCCGCGCGGTGGTCACGCCGAGCTCGGCGCAGGTGTGGATCAGGGCCTCCTCGAGGCGGCGCACGTAGTCGACGACGAGCACGTGGTCGGGCAGCCGGACGATCGGGTAGCCGACCAGCTGGCCGGGGCCGTGGAAGGTGATCTTGCCGCCGCGGTCGACGTCGACGACGGCGGCGCCGCCGGGGTCGATCGGCCGCTCGTCGGGCTCGGTGCGCTTGCCCGCGGTGAAGACCGGCGGGTGCTCCAGCAGCAGGACCGTGTCGCCGCCGCCGTCCGCGACCCGGGCGTGCACGTCGCGCTGTAGGTCCCAGGCGGCGAGGTACTCGACGGCGTCGGGGCCAAAGCCCACCGTCTCGAAGGTCAGGTCTGCCACGGCGTCGAGCCTACGCCCGGGGTTCACGGGTGCATCCGCACGCCCTTGAGCACCCGGTCGACGGCGTTCCTCGGTCCGTGCACGGCGATCCCGACCAGGTCGAGGTCGTCCCGGCGTACCGCCCGGACCGCGGCGCGGTTGTCGCGGTCGTTGCCGGTGCCGAACAGGTCGGCGGTGAACACCGCGACCCGCATCGACCGCTCCAGCGCCTTGCGGTGCACCCGGACCAGGTCCTCCTTGCCGCCCTCGAAGACCAGCACGGGCTGTCGGAACATCGGTGCGTACGCCGTGCCGTCGGCGTCCTCGTACGGCTCGCCCAGCAGCTCGGGGTCGGCGGCGACGCCGCTGCACAGGAAGGCGGTGACGTTCAGCCGCTGCCAGGTCTCCAGGTCGTCGCGGAGCAGCACCGCGATCTTGGTGTCGAAGCGGATCGGCGTCTCGTCCATGGGCAGCAGTCTGGGTCCCGCGGCGACCGCGGCTCTTGTACGTTCCTGACATGGCAGCCCGCCGGCCGCTGGTGCGGGCGTGGCGACCCGAGGTGCCGGGCGTCGCGGAGGTGCTGCACGCCTCGTTCCCCGAGCACGCCTACCCACTGCACACCCACGACACCTGGACGCTGCTGGTCGTCGACACCGGCCTGGTCCGCTACGACCTGGAGCGGCACGAGCACGGTGCGCTGCAGTCGCTGGTCACGCTGCTGCCGCCGCACGTGCCGCACGACGGCCGGTCGGTCACCGCGGCCGGGTTCCGCAAGCGGGTGGTGTACCTCGACGCCGACGTGCTCGACGTACGCGGGACCGGGGCGGCGGTGGACCACCCGGGCTGGGCCGACCCGGTGCTTCGCGCGGCCGTGAACCACCTGCACGACGCGCTGGCGCACCCGGGCGACCGGCTGGAGGCGGAGACCCGGCTGGGGCTGGTGACCGAGCGTCTCGCCGCGCACCTCGCCGGAGAGGACCCGGCACCCGCGGTCCGGCGCGACCGCGGGCTCGCGCACCGGCTGCGCGACCTGCTCGACGACCGGGTGGTGGAGGGGGTCACCCTCGAGGACGCCGCCCGCCTGCTCGGGGCCTACCCGACGCACCTGGTGCGCTGCTTCGGCCGCGAGTTCGGGATCACGCCGCACCAGTACCTCACCGGCCGGCGCCTGGACCGCGCCCGTCGGCTGCTGCTCTCCGGGCAGCGGGCCGCCGACGCCGCGGCAGCGGTCGGCTTCTACGACCAGGCGCACCTGACCCGGCACTTCAAGCGGCTGCTCGGCGTCACCCCCGGCGCGTACGTCGCGGCCGGCTGACCCTGTGGACGGAGCCCGACGCGTCGGCGCCGGATCCGCCAGGCTGGGCCGATGCCTCGCTCCCGCGCCGTCGCCGCGCTCGTCGCGCTGCTCGGCTGCGCGTGTGTGGCGCTGGTCGTGGGGGTGCTGGTGGCCGGACGCGTCGCCGTCCCGCGCCAGCCGCCGTCACCCACCCCGGTGGTTGCTGCGCCCGACCCGGCCGCCGAGCTGCTGCGGGCCTGGGACGAGCGCC
>JABFXA010000462.1 GCA_013361955.1 Nocardioidaceae bacterium
CGCGACCGCCACCCACAGCAGCCCGTCGGTGCCAAGCGCCATGTTGTCCGGGTGACCCGGCAGGTCGTCGAGCAGGTCGTCGGTGCTGCCGGCGCGGTCCCCCGTGAGCCAGTGCCGCCGCACCGTGTGGCCGGCGCTCTCCGCCACCGCGACGTACGACTCGTCGGCGGCGAGCGCGACGCCGTTGGCGAAGCCGAGCCCGTCGAGGACCACCTCCACGGTGCCGTCGGGCGTACGGCGGAGCAGGCGGCCGGTCCGGGTGTCCTCCACGATGTCGGCGCGCCACCGCTCCAGCGGGTGCACCCGCGAGGAGTCGGAGAACCAGATGTCCCCGGAGCTGTGCACCGCGGCGTTGTTGCACACCCGGATCCGCTGCCCGTGCACGAACGCGGCGAGCACCTCGGTGCGTCCGGTGCGCACGTCGAGCGCGAGCAGCCCGTGCGTGGCGTCGCAGACCAGCAGCCGCCCGTCGGGCAGGTGCTCCAGCCCCATCGGCCGGCCGCCGGTGTTCGCGACCCGGTCGATGCGGCCGCCGTCGGGACGGATGCGGAACACCGAGCCGTCGTCGGTGCCGGTGAGCACCCAGCCGTCGGCGTCGACGAGCACGTCCTCGGGCCCGTGCCCGGGGACCGGCACGATGGTCAGCTCGACACGGGTCATGGACCGCAGGCTATCGACCACCCCGTTCAGAGCCGGGCCACGAAGCGGCGGCCCCGCAGCGCCTCCTCGACCAGCCCCACCGCGCGACGGACCGCGAGCAGCCGGGCGGACTCGGCGTGGTAGGTCTCCACGGCCGACTCGACGGTGTCGAGGTCGGTGACGTCGCGGAGCACGCCGCGGGCCTCGCTGAGACCGCGCTTCACCGCATCCTGGCAGGCCTCGACGTGCAGCACCGCGAACCGCGCCAGCACCACGTCGTGGCGCCGGAGCACCGGGTAGGAGCGGAACTCCGGCGGGCAGATGTCGAGCAGCCAGCCGGTCGCGCTGCGCTCCCAGCCGGGCGCGCCGGGCGGCCGGACCTCACGGGGCCAGCCGGGTGGGGCGACGAGCTGCGTCATGCGCCCAGTGTACGCCGTCCTCGAACAGGTGTTCGAAGAACGGTCGTTCGGCGGCGCGGCCCCACGCAGGGCTCCGCGGGAGTGCGAACCGGCCTGCGGGGTACTGACAGGGCCTGAGCCGCGCCGGTGCGGCGAGGGAGGGAGCAACACCATGAGCATCGTGGGCATCCTGCTGGCCGGGATCATCATCGGCCTGCTCGGCAAGTTCGTCGCCCCGGGCGACAAGGACAACATCCCGATCTGGCTCACCATCGTCTGTGGGGTCGGCGGGGTTCTTCTCGGCTGGTACGTGTACGCCGCGTTCGGCGGCAGCGGCACCAGCGGCGTCGACTGGGTCCGGTGGCTCGTCGCGATCGCCGTGGCCGCGGTCCTCGTCGTCATCGCCTCGACGGTCACCGGGCGCAACTCCGGCGGCCGCAAGGCACACCTCTGACGGCACGGTCCGACTCAATCGTCGGAGGCCGAGGATGAGACTGCTCAGAGGCGCCGGCGGCGCCCTGCTCTGGCTGCTCGCGTCCGTGCTGGCGCTGCTCGCGGTCGTGCTGTGCGTGACGGTGGTGCTGCTGCCGGTCGGGCTGTTCCTGATGGGGCAGGCGCGGCGACTGTTCCAGCGCGCCACCGGGCTGATGCTGCCGCGCGTGTTCAGCCACCCGGTGAAGGAGACGCGGAAGACCGCCCGGCGCAAGACCCGCAAGGGTCGAGGCCGACTGGAGAAGGCCGTGTCGTGGGCACTGTCGTGAGCCACGTCGCCGACCTGGACCGGGACACCTGGCTGCAGGTGCTGCGCCGTTCCGCCCGCAAGCTGCTCGCCGACGAGTGCACCGACCAGGCCGCGGCCCTGACCTACTACGGCGTGCTGTCGCTGTTCCCGGCGGTGATCGCGGTGATCTCGCTCGTCGGCGTGGTCGGCGACGGACCGAAGACGGTGCGCACCCTGCTCGACATCGCCCAGCAGCTCGGCGCGGACTCGGCGACGCGCACGCTGGAGCCGACCCTGACCTCGCTCGCCGAGGCCCGGCACGCCGGGCTGACCCTGGTCGTCGGCCTGCTGCTCGCGGTCTGGTCGGCCTCGGGGTACGTCGGTGCGTTCGGCCGGGCGATGAACCGGATCTACGGCATCCCCGAGGGCCGGCCGTTCTGGAAGCTGCGGCCGTGGCAGGTGCTGGTCACGGTCGTGGTGCTGGTGCTCGCCGCGTTCGTGGCGCTGGCGCTGGTGGTGTCGGGGCCGACCGCCCAGGCGATCGGCGACGCGGTGGGTCTCGGGTCGACCGCCGTGCTGGTCTGGCAGATCGTGAAGTGGCCGCTGCTGCTGGGCGCGGTCGTGTTCGTCGTCGGGGTGCTCTACCACGCCACGCCGAACGTGAAGCACCCGACGTTCCGCTGGCTCAGCGTCGGCGCCCTGATCGCGATCGTGGTCTGGGTCGTCGCCTCGCTGCTGTTCGGCGTGTACGTCGCGACCTTCGCGTCGTACAACAAGGTCTACGGGAGCCTCGCCGGCGTCATCGTCTTCCTGCTGTGGCTGTGGATCACCAACCTCGCGCTGCTGCTCGGCGGTGAGGTGGACACCGAGATCGAGCGCGGCCGCGAGCTGCGGGCCGGGCTGCCCGCCGAGGAGGAGCTGCAGCTCGAGCTGCGCGACACCTCCGCGGCCGACAAGGCCGAGGAGCAGCGCCAGGAGGAGGTCAGCCGGGCCCGGGAGCTGCGTGGGCCCGGGTCCGGCTGACCTCTCTCAGCCGCCGACCGGGGTGCGCACCTCGGCCGCCGGGGCCGGCGGGCCGTCGACGTCGAGCCGCGGCAGCCGCCGGTCGAGCCAGGCCGGCATCCACCAGTTCCAGCGTCCGAGCATCGCCATCGTCGCCGGCACCAGCACCATCCGGACCAGCGTCGCGTCGAGGAGGATCGCGACCGCCATCCCGACCCCGAGCTGCTTGACCACGACGTCGGTCTCGGTGCCGAACCCGAGGAACACCGCGATCATGATCGCCGCCGCCGAGGTGATCACCCGACCGGTCGAGGCGAGCCCGCGGACCACGGAGTCGTGCGGGTCACCGGTCGCCAGCCAGTCCTCGCGGACCCGCGACAGCAGGAACACCTCGTAGTCCATCGACAGCCCGAAGAGGATCGCGAAGGTCAGCACCGGCACCCAGCTCGACACCGGCAGCGCGTGGTCGATCCCGAGCAGCTGCACGCCCCAGCCCCACTGGAACACCGCGGTGACCACGCCGAAGGCCGCGCCGATGGACAGCAGGTTCATCACCGCCGCCTTCACCGGCACCACGACCGACCGGAACACCAGGCCGAGCAGCAGCACGGACACCGCGACCACGAAGCCGACGACCAGCCACAGCCGCTTCCCGAGCATGTCGGAGATGTCGGCGAAGAACGGCATGTTGCCGGTGATCTCGACGCCCTCCGGGGCGTGCGCCCGCAGGTCCTCGACGAGACCGGGCGCCCGGTCGTCCGTGGGGCCGAAGGTCGGCTCGGCCTCGAAGATCGCGAGCGCGCCGTCCGGAGACTGTTGCACCGGCGAGACCGCGGCGATGTCCGCCCGGTCGGCGACCTCGTCGCGGAGCGCCGCCACCTGCGCGTCGTCGAGCGCGGCGGTGCGGACGACGTACGTCACCGGGCCGTTGGCGCCCGGACCGAGCTCGTCGGCGACCAGGTCGTAGGCGCGCCGGTTCGTGAGGTCGGCCGGCTGGCTGCTCGGGTCCTGCGGCCAGGTGCGCATCGCCAGCACCGGGGCGGCGAGGGCGAGCAGCACGACGGTGGCGGCGAGCGCCCAGGCCACCGGCTTGCGGCCGACCCGGGTCGCCCAGCGGACCATCACCGGGGTGCGGGTGGAGACCCGGCCGCGACGGACCCTGCGCGGCAGCAGCCGGTTCCCGGCCAGCGCGCACAGCCCCGGCACGAGCGTCAGCGCGGCGGCGGCCACGGCCACGACCGCGATGCCGGTCGCGAAGCCGAACGAGGAGTACACCGGCAGGCCGGCCAGCCGCAGGCCCATCAGCGAGACCAGCACGGTCGCGGAGGCGAACACGACCGAGCGCCCGGCGGTGGCGACCGCGCGACCGGCGGCCTCGTACTTGTCGT
>JABFXA010000409.1 GCA_013361955.1 Nocardioidaceae bacterium
GCTCCTCGCGCGGCTCGGCCGGCTTCTGCGGCTTCACCCGGCCCCTGGTGCCCGGCGGGATGCCCATGTCGTGGAAGAAGTGCTCGGAGGTCGAGTAGGTCTCCGCCGGGTCGTCGAACGGCAGGCCGAGCTGCCGGTTGATCACCTTCCAGCGGGTCACGTCGGCCCAGTCCACGAAGGTGACCGCGACACCCGAGGCGCCCGCCCGGCCGGTGCGGCCGATCCGGTGCACGTAGGTCTTCTCGTCCTCGGGGCAGCTGTAGTTGACGACGTGGGTGACGCCCTCGACGTCGATGCCGCGCGCCGCCACGTCGGTGGCCACCAGCACCTTGAGCTTGCCCTCGCGGAACCGCTTCAGCGCCTTCTCACGGGACACCTGCTGCATGTCGCCGTGCAGCGGCGACGAGTTGAAGCCGCGGTCGTCGAGCTCCTCCGCGACCCGCTGCGCCTGCCGCTTCGTGCGGGTGAACACGATGGTCTTGCCGGAGTTCTCGGCCTGCAGGATCCGCGAGATCATCTCGGGCTTGTCGAGGTCGTGCACCTGGTAGATGAACTGGGCGGTCGCGGGCACGGTCTGCTGCTCGTCGTGCGACTCGGCGCGGATGTTCATCGGGTGCCGCATGTGCGTGCGCGCCAGCGACACGATCGCACCCGGCATGGTGGCCGAGAACAGCATCGTCTGCCGGGTCTCGGGGGTCCGTGCGATCAGCCGCTCGACGTCGGGCAGGAAGCCCAGATCGAGCATCTCGTCGGCCTCGTCGAGCACCAGCACCTTGACGTGGCCGAGGTTCAGCGCGCGCCGGTTGACCAGGTCGAGCAACCGTCCCGGCGTACCGACGACCACGTCGACGCCGGACTTCAGGGCGTCGAGCTGCGGCTCGTAGCCGACACCGCCGTAGACGGTGAGCACCCGGGTGCCGCGGTCGGCGCCCGCGAGCGAGAGGTCGCCGGACACCTGGAGCGCGAGCTCGCGGGTCGGCGCGACGATCAGCGCCTGCGGCTTGTCCGGCTCGGCGAGCTCCTCGTGGTCGGGGTCGTGCGGGGCGACGGTGCGCTGCAGGACCGGGATGCCGAACGCCAGGGTCTTGCCGGTGCCGGTGCGCGCCTGGCCGATGAGATCGGTGCCCATCAGGGCGACCGACAGGGTCATCTCCTGGATCGGGAAGGGGGTGACGATGCCGACGCGCTCGAGGGCGTCGGCGATCTCGGGGAGCACCCCGAGCTCTCGGAACGTGGTCAGGATCTTTGCCTGTTCTCTTGGGTTGCAGAAGCCAGTGGGCTCGCCGCGTGCAGCGCGGGCGCGGAGCGCTCCGGAAGCGGGCGCACGGCGGCGGTACGCCCCCAGTCTATCCGAGGGCACCGCTAGGCTGCGCGCATGGCTGAGTCTCCCGTCGACCCGCCCGGCGCGTCGGCGGCTCGACCGCCCTCCCGAGACCTGCCGGTGGCGTTCTCCGACCCGGGCTACCTGGCCGCGGTCGTCGACCTCCTGGGTGCGATCGCGTACGGCGAGATGTCGGCCTTCGACCGGCTCAGCGAGGACGCCAAGATGGCCCCGGGGCTCGAGGACAAGGCCGAGCTGGCGCGGATGGCCAGCACCGAGTTCACGCACTTCGAGGGGCTGCGGACCCGGCTCGCCGAGCTCGGCGCCGACCCGTTCGCGGCGATGCAGCCCTTCGTCGAGCCGTTCGACGCCTTCCACGTGCGCACCGCCCCGGCCGACTGGCTCGAGGGCCTGGTCAAGGCGTACGTCGGCGACGGGCTCGCCGCGGACTTCTACCGCGAGATCGCCGCGTTCCTCGACACCGAGACCCGCACGCTGATCGTGGAGAGCCTCTCCGACGCCGGCCAGTCGGAGTTCGTCGTCGACCGGGTGCGCCGGGCCATCGAGGCCGACCCGCGGGTCGGCGGCCGGCTGGCGCTCTGGGGCCGGCGGCTGATGGGCGAGGCGCTGTCGCAGGCGCAGCGGGTGGCCGCCGAGCGCGACGCGCTGTCGGCGCTGCTGGCCGGCGGCGTGGACCGCCCGGGGATGGACCTCGGCGCCATCGGCCGGCTGTTCACCCGGCTGACCGACAACCACTCCAAGCGGATGGAGAACCTCGGCCTGTCCGCGTGAGGCCGGCGACCGGGTCCGTCAGGACCGGAAGCCGACCTGCCCGACCGCGCCGCCGCCGAGCTCGACGTACGCGAGCTTGGAGACCGGCACCATCACCTTGCGGCCGCGCGAGTCGGAGAGCACCAGGACGCCGTCGGCGTCGCTCAGGGCCGTGGTGACCGCCTTCTCGACCTTGTCGGCGCTCTCGCCGGACTCGATGACGAGCTCGCGGTTGGCGTGCTGCACGCCGATCTTGACCTCCACCGGAGGGCCTCCTGTTGTCACGTCTACGTCCTGGGGGGTGTGCGGGCTCAGCCCGGTTCGTCGGTGCGGGGGTAGCCCCGGATGCCGCGCCAGGCCAGCCCTGCCACGAGCGTAGCCGCGTCGTCCTGGTCGATCCCGTCGCCGGTGTCGAGCCAGAACCGGGCGCTCACCTGCGCCATCCCGACGAGCGACACGGCGAGCAGCCGGGACTGCTCGTCGGGGAGCCCGGTGTCCTCGTGGATCACCTCGGCGATCGCCTCCGCGCACTCGCGGGTGACCCGGTCGACGCGCTCGCGGACCGCCGGCTCGTTGGTGAGGTCGGACTCGAACACCAGGCGGAAGGCGCCCTGGGCGCTCGCGACGTAGTCGTAGAACACGTGCATCGTCGCGGTGACCCGCTGCTTGTTGTCGTCGGTGGACTCCAGCGCCTGCTTGCACGCCGCGATGATCGTGTCGCAGGACTGGTCGAGCAGCGCGAGGTACAGCTCGAGCTTGCCCGGGAAGTGCTGGTAGAGGACCGGCTTGGACACGCCCGCGCGGTCCGCGATGTCGTCCATCGCCGCCGCGTGGTACCCCTGCGCGACGAAGACCTCGAGCGCGGACTCGAGCAGCTGCACGCGACGGGCGTCGCGCGGCATGCGGCCGCCGCGGGGCTTCTGGTCGTGCGTCATGGTCACGGTCGGGAGCCTACTCCGGGGTAGGTGAGGTCCCGGTCGCCGCCCGTGCCCGGAGGGTCTGGATTTTTACGTCGAAATAGCCCGTCTGGGTCTGTCGAGACTGCCCGGTTCCCGTGATCCTCAGGCATGGATGGCTGACGGGGGTCGGCTGTCCGGGGGCAGGCTGGGGGGCACCAACCTGGACCATTCTGCGCGTCGCTGCGCCGACTCGTCGGCGCGGTGGCGTGCGGATCGGTGCTGCGCGCGCTCATCGGCCTGCGTCGTCCCGCTGCGGGGGGCGCAGCGGTCGCCAGAACCGAGGAGCTCCGTTGTCCGACCACCTTCCACGCGCGTCGACCCGGTCGGGGGGCCGGACGATGCGCCACCGTCTCGCAGCACTGGTCTCCTTGATCGGTGTGTTCGTCATGGCGTCGGGCATGCTCATGCTCGCGACGTCCCCGGCCACGGCCAAGAACCATGCACCCACGAAGGTCTTCGTCTGCAAGTACGTCGGCAAGCCCGGCGTCGACGAGCGGCTGCAGACCGGCAACAACCCGATCTCCGTGTCCATCAGCTCGATCAAGGACTTCAACGGCATCGGGTCCTTCTTCAACGACGCCCAGGGCCGCTCGTACGTGCTCGCGTACGACACCACCACCGGCGGCGGCCAGACCGGCGAGCCGTCGGTCGACGAGTGTCCGGCACCGGAGGGTCCTCCGGAGACCGAGACACCCACACCGACGCCGACGGAGACCGAGACGCCGGACGCCTGCCCGACCGTGGACGGCATCCAGTCCTCGGAGGACGAGTGCGAGGAGGAGACCGAGACGCCGACGCCGACGCCCACGGAGACCGAGACGCCGGACGCCTGCCCGACCGTGGACGGCATCCAGTCCTCGGAGGACGAGTGCCCGACGGACACGCCGACGCCGACGCCCACCGAGACGCAGACGCCGGACGCCTGCCCGACCGTGGACGGCAACCAGGCCTCGACAGAGGAGTGCCCGACGGACACCCCGACGCCGACGCCGACGGAGACGAACACGCCGGACGCCTGCCCGGACGTGGACGGCATCCAGAGCTCGCCGTCCGAGTGCCCGACCGTGGGTGGCACCGAGACC
>JABFXA010000335.1 GCA_013361955.1 Nocardioidaceae bacterium
CCGTCGGTGACCTTGCGGATCCTGGTGTCCACGTTGCCACGGATCGGCGCCACGTCGAAACCGAGACCGAGCGCGTGCAGCTGCGCGGCGCGGCGCGGCGAGCCGGTGCCTACCCGCGCGCCCTGCGGCAGCTCGCCGAGGGTCAGCCCGTCGCGGGCCACGACGACGTCGCGCGGGTCCTCCCGCACGGGTACGGCGGCCAGCGCGATGCCCTGGGCGGGCTCGGTCGGCAGGTCCTTCAGGGAGTGCACCGCGACGTCGACGTCGCCGCGCAGCAGCGCCTCGCGCAGCGCCGAGACGAACACCCCGGTGCCGCCCAGCGAGGCCAGCGGCGCGGAGGAGATGTCGCCCTCGGTGGTCACCTCGACCAGCTCGACCTCGCGGCCGAGGGCGGCGCGCAGGCTCGCGGCCACCAGCTCGCTCTGGGTGCGGGCGAGCAGGGAGGCGCGGGTGCCGATGCGGATGGTCATGAGACCCCCTCCGGACGGGTGACGGCCTCGACCGCGTCGGGGTCGAGAGCGAACAGCTCGGCGAGCGCGGCGGCGTAGGACACCGCGCCGGTCTCGTTGGCCAGCTCCTTGACCCGCACCGTCGGCTGGTGCAGCAGCTTGTCGGCGACCCGGCGAAGCGCGTGCTCGAGCTCGGCGCGGACGGCGGGGTCGAGGTCCGGCACCCGGCCGACCAGACGGTCCACCTCGGCGTCGACGATGCCGGTGGCCATGGTGCGGAGCGCGACCACCGTCGGGGTCACGGTGGCCGAGCGGCGCGCGGCCAGGAACGCGGTGACCTCCTGCGTGACGATCTCGCGTACGGCGGTCACGTCGGCGGCGACGCTGCCGGTGTTGACCTCCTCGGCCAGCCGGGACAGCCCGATCAGCGTCACGCCGGGCAGCTCGGCGACGGCCGGGTCGACGTCGTGCGGCAGCGCCAGGTCGACGACCGCGAGCGGGGTGCTGACCCCGGAGCGGGCGGCCGCGACGACCGCCAGCGGCAGCACCACGCCGGTCGCCCCGGTGCAGGACACCAGCACGTCGGCGCGGGCGAGCTCGTGCTCGAGGTCGGCCATCGGCACCGCGCGGGCGGCGTACTGGTCGGCGACCCGGCGGGCGTTGGCCTCGGTGCGGTTGCCGACCACCACGTCACCGGCGCCGAGCCGGGTCACGGTCGCGACGGACAGCGCGGCCATCGAGCCGGCGCCGACGACGAGCACCCGGCGGCCCTCGATCGGGCCGACCTCCTCGGCCGCCCGCTCGAGGGCGACCGAGACGACGCTCGGCGCGGCCTTGTCGATGTCGGTCTCGGCGTGCACCCGCTTGCCGACCCGCAGGGCCTGCTGGAAGAGCACGTTGAGGGCCGGGCCGATCGTGCCGGCCTCCTGCCCGGCGCGCAGCGCGTGCCGGACCTGGCCGAGGATCTGGCTCTCGCCGACCACCATCGAGTCGAGGCCCGAGGCGACCTGGAACAGGTGCGCGACGGCGCCGTCGTCGTAGTGCACGTAGAGGTGCGGCACGACCGCCTCGGGTGTGCCGCCGCTGCGGGCGGCGAGGTCGCAGAGCAGCCGGGACACCGCCTCGACGCTGCCGTGGAACCGGTCCACCTCGGTGTAGATCTCCACCCGGTTGCAGGTGGCCAGCACGGTCGCCTCGAGGACGTGGTCGGCGTCGGCCACCGCGTGGGTGAGCTTGTCGACGCCCCCGGCGTCGAGCGTGAGCTGCTCGAGCACGGACACGGGTGCGGTCCGGTGCGAGACCCCCACGACGAGCACGCTCATCGTCAGATCACCTTCTCGATGGCGTCGATGGTCTCCAGGTCGGCGCCCGCCTCGGCGAGCGACTTGCGCTGCTCGTGGTAGGCCAGGATCTGCAGCTCGATGGACAGGTCGACCTTGCGGACGTCGACCCCGTCGGGCACGGAGAGCACCTGCGGCGCGAAGTTCAGGATGCTGGTGACCCCGGCCGCGACGAGGCGGTCGCAGACGTCCTGCGCGGCCTGGGCCGGGGTGGCGATGACCCCGATCGCGACCCGCTGCTCCTCGACGAGCTGCTCGAGGTCGTCGAAGGAGCGGATGCCGAGGCCGCCGACGTCCTCGCCCTGCCGCGCCGGGTCGGCGTCGAGCAGCGCGACGATGCGGAACCCGCGCGAGGAGAAGCCGCTGTAGTTGGCGAGCGCGTGGCCGAGGTTTCCGATCCCGACGATCACGACCGGCCAGTCCTGGGTCACCCCGATCTCGCGGGCGATCTGGTAGCGGAGGTACTCCACGTCGTACCCGACGCCGCGGGTGCCGTAGGAGCCGAGGTAGGACAGGTCCTTGCGCAGCTTGGCGCTGTTCACGCCGGCCGCGGTGGCGAGCTCCTCGCTGGAGCAGGTGGCGGTGCTGCGCTCGGAGAGGCTGGTCAGCGCCCGCAGGTACACCGGCAGCCGGGCCACCGTGGCCTCGGGGATGCCGCGCTCCGCCGGCTTGGCCCCGGCGTCCGGCGTCCGCTTGGCCGAGGATCCGTCGGACCCTCCGTTGCGGGCGCTGCGTGGCGAGCTCACGGCCCTCCTGACATGTGCTGACGCGACGTACGGCGGCCGGCTCGGTGGGGACCGTCGACGGTGCGTTGTGCGCGCACCGGAGGACCCCGGGTGGAAGGTGTCTCCGCGACCCGTGCGGGCCGGCAGCGAGGCCACTCTAGAAGTTTGTGAACGTGAGAACAAACCGAGCGGTAGGGCTGGCTAGCACATGTGGGATGTGTCACCGGGGCCGGGGTGGCTCACCGACCGGTCAGAGCGCTCCGCAGCCGGTCGGGGTCGACCCGCCAGAAGTCGTGCTGCCGGCCGTCGACGAAGGTCACCGGGATCTCCTCGCCGTACGTCGCGGCGAGCCGGTCCGCGTCGGGGCCGGCGGTGATGTCGACCTCCTCGAAGCTCTCGCCGAGCTCGGCGCAGACCTCCGCGACGACCGACCGGGCGACGTCGCAGAGGTGGCAGCCGGGCTTGGAGTAGAGCAGCACGCGGGCGGTCATGACTCCAGCAACCCGCTTCGGCGACGCTGGCCGGCACGCAGCAGGCCCTTGGCCACCTTGCCGGTGCCGGTGTGCGGCAGCTCCCCGACGACGTACAGCTGGGTCGGCTGCTTGAACCGGGCCAGCCGCACCCCCGCGTGCTCGCGGACCCGCGCGGTCAGCGCGTCCGGGTCGCCCGCCGCCTCGGCGGACGGCCGCAGGTACGCGACCACGGTCTCCCCGGTCCGCGGGTCCTCGGCCCCGATCACCGCGACCTCGGCGACCCCGTCGACCTCGGCGAGCACCTCCTCGACCTCGCTCGGGTAGACGTTGAAGCCGGACACGATCACCAGCTCCTTGACCCGGTCGACGAGGAACAGGTCGCCGTCGGGGTCGAGGAACCCGACGTCGCCGGTGGCGTACCAGCCCTGCGCGTCCGGCCCGTCGTCGCCGTCCGGCCAGTAGCCGCTGAACAGGTTGTCGCCGCGCAGCTCGATCTCCCCCGCGTCCTCGCCCTCGGGCGCCTCGCCGCGCTCGTCCACGAGCCGCAGCTCGATGCCCGGGAGCGCCGCGCCGACCGAGCCCCGCTTGGGGTGCGCGCTGCGCAGCGTCGAGGTGACCACCGGCGCCGCCTCGGTGAGGCCGTAGCCCTGGTGCACCTCGATCCCGGTGCGGCCGGTGAACGTGTCCACCAGCTCCGGCGACAGCGGCGCCGAGCCGGACAGCACGAGCCGCACGCCGGACAGCCGCTCGCCGAGGTCCGGCACCGCCTGCCAGTACGCGAACACCGGCGGCGCCACCGGCAGCACCGTGACCGCCTCGTCCTCGATGACGCTCAGCGAGTCCTCCATGTCGAACCCGTCGACGACCACCAGTCGGGCCTGCTGCCGCAGCACCTGGCCGAGCACCGCGTTGAGCCCGTAGACGTGGTACAGCGGCAGCACCCCGAGCACCACGTCGTCCGGCGTCAGCATCGGCGGCTCGACCTCGGCGTTCTGCTCGACGTTGGCGAGCAGCGCCCGGTGGGTCAGCATCGCGGCCCGCGGGCGTCCCGACGTCCCACTGGTGTACAGCAGCACCGCCAGTCGCTCGGGGTCCACCGACAGCGGCGCCCAGGCCCCGCGCGCGCCGACCAGGTCGTCGTACGT
>JABFXA010000093.1 GCA_013361955.1 Nocardioidaceae bacterium
CCACGTTGTCGGCGAGCACGTGCGGGACGTCGGCGCCCGTCAGGATCGCGGCCACCTCGTCGCGGGCGTCGACGTTGCCGGCGACCACGACGGGACCGCGCCAGGGCGCCTTCGCGAGCGCGTGCGCGCAGCCGAGCAGCACCTCGGCGTTGCCGCCGTCGGTGCCCCCGACCAGCAGCAGCACGTCGGGCTTCGCGGCGCGCAGCGCGCGCACCCCTTCGCGGGTCAGCCCGCCGCTGGCGACGTGCACGACCCGGCCACCGCTGGACAGCGCGACCCGGCGGCCGGCCTCCGCGGTCACCAGCTCCTCGTTGCCGACCACCCCGATCCGCAGCCCGCCGCCGGCGGAGGAGCAGGCCAGCACCTCGGCGTCGGCGGCCCGGGGGTCGACCGCCCCGAGCTCCGCACGGCAGGCGTCCCAGCCGTCGAGGACGTCGGTGTCGATCGTGGTGCGGTGGCTCGCCGTGGCCACCAGGTGGCCGGTGGTCACGTCGACGAGCGCGGCCTTGGTGAACGTGGAGCCGAAGTCGACGCAGGCGACGAGCGTCACGTCGCGAGGGCTCGGTCGAGGTCGGCGAGCAGGTCGTCGGCGGTCTCGATGCCCACCGAGAGCCGGATCAGGTCGGCGGGGACCTCGAGGTCGGTGCCGGCCACCGAGGCGTGCGTCATCCGGCCGGGGTGCTCGATCAGCGACTCGATGCCGCCGAGCGACTCGGCCAGCGTGAACACCTCGGCCTTCGCGCACGCGTCGAGCGCGGCCTGCTCGCCGGCCCGGACCCGGAAGGACACGATGCCGCCGTAGCGCTTCATCTGGCGGGACGCGACCGCGTGGCCGGGGTGGTCGGCAAGGCCGGGGTAGACCACCTGCGACACCGCGGGGTGGCCGGAGAGGAACTCGACGACCTTCTCGGCGTTGTCGCAGTGCCGGTCCATCCGCACCGCGAGCGTCTTCAGCCCGCGCAGGGTCAGCCAGGAGTCGAACGGCCCGGACACGGCGCCGATGGCGTTCTGGTGGAAGGTGATCTTCTCGGCGAGCCCCAGGTCGCGGACCACGAGTGCGCCGCCGACGACGTCGGAGTGGCCGCCGGCGTACTTCGTGGTGGAGTGCACGACCACGTCGGCGCCGAGCGTCAGCGGCTGCTGGAGGTACGGCGAGGCGAACGTGTTGTCGACCACCAGCAGGGCGCCGGCGTCGTGCGCGACGGACGCGAGGGCCTCGATGTCGCCGATGTTCAGCAGCGGGTTCGTCGGCGTCTCGACCCAGACCACGGTGGTCTCGCCGGGACGGATCGCCGCACGCACCGCGTCGACGTCGGAGACCGGGGCCGGCGTGTGCCGGAGCCCCCAGGGCTCCTCGACCTTCGCGAACAGGCGGTAGGTGCCGCCGTACGCGTCGTCGGGCACCACCACGTGGTCACCCGGTCGGCACAATGCGGTGAGCAGGGTGTGCTCGGCGGCGAGACCGCTCGCGAACGCGAACCCGCGCTCGCCCTCCTCGAGCGCGGCGAGGTTGCCCTCCAGGGCGGTGCGGGTGGGGTTCGCGGAGCGGGAGTACTCGTAGCCGCCGCGCAGGCCGCCCACGCCGTCCTGCTTGTAGGTGCTGGTCGCGAAGATGGGCGGGATCACCGCGCCGGTCGTCGGGTCGGGGTCGTACCCGGCGTGGATCGCGCGCGTCTCGAACCCGGACTTCTGGGACTGCTCGCTCATGTGCGCGAGCCTATCTTCGACGGAAGGTTCGGCCCGCCCGCGGTGTTGTACCGACGAACCCCCTGACGACCGGAGGAGCCGCCGTGCTGTTCAACCGCCACAAGCTCGAGATGCCCACGCCGGAGCAGGCCCTGAAGGGCCGTTCGGAGCAGTGGTTCAGCATCGCCGACAAGCACCGGGTGCTGGACGCGCCGGTGGTCACCGACGAGGTCCCCGAGGGTCTCGAGGTGGCGATCTTCGGGCTCGGCTGCTTCTGGGGCGCCGAGGAGGTGTTCTGGCGGATGCCGGGCGTCTGGTCGACCTCCGTCGGGTACGCCGGAGGCACCACCCCGCACCCGTCGTACGAGGAGGTCTGCACCGGGATGACCGGGCACACCGAGGCCGTCCGGGTGGTCTTCGACCCGGCGGTGGTGTCCTACGCCGACCTGGTGAAGGCGTTCTACGAGTTCCACGACCCCACCCAGGGGATGCGGCAGGGCAACGACGTCGGGACGCAGTACCGCTCGGCGATCTACACGCTCGACGACGCCCAGGTGCAGGTGGCGAAGGAGCTCACCACGGCGTACGAGCCGGAGCTGGTCAAGCGCGGCTACGGTCCGATCACCACCGAGATCCGGCCCGCGCCGACGTACTACTACGCCGAGGACCACCACCAGCAGTACCTCGCGAAGAACCCGAACGGGTACCGCTGCCACTCCGCGACCGGGGTGCCCTTCCCGGGCGACGCGTCCTGACGCGACGGTCCCCGTCACCTTGCGAGGTGGCGGGGACCGTCTCGGCGGCTACCTGACGACCCGGAAGGTCCGTCCGGGGCTGTGGTCCCCGAGGAGCCCGATGCTGCCGCGCCACGACGCGGTGGCCTTCCACGGACCGGTCGCGCGTGGGGCACGGGTCCGCACCAGCCAGGCACCGGTCCGGGTGACGGTGGCACGGACCTGCTTGGCGTTGCGGCCGGGACCGTCCAGCGCCACCAGGACGGTGGCTCCGCGAACGGTGGGGGCGAGCCGGCCGCGGAAGGTGACCCAGTGCCCGCGCGACACCCGCCGGGTGGGCTGGGACAGGGTGACCTCCCCCCGCACCGTCACCCGCCGGGTCGGGCTGGTCATCGGGCCGTCCCCGGCTCCGCGGAACACCGCCCGGTACTCCTGGCTCGTCCGGGGCCGGACGGCCGCGAAGGCGTACCCGCCGTCGGCGGCCGTGGTCCTCGTGGCCACGTCGGTCCAGACCTGCGTGAGCGCGCGTCCCGTCGTGGTCACGGCGCGGGCCTGCAGCACGACGCGGGCACCGGCCTGGACCTGACCGCCCGGGGCGAGCACGCCGCCGAGCGTGGTGGATCCACCCGCGTTCACCGTGCCGGTGGCGGTCCGCTGCAGCACGAACCCGGGAGTCGCTCCTCCGTCGACCGGCGGGACGGCGACGGTGTACGACCACGACCCGGTCGTGCGGTTGCCGACCTGGTCCGTCGCGACCGCCCGCAGCGTCAGGCTCCGGCTGACCGAGATCGGCAGGCCGCCGGTCGCCTGGCTGTCGGCACCGGGTGCGGAGCCGTCGACGGTGAAGCGGATCGTCGCGGTCGGGTCGTCGCTGCTGAGCCGGACCGACTGCGGGGAGCCGAAGACGCCGCCGGCCGGCGAAGCCTCCAGGCTCGGCGCGGTGCCGTCGACGGTGTAGGTCTCGGACTCCATCGTCGAGGTGCTGCCGCCCTCGCCGACGCCGACGTAGCTCAGCGTGGTGACGCCCTCACCGAGCTCGATCGGGCCGTCGTACACCCGGCCGGTCGTGGCGGTCGGGGTGGACCCGTCCAGCGTGTAGCGGATCTGGGTGGTGCGGGAGTTCCCGGCGAGGCCCACCCGCAGCGGCGCGGCGAAGGTGCCGGTCTGGTGGTCGGCGATCACACCGGGCCCGGCCAGCTTGCCCTGCACGGTGAACTGGTCGGTCGACCCGATCCGGTCGGGCGAGACGGGGTCGCCGGCGCCGTCGGTGACCTGCCTGACAATGAACTCGTTGGTGCCGAACGGGCTGCCGACCACGGTGTGCTCGACGGTCGGGTCGCCGACGTAGCCCTCGGGGGCGCCCTGGTCCCACCGCAGGAACGGACCGACGGGCTGCGTGAGCAGCCGGTCGAAGCCGCAGGGGCCGTTCATGCAGCCGTTGTCGTCGGTGTAGAAGAGGCGTCCGCGGTCGTCCGCGGTCGCGCGCACCACGCCGTACGGGTGCACGATCTCGTACGTCGCTCCCGGGACCGCGTCGTCGAGCCGCACGCGGATCCGGCCGAAGGCGACCTGGTGACCGTCCTGGACCGTCGGCGTGTCGAACGCGGCCTCCGCAGCCAGCACCAGCCGGGCGTCGATGCCGCCCGCGGTGAAGGCCGCCTCACCGGACCACCAGAACGACTCGTCCGGGAAGTTGTCCGGGAACGAGACCCCGCGAGTGGGGTCGGGAAGGTCACCGACGACCGGGCACAGCGGGTCGTCGAGGCAGAGCTCCAGCTCGACGGGGTTCGCCCGGGGCTCGCCCGCCGCGGCCGGCAGGCCGATGTCGGTGAGCGTGAACGGGTAGCCGTAGGGCGTCTCGGCGGACACGGCTCGGAGGTTGTGGACGACGTACGAGAAGCGCCCGACCGGGCCCGGCTCGGGCGTCGGCGACGTCTCGGTCGCGCGCGGCACGGACACCGCGCTGAGGATCGTGCTGCGGGTGATCACGACCGCGGTCGTGTACTCCCGGGTCGTCCCGACCGGGTCGCCGGCAGCGTCTAGCCGCGGACGGGTGCCGTCGGTCGTGTAGTAGATGGCCCCGTCGGTCGGGACCCCGTTGGTGCTCGCCGTGAGCTCGACGTCCTGTCGCCCCTCGAGCACTCCCGGTGCCGCGGCGGGACCCGGGGTCGCGGTGACGACCGACAGGTCGGAGCGCACGGTGTACTCCTGGGTGTAGACCTGGCTGGTCCGACCGGCGTGACGCACCACGTACCGCAACGTCATCGTGCCGTCCTCCGCCGGCAACGTCACCGCCACGCTCGGCTCGGACGATGTGGACGGCGAGGTGGTCGCCTCCGGGCTGGTCGTCGGGTCTGACCCGTCGGTCGTGTACACGACCTCCGACTCGCCCGGGAACGACGGCATGATGTGGACGGGCGTGCCGACCGGGTAGAGGTCCCCGGGCAGGTCCACCGTCGCGCGCGGCTTCGCGATCCGGCCCTGCACGCTGAACAGGTCCGTCTCGACGACGTCGACCCCCGGGCCGCCGATGCCCGGCCCCTCGACGCGGAAGAGGTTGTCGCCGGTCGGGCTGCCGACCACGGTGTGCTCCACGTTCGGGTCGCCGACGTAGCCCTCGGGCGCGCCGGCGTCCCAGCGGAGGAACGGACCGACCTGCCCGTCGAGCCCGGCCTCGAACCCGCAGGGCGTCGAGAGGCAGCCCTGGTCCTCGGTCTCGAACACGCGGCCCCGGTCGTCGGCGACGACGTCTCGTTCGCCGTACGGCGTGGTGACGTGGTAGCGCGCGCCGGGCGGGAGGTCGTCGATGCGGATCCGCAGCCGGGAGAAGGCCACCTGCTGACCGACGGCCACCTCACCGGGCCCGCCGAACGCCGCCTCCTGGGCGAGCACGAGCCGCGCCCGGATGCCGGCCGGGGTCTCGATCAACGCGTCGGCCGACCACCAGAACGACTCGTCCGGGAAGTTCGTCGGCACCGACAGCGGCTGGTCGGGCGCGGGCCGATCGCCGACGACCGGGCACAGCGGGTCCTGCGCGTCGTCGAGGCAGAGCTCCAGCCGCAGCGGGTCGAGCCCCCGTGCGGGGTCCCCGCCGTCGCCGAACCAGAACGGGTACCCGGTCGCGTTGTCGATCGGCCCCACCTCGGCCAGCGAGTCGGCCACCGCCGGACCCGCGACGGGCCCCAGGCCCGTACCGGCCAAGGCGGCTGCCAGCAGCCCCGCCAGCAACGCCGGCAGTCGCCGACGCCGGCGTCCAGCCACGGTGCCCCCAGTCGCCCAAGAAGTCGTCATGCGTGCTGTCCCCCTGTCAGCGACCCCCCAGGCCGCTCGTCGCTCGAGCAACGAGACTGCCGCGTTCACCTTGAGGATTCCTGGCGGGGCCCCGGCCGCGGCTCCCCAGGGGCTTCCAAGGGGATCGCAAGGTCGGTGACGGATGCTCGACCTGAGCACGACGCGAGAGGAGCGTCCGATGTCCGCAGTCACCCTGGACAGACCCGAGCCTGCCCCGCTGACCAGCGCCGACCGCTGCGACCGCTGCGGCGTGCGGGCCTGCGTGCGGATCGAGCTCTCGCACGGCGCCGAGCTGCTGTTCTGCGCACACCACGCCCGCGCGCACGTCGAGCGGCTCCGCGAGGTCGCCGTCCGGATCCACGACGAGGCCGGAGTGCTCGCCCGCTAGACGCCAGGCAGCGTTCCCTCGGGCCCGCCGACCGCTCGGCGGCTACTCGCCGACGGACCCGTCCACCGACTCACGCAGCAGGTCGGCGTGCCCGTTGTGGCGCGCGTACTCCTCGACCATGTGCAGCATGATCCAGCGCAGCGTGGTCCGCTCGTCGCTGCCGCGCAGCCGGCGGGCGGACAGCCGGTCCAGGTCGACCCCGGCGACCAGGTCGCGGCTGCGCTGCGCCGCGGCCGCGTGCCGGGCGCGCAGGTCGTCGGGGTCGTCGTCGGCGGCGGTGCGCCACTCCCAGTCGGGGTCGTCGTCCCAGGGCACGCTCGCCCACGGCTCCCCCATCGGGTGGTCGTGGAAGAAATACGAGAACCAGTTCTCCTCGACGAGCGCCATGTGCTTGAGCAGACCCCCGAGGGTCATCGTCGACGGCGGCAGCGTCGCGGCGAGCCCGGCGGCGTCCAGGCCGGCGGTCTTCTGCTGCAGCGTCGCGCGGTGGAAGTCGAGGAACGCGCGCAGCTGCTCGGCCTCGGACCCGACCGCGGGTGGGTCGGTGCGGAGAGTGGGGTCGGTCACTCCCCGCACCCTAGGCCCACGCCGCGGGTCACCGGGTCCGGAACGTCCAGCTCGTCGAGGTCAGCGGCAGCCCGCTCAGGTCGCGGACGTTCGTGCTCCCGCCGACCAGCCGCACCCGGAACCAGGTCCGGGCCGGCAGCGTGGCCCGCGGGTTCAGCACCCACCGGCTGCCGCTCCCGGTGACCACGGCGCCGACCGCGCGGCCGGTCGAGGCCCGCTCCAGCCGGAACGTCGCCCCGCGCACCCCGCGCACCGCCTCGCTGAAGGCGACGACCACGTTGCGGGTCCGGCCCACACCGGTGGCGCGGACGCCCGGCGTCCGGGAGCGCACGGTCGGCTTGGTCACGTCGAGCCCGCCGCCGCTGAGGTCGACGGTCGTCGGCGTCTTCCGGTCCATCGCGGTCAGCGCCAGGGTGGCGTGCCGCGGACCGTTCCGGGTCGGCGTGAAGGTCACGATGCCGGTGCAGCTGTCGCCGGGCAGCAGCGCGGTCACGCCCTGGATGCACGGGTCGTCACCGGTGCCGACCACGTCGAAGTCCTTCGAGGCCGGGGCGAAGTCCATCACGCTGAGGTTCAGCGGGGCCGAGCCGTTGTTGGTGACGGTCACGACGTGCGTGGCGCGGTGCCCGACCCCGACGTCCCCGAAGTCGAACGGCTCGGCGCCGAACGCCGAGACACCCTTGGTGCCGCTCAGGTCGACGGCGCGGGTGCCGCCGGGCGCGTCGTCGGCGAAGACCAGCTGCCCGGTGGCGTCCGGGCCGAACCCGGGCCGGAACTCCACCATCACCGTGCATCGGGTGCCGGTGGGCAGCAGCGCGCCGGTGCGGCAGGTGCCGCCCGGGACGATGCTGAACGCGTTGCTGCCGGTGACCGAGAACCCGGCCAGCCGCACGGAGGTACCCGGCTCGCCGATGCTCGTGTAGGTGACCTCGCGCGTGGACAGCCACCACTGCGCGCCCCACCCGCCGTCGCCCTTCGCGGAGGCGGCGGGTCCGGGGGCGATCTTGCCGGCGACCACGAACTGGTCGGTCTCGGCGCAGCTCGGGATCGTGGCGGCCTCGCAGGTGCCGTCGATACCCGGCCCCTGCACGCGGAACCGGTTGAACCCGTCCGGCGACCCGGTGACGGCGTGCGGGGTGGCCCCGTCGCCGACGTACGACGCGGGCGGCGCACCGGCCTCGGCGCCGAGCGTGTCCCAGGTGAGGAACGGGCCGATGCGGCCGTCCTGGGCCGCGGTGAAGTCCTGGGCGGTGCCGCCGGAGTCGGTCCGGCAGGCGTCCGCGGTGAGCCCGCCATCGGCGTCGGAGGTGCATACCGCGCTGCCGTAGGGGTCGGTGACCTGGTAGGCCTCGTGAGGCTGCAGGCTGCCGGCCGGCGCGACGTACTGGCTGCGGGCGACGGTGGTCTGCTGCGCGTCGCCGGCCCCGGCGTACCCCGCGCGCAGCGCCAGGGTCATCTCGACCGGACCCGCCTGGGCGGTGGCCCGGGAGTAGAACCCGCTGCCGTCGGCACCGTTGCCGACCAGGTCGGCCTCGGTGCCCGGGCACAGCGGCGGGCCGTCCAGGCACAGCTGCAGCGACAGGCCCTCGCTGTCGGTGTACGTCGACGGGAAGCCGTTGGCGTCCAGCGGCCCCGGCGGTGCGGCGAGGTTCGCCTGGGCGGGTTCGCCCAGCAGCGACAGGCCCGCGACGGACACGGCGCCGACGAGCAGCGCGGCTGCCAGGCGTCGTGCGTGGGTCAGATGGGAGAAGCGCAGTTTCGTCTGCACGGTCATGACCGGCCCCCAGGTCAGATCGAGAAGTGACTTTCGTTGTAGAGGGCCGTCCTTGGGAGATCCTTGACGTTTCAGACCAGTGGGGTCAGACGTCGCCGGGGCGCCGCGCGGTGATGCAGTAGCTGCGGCCCACCGGGTCGCGGAGCACGGTCCAGTCCGGGAACCGCCCCAGCACCGTGGCGCCGGCCGCGACGTGCCGCTCGGTCTCGCTCTCGCGGTCGCCCGCCGCCAGGTCGACGTGGCTCGACACCGTCGGCTGCTCGTCATCCAGCCGCTGCAGCAGGAACGCGTGCGGCACCTGGGCCGGCCGCCGCAGCCGCTCGAACTCGTCGCCGGCGACCCGGCCGTAGCGCGGCCAGCCGGTGAACGCGGTCCAGAACGCCGCCTCGGCGTCGTAGCGCGACGGCGGGATGTCCAGGCAGAGCTGGTCGACGATGCCGGCGGCGGCGCCGACGGCCCCCGGCCGCGCGTCCTGCCCGCGCCAGCGGACCAGGCAGAACGGCAGCCCGCCGGGCGACCGCAGCACGACCAGCCCGTCCCGCCGGCTCAGCTCCTCCGCGCCGAGCCCGAGGGCGTGCCCGGCCGAGGCGCCGACGTCCTCGACGTACAGGTCGGGGTGGCTGGCCAGGGTGTCGTCGTCGGTGCGCTGCAGCCACACGCACGGGTCGCCGTCCGGGGGCGCGAGCGGGAGGTGCTCGCCGTGGTCACCGACCGCCTGCCCGGTGCCGCTGCCGGTCACCGTGGACCAGAACGCCGCCTCGCGGTCCAGGTCGGGCGCGGGGACGTCCAGGAAGATCGAGAGCCAGTGCACCACGGGCGGTTCAGACATCGCCGGGCCTCCGTCCGGTGATGCAGTAGATGCGTCCGGCCGGGTCGGCGAGCACCGTCCAGCCCGGCGTCCGTCGGAGCGCCCGGGCGCCGAGCGCGACGTGCCGGTCGGTCTCGGCCTCCCGGTCGTCGGCCGCGAGGTCGAGGTGGCCGGTGACCGTCTGCTGGGCCGGTCCGGGCGCGTCGAGCCGCTGCAGCAGGAACGCCAGCGGCACGTCGGCCGGCCGCACCAGCCGGTCGAACTCCGACGCCCCGCCGTCGACCCGGTCCCAGCCGGTCAGCGCGGCCCAGAACGCGCACTCGGCGTCGTACACGTCGGGTGGGATGTCGAGGCAGACCTGGTCGACGACGCTCCGGTTGCCGTCGGCCCAGCGCTGCGGGGGCGGCCGCCGCCGGCCGGGATGGCCGACGAGGCAGAACGACATCCCGTTCGGGGACCCGCAGACGACGTACCCGAGCACGTGGTAGCTGGTCGTCGCGCCGAGCCCCTCGGCCCGCTCGGCCAGCGCGCGGACGTCGTCGGTGTGCAGGTCGAGGTGCAGGCCGCCGGGGGCCGACTGCACCACCCGCTGCACCTTGACGTAAGGATCGCCGTCGTCGGGCAGCAGGCTGGCGAACTCGGACCGCTCGCCGCGGCCTGCCGACAGCCGGGTGCCGGTGACGTCGAGCCAGAACGCCTCGGCCGCGTCGGCGGTCTCGGGCGGGCTGTCCAGGAAGGCGGTCACCCAGGTCACCGGCATGCTCATGTCACCCGAGGCTAGCGATGACGTCGGAGCCGATCTTCACGATGAAGGCGCTGACCACCACCACGAAGAAGACCCGCACGAACCCGCTGCCGCGCGACACCGCGGTGCGGGCGCCGACGTAGCTGCCGACCAGGTTGCAGACGCCGACCACCAGCCCGATCTTCCACAGCACCGCACCCTGCACCGCGAAGATCAGCAGCGCCGCGATGTTCGTCGCCCAGTTGGCGATCCGCGCCTTCGCGGAGGCCTCGAGGAAGCTGTAGCCGAGCAGGCCGACCAGCGTGAACACGAAGAACGACCCGGTGCCGGGGCCGAGCGCGCCGTCGTAGAACCCGATCGCCAGGCCGGTCAGCATCGCGACCGCGGTGTGCCTATGCCCGGTGAACCGCAGCTCGGTCACCCGGCCGAGGTCGGGCTTGAGCAGCACGTAGGCGCCGACCACGACCAGCGCCACCAGGATGATCGGCTCGAACGCCGCCTCCGGGATGTGCGAGGCGGCCACCGCCCCGGCCGCCGAGCCGATGAACGCGACCACCATCAGCGGCACGAAGGTGCCGGGGTCGGGCCGCACCCGCCGGTAGTACGTCGCCGAGCTCACCGTCGTACCGCAGGAGCCGGCGAGCTTGTTGGTGGCCAGGATCTGCACCGGCGACGCCCCGGGCAGGCCGATCACCAGCGCGGGCAGCTGGATCAGCCCGCCCCCGCCGACCACCGCGTCGACGAACCCCGCCGCGAGGCCGGCCAGCGCCAGCAGCGCGTAGGTCCACAGCGACGGGTCGTCCACGCCACTGACCCTAGGAGAGCAGGATCTCCTCGCGTCGGTGGGCCAGCTGCTCGAGCTCGGCGGTGATCTCCCGGCCGCGCAGGGACAGCCGGTTCATCGTCGTCTCCACCTGCTGCAGCGCGGCGCCGACCCGGAGCTCGGCGTCCTGGATCCGCGAGCGCACCCGCAGGTCGGTGAAGATGTTGTCGAAGAACACGTCGAAGACCTGGGTCATCGAGTCCAGGTTGACCGCCTCGACACCGCCGAGCCGCAGGTCGGCCAGCTCGCGGGTGAACCGGCCGAGCGCAAGGTCCGCCTGCCGCAGCACCGCGGTGACCTGGTCGAGCTTGTCGTACTTCATCATGTCGGTGAGCATCCCGCCGCCGCCGAACGTGTCCCACGTCGACCAGGACCGCGCGGAGCCGAGCAGCCCGAGCGCGTGGCGCAGGTGATCGCGGGCCACCGCGCCGGCGTCGTACGCCTCGCGTCCCTCGGTGTCCTCGGCGAGCAGCAGCCCGCGGCGCTCGGCGACCTCGGTGAGCGCACGCCCGCGCTCGGGGTCGTGCGCCGTCGACCACTCCTCGCGCTCGGTCAGCGCGGCGGCGTACTCCGCCTCCACGTCGCCGAGCGCGTCGAGCTGCGCCTGCACGCCCTGCACGTCGCGCCACGCCAGCTCGTCGCGGGTCTGCGCGTCGGCCAGCGTGTAGCGGGCCGCGTCGCGCTCGGCGCGCTCGCGCTCCTGCGCGGTGACCCGGTCGCCGCGCAGCGAGGTGAGGATCCGCGACCAGGACAGCCCGTCGAGCCGGGCCACGTCGCGCTCCTCCTCGGCCAGCGCCACTCGCGCCTCCACCACCCGCCTGGTGGTCTGGTCGGCGTACGTCGTCGCCGCCTTCAACCTGGCCCGCAGGCCCTCGGCCTCGCGCCTCGTGCCGGCGGCGCGCTCGAGCCGGTCTCCCCCGTCCGTCATGTCGCGAATCATAGGATCTCCCCATGCGGATCGTCTCGCTGCTGCCGTCGACCACCGAGATCCTCTTCGACCTCGGGGCCGGCGACGACGTGGTCGGCGTGACCTTCGAGTGCGACCACCCCGCGGAGGCGCGCACCCGCACGGTGGTGTCCACGAGCGCGATGCCGGAGGGCCTCGACCCGGCCGGCATCGACGCGTTCGTGGCACAGGCGACGCGCAACGGCGAGGACCTCTACCACCTCGACGCCGGCGCGCTCGCCGGGCTCGACGCCGACCTGGTGGTCACCCAGGACCTGTGCGCGGTCTGCGCGGTCGACGTCTCGGTCGTCGACGACGCGCTGGCGCACCTCGGCTGCTCCGCCGAGGTGCTCACCATCGACCCGCACACGCTCGACGAGGTGCTGGCGTCCGTGCACGCGCTCGGCAAGGCCACCGGCACCGACCACCGGGCCGACGCGCTCGTCGCCTCGCTGCGGGCCCGTCTCGACGACGTCGTACGCCGCACCGCCGGCCGGCCGCGGCCGCGCACGCTGGTCCTGGAGTGGACCGCCCCGCCGTTCGCGCCGGGCCACTGGGTCCCGGAGATGGTCACCGCCGCCGGGGGCGAGCCGGTGCTCGCCACGGCCGGCGAGAAGTCCGTGCGGGTCGGCTGGGACGACGTCGCCGCGTCGCACCCCGAGGTGGTGGTCTGCGCGCCGTGCGGCTACGGGCTCGACCAGTCGCACGCGCTGGCCGAGGAGGCGGTCGCGGCCGGCGTGCTGCCCGACGTACCGGTCTGGGCGGTCGACGCCAACGCGTCGTTCGCGCGGCCCGGTCCGCGGCTCGTCGACGGCGTCGAGGCGCTCGCCGGCATCCTTCACCCCGACGTCGCGGAGCCCTCCGCCATCGCCGTGCGCGTGCGCTGATCGCGCACCACCGGGAGCAGCGACAGCACCAGCACCATCGACAGCGCGGCGACCAGCCACGACCCGCCGAGCAGGTGCCCCACCGGCGCCACCAGCAGGGCCAGCAGCGCGCACACCACGAACCAGCGCCGCCCGCCGATGCCGAGCCGCCACAGGTAGAAGACGTTGCCGAGCAGGTACGTCGCGGCGCCGACCGACATGGTCAGCGCGAACCGCCAGGACAGGTGGTGCGCCGGGTCGTGCACCGCGTCGTGCAGGCCGGCCGCGACCAGGACCAGGCCGGCGACGAGCACCAGGTAGCCCAGCGAGAAGGCGATCAGTGCGGTGCGCCCGGTCATCCCCTCCGGGCGCTCGACGACGTCCTCCACCCGCTCCAGCGACACGTCGTCGGCGAAGTGCACCCACCACAGCAGCGAGATCAGCACGACCGACAACAGCACCGCGACCAGGTAGCCGACCTCCTCCAGGTGGCCCTCCGCCGAGACGCCGATCGCCAGCACGCTCTCGCCGAGCGCGATGATCAGCATCAGCCGGTGCCGTTCCGCGAAGTGCGCCGGCCGGATCGTGAAGCCGCCCTCGACCCGGCGCACGAAGGACAGCACCGGCAGCCCGACCGCCACCGCCCAGCCGACCCAGCGCAGCCGCTCGGGCAGCGCGGCGGCCAGGAACAGGCCGGCGCAGATGCCCAGGTTGATCGGCGCGATCGACAGGATCGCCCGGGCCGAGCCGCCGAGGGACGAGCGCAGGAACGACACGCTGTGCACGACGCCGGTGAGCAGGTACGCCGTCGCGAACAGCCACCGGTCCTCGCCGAAGGCCTCGGGCACCGCGATCGCGATGACCAGGAACCCGGCCATCGCCGCCAGCATCGGCACCCGCGTCGACGTGGTGGTCGGCCCGACGTTGTTCGCCAGCCAGGCGAACCCGTCGTACATCCACCAGACCACCCAGAGGACGGCGGCGGCCTGGACGTAGCCGGCCGCGTCGTGCGAGTGCAGCACCAGGTCGGTGAGCTGGGTGACGACCAGCACGAAGACCAGGTCGAAGAACAGCTCCAGGCTGGTGACCGGGGCGTGCGCGTCGGGGCTGGCAACCCTGCGGTACGCGCGCACGCCGGCCCGCTCAGCTGGTCGCGATGTAGGCCAGCAGGTCCTGCCGGGTCACCACGCCGACCGGCTTGCCACCCTCCTGCACCAGCAGCGCGTCGGCCTTCTCGAGCTTGGCCACCGCCTCGCTGACCGGCTCGTTGGAGCCGATCGTCGGCAACGGGCCGTCCATGTGCTTCTCGACCTGGTCGATCAGCTTGGCGTGCCCAGAGTAGAGGGCGTCGAGCAGCGCCCGCTCGGACACGCTGCCGGCCACCTCGGCCGCGACGATCGGCGGCTCGGCGCGCACCACGGGCATCTGCGAGACGCCGTACTCCTGCAGGATGTGCACCGCCTCGGCGATGGTCTCGCTCGGGTGGGTGTGCACCAGGTCGGGGATCTGGCCGCTCTTGCCGCGCAGCACCTGGCCGACGGTCTGCTCGTCGGTGGCCGGCAGGAAGCCGTACTGGCCCAGCCACTCGTCGCTGAACACCTTGCCGAGGTAGCCCCGCCCGGAGTCCGGCAGCAGCACCACGATCACCGCGTCGGGGTCGTCGAGCTCGTGCGCGAGCTGCACCGCGGCGTACGCCGCCATGCCCGAGGACCCGCCGACCAGCAGCGCCTCCTCGCGGGCCAGCCGCCGGGTGAACGCGAACGAGTCCGCGTCGGAGACCTCGATGATCCGGTCCGCGATGTCGCGGTCGTAGGTGTCCGGCCAGAAGTCCTCACCAACGCCCTCGACGAGGTACGGGCGGCCGGTGCCGCCGGAGTACACCGAGCCCGCCGGGTCGGCGCCGACCACCTGGACGTCGGGGTTCTGCTCCTTGAGGTAGCGGCCGATGCCGCTGATCGTGCCACCGGTGCCGACGCCCGCGACGAAGTGCGTGATCCGGCCGTCGGTCTGCTCCCAGATCTCCGGACCGGTGGTCTCGTAGTGCGAGCGCGGGTTGTTCACGTTGGCGTACTGGTTCGGCTTCCACGCGCCGTCGATCTCGCGCACCAGCCGGTCGGAGACGCTGTAGTAGGAGTCGGGGTGCTCCGGCGCCACCGCGGTCGGGCAGACGACCACCTCGGCGCCGTACGCCTTGAGCACGTTGCGCTTGTCCTCGCTGACCTTGTCGGGGCAGACGAACACGCAGTGGTAGCCCTTGGCCTGCGCGACCATCGCCAGCCCCACGCCGGTGTTGCCGGAGGTCGGTTCCACGATCGTGCCGCCCGGTTGCAGCTCGCCGGAGGCCTCGGCGGCCTCGATCATCCGGGTCGCGATCCGGTCCTTCACCGAGCCGCCCGGGTTGAGGTACTCGATCTTGGCCAGCACCAGCGGCTTCGCGTCTCCGGCGGTGACGCCCAGCTTGAGCAGCGGGGTGTTGCCGATCAGGTCGAGGAGGGAGTTCACGTACTTCACCCGGGCAGTTTATTTGCTCACCACTACGATCGGTTCATGGGGAAGGCCGGGGTGGCACGCAAGATCGCCGCCGTCGCCGCGCTGGGCGGGGGCGGCCTCTCGTTCATGGGCGCGTCGCTGTACGGCGTGCTGCGGGCCGAGGCGGAGCTGGCCCGGCGCACGATCGGCAACGCCGACGGCGAGCCGCCCGACGCGACCGGGTGGTACGGCCACGGCCGGCCCGGGCCGGCGCTCAAGATGGTGCTGCTCGGCGACTCGTCGATGGCCGGCTACGGCGTCGACACCGTGCAGGACACCCCGGGTGCGCACCTCGCGTCCGGCCTCGCCGAGGGCGCCGACCGGCGGGTCTACGTGCGCTCGCTGGCGTACGTCGGTGCGCAGTCGCGCGACCTCGCCGCCCAGGTCGACAAAGCGATCGCGGTCGAGCCGCACGTGGCGGTGATCCTGGTCGGCGTCAACGACATCACCCACACCCGGCTGCTGTCGGAGTCCGTGCGCGAGCTGGCGTCCGCGGTGACCCGGCTCCGCGAGGCGGGCGCCGACGTGGTCGTGGGCACCTGCCCCGACCTCGGCACCATCGAGCCGATCGCCCCCCCGCTGCGCCAGCTCGCGCGGGCCTGGTCGCGGCGTCTCGCGGCCGCGCAGACGGTCGCCGTCGTGGACAGCGGCGGCCGCACGGTGTCGCTGGGGTCGGTGCTCGGGCCGGAGTTCGCCGCCACCCCGGGCCTGTTCTTCGGGCCGGACCGGTTCCACCCGTCCGCGGCGGGCTACGCCAGCCTGGGCTCGGTGCTGCTGCCGTCGGTGCTCGCCGCGGTCGGCGTGCTGCCGTTCGAGGAGCTGCTGCCCGAGGCGTCCCGCGGCGACGCGATCCTGCCGATCACGCGGGCCGCCGTCGAGGCGGCGCGCACACCGGGCACCGAGGT
>JABFXA010000031.1 GCA_013361955.1 Nocardioidaceae bacterium
ACGCGGGCCTGGGCCGGCCGACCGCTGGGTCGTCCGCGGCCCAGCAGCGCGAGCACACCCGTCCGCAGGACCCGACCGGGGTGCCGGGCCGTCAGGGCTCCGGCAACAATGGGCACCAGCAGCCGCCGCAGCAGCCCGCGCCGCCGCGACAGCCGCGCCAGGTCCAGTTCGACGACGACGAGCTGGATGTGCCCGACTTCCTGAAGTAGAGGAGCCCCGACCGGAGTGTTCGCCTTCCAGGACACCGCAGCACCGGTCGAGATCGCGTTCACGGACCGCCACGGAGGAGTCAGTGGCGGTCCGTACGCGTCTCTGAACCTCGCCGAGCCGGGGTCCGCCGCCGCGCCGGCCGCCGAGTCCGACGCGGTACGCCGCAACGTCGACCTGGTGGTGCGGGCGTTCACCGGCGCCGGTGACGGCGCGCCGACCCCGTCCGTCGTACGGATGCGGCAGGTGCACGGCTCCGAGGTCGCGGTCGCCGACCCGGCCGCGGCGACACCGACCGCCGACGGCCTGGTGACCCGCGACCCCGGCGTGGTGCTGATGGTCCGGGTCGCGGACTGCGTGCCGGTGCTGCTCGCCGACCCCCACGCCGGGGTGGTGGGTGCCGCGCACGCCGGCCGGCCGGGGTTGGTCGCCGGCGTCGTACCGGCCACCGTAGACGCGATGCGCGAGCTCGGCGCCCGGCAGGTCCGCGCGTGGGTCGGCCCGCACGTGTGCGGGCGCTGCTACGAGGTGCCCGAGCAGATGCGCGCGGACGTGGCGGCCGCGGTCCCCGAGTCGTTCGCGGAGACGTCGTGGGGCACCCCGGCGGTCGACATCGGCGCGGGCGTCCGCACCCAGCTGGAGCGGGCGGGCGTGCAGCTGACCGAGGTGTCGCGGTGCACGCTCGAGGACGACGACCTCTACTCCTACCGCCGGCAGGGCACCGAGTCCGGACGCCTGGCCGGGCTGGTCTGGCGTCGCCCATGAGCGACCGCAAGGCCGACGTCGCGGCCAACCTCGAGGCCGTGCGCGCCCGGATCGCCGACGCCTGCGCGCGGTCCGGCCGTTCCGCCGACGAGGTGACGCTGACCGTGGTCACCAAGTTCTTCCCCGCCTCCGACGTACGACTGCTCGCCGACCTGGGCGTGCGGCACGTGGGGGAGAACCGGCACCAGGAGGCGCAGGCCAAGGCTGCCGAGTGCGCCGACCTCGGCCTGGTCTGGCACTTCGTGGGCGGGCTGCAGAGCAACAAGGCGGCCGCCGTGGCCGGGTACGCCGACGTGGTCGAGTCGGTCGACCGCGGCAAGCTGCTGCGCGGGCTGTCGAAGGGCGCGCACGAGAGCGACCACGTCGTCGACGTGCTCGTGCAGGTGAGCCTCGACGAGGACGACGCCGCCGCGCGGTCCGGCGCCTCGCCCGACGACGTACCGGCCCTCGCGGAGCAGGTGGCGGCGGCCGACGGGCTGCGGCTGCGCGGCGTGATGGCGGTGGCGCCGCTCGGCGCCGACCCGGTGCCGGCGTTCGAGCGGCTCGCGCGGGTGGCCGAGCAGGTCCGGCTGATCGACCCGGCGGCCACCTGGGTGTCGGCCGGGATGAGCGGCGACCTCGAGGCGGCCGTCGAATCAGGCGCGACACACGTGCGGATTGGCTCCGCGGTGCTCGGTGCGAGGCCTTCCGACCGGTAGTGTCGACGCCGTAGCCAGCGGCCCGTTCAGAGGGCCGACGATGCATCGGAAGGGCATGAGGGATGGGCAGCGCGATGCGCAAGATGGGTGTCTACCTGGGCCTGCTCGAGGACACCGAACGCTACGAGGACGACTACTACGACGACTACGACGAGCAGCCGCAGCAGCAGCGCGCCCGCGTCGAGGAGCCGGTCCCGGCCGCGCGCAACGCCGCCGTCGCGAACATCTCCGAGCGCCGTCGCCCCGCGCCGGTGCCTCAGGCGGGCCCGCAGGGCGTGGTGGCCGAGCTCTCCCGGATCACCACGCTGCACCCGCGCACGTACAACGAGGCGCGGACCATCGGCGAGAACTTCCGCGAGGGCACGCCGGTGATCATGAACCTCTCCGAGATGGACGACGCCGACGCCAAGCGGCTCGTCGACTTCGCCGCCGGCCTGGTCTTCGCGGTCCGCGGCAGCATCGAGCGGGTCACCAACAAGGTGTTCCTTCTCTCCCCGCCCAACGTCTCCGTCGCCGCCGAGGACAAGCAGCGCATCGCGGACACCGGCGGGTTCTTCAACCAGAGCTAGCCGGCGCAGCCGGCTGAGGAGCCGAGGCGTCGTGTCGTGACGCCTCGGCTCTCGTGCGTTCCCCGTCACGACCAGAGGCCTCGGCGACGCCACGGACCGAGCCGCACCTGGGGGCGGGACGGCACCGGGGGACGGCACAGACTGTCTGGCTAGACTCCGCCAACGTGGCGCTCGTCGGATCGATCCTGTTGCTGGTGCTCAACATCTTCCTGGTGTTGATGCTGATCCGGCTCGTCGTCGACTGGGTGCAGGTGTTCGCCCGCTCGTGGACCCCGAAGGGTCCGGTCCTGTTCGTGCTCGAGATCGTCTACTCGGTGACCGACCCGCCGATCATGTTCGTACGACGCTTCGTGCCGCCGCTGCGGCTCGGCTCGGTCGCCCTCGACACCAGCTTCATCATCGTGCTGATCGCGGTGTACCTGCTGCGGATCCTGGTGCAGGGCATCTTCTTCGGTCCGTGACCCTCGTCTGACAGAGCGCGGTGCGGGCCACGGCCCGTCGTCTTGTGGGTCCCCTGGGGCGCCTGGGTATCCTGCCGCAGGGCGCGCCGGGAAACGCCCCCGCCGGACCTCGGCACCTCCTTTCGGAGTACGGTGGGGCGAAGTGGCGGAGCGCCACGACCGGGACGACGACACGCACCACTGACGCACAACTGACGAGAAACTACGAACAAAGGGTGAGGTCATGCCGCTGACGCCTGAGGACGTGAGCAACAAGCGCTTTACTCCTGTCCGACTTCGTGAGGGTTACGACATGGGCGAGGTCGACCAGTTCCTCGACGAGGTCGAGGCGGAGCTGGCGCGGCTCACGCGCGAGAACGAGGACCTCCGCACCAAGCTCCAGGCCGCCCAGCAAGGCGGCCCGGCCCCGGCACCTGTCCAGAAGGCGCCGGAGCCCGTGAAGGCACCCGAGCCCACGCCGCCGCCGGCGCCGGCCCCTGCGGCCACCAGCCCGAGCGAGACGATCAAGGTCGCCACCGTCGCCGACGCGTCCAGCGCCGCGGCCCGGCTGCTCGAGATCGCCACCCGCAACGCCGACGAGCTGGTCGCCGACGCGAAGAACCAGGCAGACCGGATCATCGGCGAGGCGCGCACCAAGTCCGAGCGGCTGGAGTCCGAGGCCAAGGTCAAGGCCGACCGCCTCGAGTCCGACGCCCGCACCCGGTCGCAGATGCTCGACTCGGAGACCGCCGAGCGTCGCCAGCAGCTGTTCGGCGACCTGGAGAAGGAGAAGGAGAAGCTCAACGCCGAGGTGGAGAACCTCCGCTCGTTCGAGCGCGAGTACCGCAGCCGGCTGAAGAGCTACTTCCAGCAGCAGCTGTCCGCGCTCGACGGCAGCGGTGAGAGCGGCATCCTGGCCGGCAGCGACCACGCCCCGAAGCGGCTGAAGTCCCTGCTCGGCGACGACGCCGACACCCAGAACGGCTGACCGCAGCCGCCAGACCACAGCTCGTCAGTACGTCGCGTCACGAGGCCGGTGCCCCGCAGAGGGGCACCGGCCTCGTCGTCTGTGTCGAGCCTCAGACCCGGGCGACCGCGAAGGCCAGACCGAGGTCGTCGTCGCGCACCACGCCGCCGGTGGGCTGCGCCTGCGGCTCACTCTCGTGCATCTCGGTGGCCAGCACCTCGTCGGCGACCAGGGCGGCGTGCTCGCGCAGCGCCTCGGCGGTCTCGCCGTCGGCCCGCCAGGTGAGCACGATCCGGTCGCTCACCTCGAAGCCGCTGTTCTTGCGGGCGTCCTGCACCAGCCGCACCACCTCGCGGGCCAGTCCGGCGCGGACCAGCTCGGGGGTGAGCTCGAGGTCGAGCGCGACGGTCTCGCCCTGCTCGTTGACCACCGACCAGCCCTCGCGCGGGCGCTCGGAGACGATCACCTCGTCGGCCAGCACCTCCACGTCGTCGCCGTCGACGGTGACCACAGCGCGGCCGTCGGCCGCGAGCGCCTGCGCGAGAGCCGCCGCGTCGGCCGCGGCGATCGCGGACGCGACGTGCGGCGTCTGCTTGCCGAACCGCTTGCCCAGCGCCCGGAAGTTGCCCTTCGCGGTGTGGTCGACGAGCCCGTCCTCGCCGGCCGCCTGACCGACCTGGCTGAACGGCTCGACGGTGCCGACGTTGAGCTCCTCGGCGACCTCGCGCCGCAGCTCCTCCGAGAGCCGGGCGTACGTCGCGGAGCCGACCAGCGCACGACGGAGCGGCTGCCGGGTGCGCACCTTGGCGTCGGCCCGAGCGGCGCGGCCGAGCTCGACCAGCCGGCGGGCCAGCGCCATCTGCTCGTGCAGCTCGTCGTCGACCAGGCTGCCGTCGACCCGCGGCCAGGCGGCCAGGTGCACCGACTCGGTCAGCTCGCTCGACGAGGCCCGGAACACGTCCTGCCAGACCCGCTCGGTGATGAACGGCGTCAGCGGCGCCATCAGCAGCGTGACGACGTACAGGCACTCGTGCAGGGTGGTCAGCGCCGCCGGGTCGCCGGCCCAGAAGCGCCGCCGGGAGCGGCGCACGTACCAGTTCGAGAGCTCGTCGACGTACGACGCGATCAGGGTGCCCGCGCGCTGGGTGTCGAACGACTCCAGCGCCTCCGTGACGGCGCGCGCCAGCCGGTGCGCCTCGGACAGCGCCCAGCGGTCCAGCACCGGCCGGTCGGCGACCTCGGGAGCGGGGTCGCCCCACGACCAGTCGGACGTGCCGGCGTAGAGCACCTGGAAGGCGACGGTGTTCCAGTAGGTCAGCAGCACCTTGCGCACGGTCTCCTGGATGGAGGCGTGCCCGACCCGCCGGGCGGCCCACGGCGACCCGGAGGCGGCCATGAACCAGCGCACCGCGTCGGCGCCGTGCTCCTCCATCAGCGGGATCGGCTCGAGGATGTTGCCCAGGTGCTTGGACATCTTCCGGCCGTCCTCGGCCAGGATGTGGCCCAGCACCAGCACGTTGCGGTACGACGACTCGTCGAACACCAGCGTGCCGATGGCCATCAGCGTGTAGAACCAGCCGCGGGTCTGGTCGATCGCCTCGCAGATGAAGTCCGCCGGGTAGGCCCGCTCGAACCGCTCGGCCGACCCCGGCAGGTGCGGGTAGCCCCACTGCGCGAAGGGCATCGACCCGCTGTCGAACCAGGCGTCGATGACCTCGAGCACCCGCCGGGCCTCGCCACCGCAGGTCGGGCAGTCGAGGACGACCTCGTCGACGTACGGGCGGTGCGGGTCGAGCCCGGACTGGTCGGTGCCGGTGAGCTCGGACAGCTCGGCGAGCGAGCCCACCCAGGTCTGGTGGCCCTCGCCGCAGCGCCACACCGGCAGCGGCGTGCCCCAGTAGCGGCTGCGCGACAGCGCCCAGTCGACGTTGTTGTTCAGCCAGTCGCCGTAGCGGCCCCACTTGATGGTGTCGGGGTACCAGCTGGTCTTCTCGTTCTCGCGCAGCAGCGCGTCCTTGGCCTGGGTGGTGCGGATGTACCACGACGGCTGGGCGTAGTACATCAGCGGCGTGTGGCAGCGCCAGCAGTGCGGGTAGGAGTGCTCGTAGGGCTCGTGACGGAACAGCAGCCCGCGCGCCTGCAGGTCCTTGACCAGGTCGGCGTCGGCGTGCTTGAAGAACTGGCCGCCGACCAGCGGCAGGTCGTCCGCGAACCGGCCGTCGGGCCGCACCGGCACCACCACCGGCAGGCCGTAGGCCTTGCACACCTGCATGTCGTCCTCGCCGAAGGCGGGGGACTGGTGCACCAGGCCGGTGCCGTCCTCGGTGGTGACGTAGTCGGCGAGCACCACCCGGTGCGGGGTGCCCTCGCTGGGCGGGAACTCCACCAGCTCGAACGGCCGCTGGTAGTCCCAGCCCTCGAGGTCGCGGCCGGCGACGGTGCCCTGCACGGTCCAGCCCTCGCCGAGCACGGTGTCGAACAGCGGCTGTGCGACGACCAGCGTCTCGCTGCCGTCGGTCGCCACGACGTAGTCGACGTCCGGGTTGGCGGCCACGGCGGTGTTGGACACCAGCGTCCACGGCGTGGTCGTCCAGACGAGCAGCGCGGCCCGGCCGGCGTACGGGCCGGACGTGAGCGGGAACCGCACGTAGACGCTCGGGTCGGTGACGGTCTCGTAGCCCTGCGCGAGCTCGTGGTCGGAGAGCCCGGTGCCGCAGCGCGGGCAGTACGGCGCGACGCGGTAGTCCTCGACCAGCAGGCCCTTCTGGTGGATCTGCTTGAGCGCCCACCACACCGACTCGACGTAGGAGGGCTCCATCGTGCGGTAGGCGTCGGCGGTGTCCACCCAGAAGCCCATCCGCTCGCTCATCTGCTCGAAGGCGTCGACGTGCCGCAGCACCGACTCGCGGCACCTGGCGTTGAACTCCGCGACGCCGTACGCCTCGATGTCCTGCTTGCCCGAGAAGCCCAGCTCCTTCTCGACCGCGAGCTCCACCGGCAGGCCGTGGCAGTCCCAGCCGGCCTTCCGCTCGACCAGGTAGCCCTGCATGGTCTTGAACCGCGGGAACACGTCCTTGAACACCCGCGCCTCGACGTGGTGGGTGCCGGGGCGGCCGTTGGCGGTCGGCGGGCCCTCGTAGAACGTCCACGTCGGCCGGTCGGCGGCCCGGTCGAGGGACTTCTCGAAGGTCTTGTCGTCTCGCCAGAGGTCGAGCACGCCGTGCTCGAGGGCGGGGAGGTCCACCTGCGGGGGGACCGGGCGGTAGCTGCTCACGGTGCGGGTCCTTCGGCCTGGGTCTGCTCGGGCTGAAGGGACGAGGCCGTGGGCCCCGCGGTACCACCCTCCTTGGCGGCCGGTGCTGCTGACCGCCCACTCGTGGCGCACCGCTGCCGGGTCTACCCGCGCGCCGTCCGGGACGGACGACCCGCGCTCTTCCGGCGGTTCGGGGGTGATCTTCGCTCCGGACAACACCCCCGGGCTCACACCGTCCCCGGGTCGCTGTCGGCTGTGCTCGGAGCTACTCGTCCCGTCATCACCGTGCGGTGCGGCAAGTCTGCCAGACCCGCGGCACCGGTTCATCCGGGTTTGGTCCCGGCGGCGCGCGGAGGCGGCGTTCCCGCAGGTCGGAGCGGGTGCCGAAAGTCGGGACATCCCGGCGGGGCAGGTTGTCCCGGGCCCTGTACCGGCATATCCTCGCGGCACTCGTGTGGTCCCCTGACCACACGATCTTCGATTGTGTCCGCCTGAATCCAACGGCTCCAGGAGGCCGCCGGCATGGCACGTACGACAGCACGGGCGCTGGCGGGCCGCACGGTGGCCGCCGCGAAGCGGGTGACCAGCCGGTCGACCACGACGGCTGCGAAGAAGTCCGCCGCGAAGACCACGAAGACCACGAAGAGCACCGCGAAGAAGGCGCCGGCGAAGAAGGCCGGCACCAAGACGGTCGCCACGAAGACGAGCGCCAAGGCCCCAGCCAAGAAGACCGCGGCCACCAGCAAGGCGGCCACCAAGAAGGCCACGGTGAAGAAGACCACCGCGAAGAAGGCGCCGGCCAAGAAGGCCGCCGCGAAGAAGGCCCCGGCCACCCGTGCCCCGGCCAAGAAGGCCACCAAGAAGACGGCCCCCGCGAAGCCCGCGGCGAAGAAGACCGCCAAGAAGGCGGCGGCCACCAAGAGCACTGCCAAGAAGACCACCGCCACGAAGAAGCCGGCCGCGAAGAAGACGACCGCGAAGAAGACCCCGGTGAAGAAGACCACGACGAAGTCCGCCGCGAAGAAGGCGCCGGCCAGCAAGGCCGCCCCGCGTCGGCTCGCGGTCAAGGCCGACGAGAAGCCGTGGACCGCGGCCGAGCTGGCCGAGGTGCGCGGCGACCTGCTCGCCGAGCGCGAGCGGCTGAGGTCGGAGCTGAACCTCGCCGAGCACGAGCTGCACGACCTGATGCGCGACGCGGGCGACGGCGCCGGCAACGACCAGGCCGACGTCGGGTCCACGACGTTCGAGCGCGACCACGAGATGAGCCTGGCCAACAACGCCCGCGACATGCTGGTGCAGACCGAGCACGCCCTGGCCCGCATCGAGGACGGCAGCTACGGCGCCTGCGAGAGCTGCGGTCAGCCGATCGGCAAGATGCGGTTGATGGCGTTCCCCCGTGCGACACTGTGCCTGTCATGCAAGCAGCGCGAGGAGCGTCGCTGAACCCCAGCGACACCACCGACGACGCCGACCCCGCGGGGGATCCGCCCGCGACCCCACGCCGCACCCGGTACCTCCTGGTGTTCGGACTGGTCGCGGCGCTGGGCTATGCCACCGACGTGGTCACCAAGGTGCTGGCCGTCGAGCACCTCACCGGCCGGGCCCCGGTGCGGCTGGTCGGTGACGTCCTCACCATGTACCTGGCCCGCAACCCCGGCGCTGCGTTCAGCACCGGTACGTCGTACACGATCGTGCTCACGTTCGTGGCCATCACCGCCGCGCTGGTCGTGCTGTGGGTGTCGCGACGGCTGGGCAGCACGGGCTGGGCGATCGGGCTCGGGTTCCTGCTCGCCGGCGTGCTGGGCAACCTCACCGACCGGGTGTTCCGCTCCCCGGGCTTCCTGCACGGGCACGTGGTGGACTTCCTGCGGCTGCCGCACTGGCCGATCTTCAACGTCGCCGACGTGTGCATCAACATCGCCGCGGCGGTGATCATCCTGCAGGCGGTCCGGGGTGTCACGATCACCGGCCTGCGCACCTCCCGGCCGGCCCGCGGGTCCGGGCCGGACCGGTCCGACGACCCGGGTCCCGCCTCGTGACGGAGCCGGCAGCCGGCCTCGAGCACCGGACCGTGACGGTTCCGGACGGACTGGCCGGTGAGCGGGTCGACGCCGCCCTCGCCCGGATGTTCGGGTTCTCGCGCACCCGCGCGGCGGAGCTGATCCGCAGCGGCCACGTGAACGTCGACGGCGCCGCGCCGGCCAAGTCCGACCGGGTCGAGCCCGGCGCGATGCTCGACGTGTCCATCCCGGCCGTGGCCGACCCGGTCGCCGTGGTCCCCGAGAAGGTCGAGGGGATCTCGATCGTCCACGACGACGACGCGATCGTGGTGGTGGACAAGCCCGTCGGGGTCGCGGTGCACCCCAGCCCGGGCTGGACCGGCCCCACCGTGGTCGGGCACCTCGCCGCCGCCGGCTTCCGGATCGCCACCAGCGGCGCCGCGGAGCGCCAGGGGATCGTGCAGCGCCTCGACGTCGGCACGTCCGGGGTGATGGTGATCGCCAAGTCCGAGCACGCCTACTCGGTGCTCAAGAACGCCTTCCGGCACCGCACCGTCGACAAGACCTACCATGCGCTGGTCCAGGGCCATCCCGACCCGCTGCAGGGCACCATCGACGCGCCGATCGGCCGGCACCCGCGGCACGACTACAAGTTCGCGGTGATGGCCGACGGCAAGCACAGCGTGACCCACTACGAGACCCTCGAGGCGCACCGGTTCGCGAGCCTGCTCGAGGTGCACCTGGAGACCGGCCGCACCCACCAGATCCGGGTGCACATGGCCGCGCTCAAGCACCCGTGCGTTGGCGACATCACCTACGGCGCCGACCCGCGGCTGGCCGACCGGGTGGGGCTCACGCGGCAGTGGCTGCACGCCGTACGGCTGGGGTTCGAGCACCCGGACAGCGGCGAGTACGTCGAGTACGAGTCGCCGCTGCCCGGCGACCTCCAGCACGCCCTCGACGTCCTGCGCGATGCCGTCTGAGCCGGTCCAGGTGACGGTGCGCCGGGCGGAGGCCGGCGACCTGGACGCGATCGCCCGCGTGCACGCGGAGGCCCGCGAGGCGGCGTACCCGCAGATGCCGCGCGGCGTGCACACGCCCGAGGAGGTCCGGACCTGGGTCGCCGGCTGGGACCTCGTGGTCCAGGAGGTGTGGGTCGCGGAGGAGGCCGGCGCCGTGGTCGGCTACGCGCGGGTGCACGGCGACTGGCTCGACGACCTGTACGTCGCGCCGGCCCGGCAGCGGGCCGGGGTCGGGTCGATGCTGCTGGACGTGGTGACCGCGACACGACCGGGCGGGTTCTGCCTGTGGGTGTTCGAGAGCAACCACGCGGCCCGGGCCTTCTACGCGCGGCACGGCCTGGTCGAGCTGGAGCGGACGGACGGGTCCGGCAACGAGGAGAAGGCGCCCGACCTCCGCCTCGCCTGGCCGGGGAACGACCCGGTCGGGTTCCTCCGGCGGCTGGTCGACGAGGTCGACGCGGAGCTCGGCGACCTGCTGGCCCGCCGGGCCGCGCTCACCCGGGCGATCCAGGGCCACAAGCACGACCGCACCCGCGACGCCGACCGCGAGCGCGCGATCGCGACCGCGATGGCCCGGCGCGCACCGGCGCTGGGGGAGGAGCGGCTGGCCCGGATCATGCACGCGGTGATCACCGAGAGCCTGGGCGCCGCCGACGAGGGCTGACCGGCCACGCCGTAGGCTGGTGGCAGCCAACTGTTGAAGGAGCAACTGTGAAGGTCGAGATCTGGTCCGACGTCGTCTGCCCGTGGTGCTACATCGGCAAGCGACGGTTCGAGGCGGCGCTCGCCGGCTTCGAGCACCGCGACGAGATCGAGGTGGTGTGGCGCAGCTTCGAGCTGGATCCGTCCTCGGTCTCCGTGCACGGACCGGGCGAGGGGCAGGACCACGCCGACCGGCTGGCCGCGAAGTACGGCCTGAGCCGGGCCGACGCCGAGCAGGCGATCGCGCGCACCACCGCCGCGGCGGCCGGCGAGGGCCTGGACTTCCAGATGGACAAGGCGCTGCACTCCAACACCTTCGACGCGCACCGGCTGGTGCACCTCGGCGCCCGGCACGGCCGGCAGGGCGAGGTCAAGGATCGGCTGATGCGCGCGTACTTCACCGAGGGCGAGCCGGTCGGTGACCGCGACGCCCTGCTCCGGATCGCCGTCGACGCCGGCCTCGACGAGGCCGAGGCCGCGCGGGTCCTCGACGGCGACGACCACGCGGACGACGTACGCGCCGACGAGGCCGAGGCCCGCAGCCTGGGCATCACCGGGGTGCCGTTCTTCGTCCTCGACCGCCGGTACGGCGTCTCCGGCGCCCAGCCGCCCGAGCAGCTGCTCGCCGCCCTGGAGCAGGCCTGGGCCGAGCGCACCCCGCTGACCGTCATGAGCGCCCCCGCCGCGGGTACCGACGAGGCCTGCGGCCCCGACGGCTGCGCGATCTGACCGGTTCCCGTCCGCCCCACCCTCTCGGAGGTCACCATGCCCACCGGACCGCTGCCCGACCACCTGCGCGACCTGCTCGCCAAGCCCAACCCGGCCGTGATCGGCACGGTCCGGCCCGACGGCCAGCCGGTGACCGTCGCCACCTGGTACCTCCTCGACGGCGACCGGGTGCTGGTCAACATGGACGAGGGGCGGGCCCGCCTCGAGCACCTCAAGAACGAGCCCCGGGTCTCGCTCACCGCGCTGGACTCCGAGGGCTGGTACAAGCACGTCAGCGTCCGCGGCCCGGTGGTCGAGCTCGCCGACGACCCCGACCTGTCCGGCATCGACCGCCTCGCCACCCACTACACCGGCAAGCCGTACGCCAACCGCGAGCGCGGCCGGGTCAACGCCTGGATCGAGATCGAGTCCTGGCACGCCTGGGACGGCGGCAAGGCCCTGCGTTAGGCGCTCGCTCCGCTCGCGGGCCCGCCCGCTGGTCGAGGTGCGAGCGGGCTACCGCGAGCCTTGAAACCAGGGGGTGAGGACCGTGGTCACGTGCGCGGGCACCCGCACCGTGGTTGCGAGGCTCGCCCAGCGGCTCGCACCTCAACCAACGCGTCCGCCGCCGGTCCTGATCTGGACCGAGGAGCGCGCACGGCGGACGAGCGGAGCGGGCGAGGCTCCGTGTCCCGCGTTCCGGCCCCGTCGTACGGATGGTCTCGAGGCGAGGGGCAGGCCCCTCGCACCTCAACCAGCGTCGTGTCGGAGCGTCCTGTCACGATCACCCCGACGGGTCCCGTAGGCTGTGGCACCTTCCCCAGGATGCTCGGCCGCGGTCTCCCGCTGGTCCGGTCCGCCGTGCGCTCGAACGAGGAGAGAGGGGCAGCCCCAGCCCATGTCCACCGGGTCCCGTGACGGGTTCGCCCACCTGCACGTGCACACCGAGTACTCCATGCTCGACGGTGCCTCGTTGCTCGACGGACTGTTCGCCCGGGTGGTCGACCTCGGCATGCCGGCGGTCGCCATGACCGACCACGGCAACCTGCACGGCGCCTTCGACTTCTGGGCCAAGGCCCGCCGCAACGGCGTCAAGCCGATCATCGGCATCGAGGCGTACGTGACCCCCGAGACGTCGCGGTTCGAGCGGCGGCGGGTGCGCTGGGGCAAGGGCGACGTGGCCGAGGAGGGCGGCGACGACGTCGCCGGCGGTGGCGCCTACACCCACATGACGATGTGGGCCGAGACCACCGAGGGCATGCACAACCTGTTCCGGCTCTCGTCCCGGTCCAGCCTCGAGGGCTTCTTCTACAAGCCCCGGATGGACAAGGAGATCCTGCAGGAGCACAGCAAGGGCCTGATCGTCAGCACCGGCTGCCCGAGCGGGGCGATCCAGACCCGGCTGCGGCTCGGCCAGTGGGGGGAGGCGGTCCGCGAGGCCGGCGAGCTGCAGGACATCTTCGGCCGCGACAACGTGTTCCTCGAGCTGATGGACCACGGCATCGCCATCGAGAAGCGGGTGCGAGACGACCTGCTCCGCCTCGGCCGTGAGCTCGGCATCCCGCCGCTGGCCACCAACGACTCGCACTACAACAACCCCGAGGACGCCCACGCGCAGGACGCGCTGATCTGCGTCGCGTCCGGCAAGCGGCTCTCCGACCCCAACCGGCTCAAGTTCGACGGCGGTGGCTACTACCTCAAGTCGGCCGCCGAGATGCGCGAGCTCTGGGCGGTCCAGCACGGCATGCCCGAGGCCTGCGACAACACGCTGGCCATCGCCGAGCGCTGCGACGTGGAGTTCGTCGAGTCCACCGGCGGCTACATGGCCCGGGCCGACATCCCGGCCGGCGAGACCGAGGAGAGCTGGTTCCGCAAGGAGGTCTGGCGCGGCATCGAGTCCCGCTACCCCGGCGAGCGGCTGACCCAGGAGGTCAAGGACCGCGTCGAGATGGAGCTGGCGATCATCTCGCAGAAGGGCTACTGCGGCTACTACCTCGTGGTCGCCGACTTCATCCAGTGGTCCAAGCGCAACGGCATCCGGGTCGGCCCCGGCCGTGGGTCCGGTGCCGGCTCGATCGCGGCGTACGCCCTCCGCATCACCGACCTCTGCCCGCTCGAGCACGGCCTGTTCTTCGAGCGCTTCCTCAACCCCGAGCGCCCCTCGATGCCCGACTTCGACATCGACTTCGACGACCACCGGCGCGGCGAGGTGATCGCCTACGTCACCGAGAAGTACGGCGCCGACCGGGTCGCGCAGATCGCCACGTTCGGCCGGCTCAAGTCCAAGGCCGCGATCAAGGACGCGGCGCGGGTGCTCGACCACGGCTTCGCGATCTCCGACCGGATCACGAAGGCCCTGCCCGCCGACGTGATGGGCAAGGGCGTCGCGCTCAAGGACATCTTCAACCGCGAGCACAAGCGCTACGCCGAGGGCGGCGAGTTCCGGGCGCTGCACGAGGCCGAGGTCGACGTCCGCACCATCTTCGACACGGCGATCGGCCTCGAGGGCCAGATCCGCAACTGGGGCGTGCACGCGGCCGGCGTGATCATGTCCAGCGAGCCGCTGATCGACATCGTGCCGATCATGGCGCGTCCGCAGGACGGCGCCATCATCACCCAGTTCGACTACCCGATGTGCGAGTCGCTCGGGCTGGTCAAGATGGACTTCCTCGGCCTGAGCAACCTGCACACGCTCGAGGACGCCCTCGAGAACGTCCGGGCCAACCGCGACGAGACCATCGTGCTCGAGGACCTGCCCTTCGACGACCGCGCCACCTACGAGCTGATGGGCCGCGGCGACACGCTCGGCGTCTTCCAGCTCGACGGTGGCGGCATGCGGGCCCTGCTCCGGTCGATGCGGCCCGACCAGTTCGCCGACATCACCGCGGTCAGCGCGCTCTACCGGCCGGGACCGATGGGCGCCGACTCCCACAACAAGTACGCCCGCCGCAAGAACGGTCGCGAGGCGATCGAGCCGATCCACCCGGCGCTCGCCGAGGCGCTCGAGCCGGTGCTGGGGGAGACCTACGGCCTGATCGTCTACCAGGAGCAGGTGATGGCGATCGCCCAGGCCCTGGCGGGCTTCACCCTCGGTGCCGCCGACAACCTGCGCCGGGCGATGGGCAAGAAGAAGAAGGAGGAGCTCGACAAGCAGTACGCCGGCTTCCAGGCCGGCATGCTCGAGCGCGGGTTCCCGCAGGACGCCATCGACACGCTGTGGGCGATCCTGCTGCCGTTCTCCGACTACGCGTTCAACAAGTCGCACTCCGCGGCCTACGGCGTCATCACCTACTGGACCGCCTACCTCAAGGCCAACTACCCGGCCGAGTACATGGCCGCGCTCCTCACGTCCGTCAAGGACGACAAGGACAAGATGGCCATCTACCTCAACGAGTGCCGGCGCATGAAGATCCAGGTGCTGCCGCCCGACGTCAACGAGTCGGCCAGCAACTTCACGCCGGTCGGCCGCGACATCAGGTTCGGCCTGACCGCGATCCGCAACGTCGGCCACAACGTCGTCGAGGGGATCGTCGCCGCACGCGAGGCGCAGGGCCGGTTCACCGACTTCAACGACTTCCTGTCCAAGGTGCCGGCGCACGTGTGCAACAAGCGGGTCATCGAGTCGCTGATCAAGGCCGGCGCGTTCGACGACATGAAGCACCGGCGCCGGGCGCTGGTCGCGATCCACGAGCCGGCCGTCGACCAGTACGTCGACATCAAGCGCAACGAGGCGATCGGCCAGGACTCGCTGTTCGGGGGGCTCGACGACGACGCCGGGTTCGGGGTCTCGGTGAGCGTCCCCGACATCGACGAGTGGGACAAGATGACCCTGCTCGGCCACGAGCGCGAGATGCTCGGCCTCTACGTCTCCGACCACCCGCTGCTCGGCCTCGAGCACATCCTGTCGGCGGGCACCGACTGCACCATCGGCCAGCTGCTGATGGACGAGGACCGGCCGGACGGCTCGACCGTGACCGTGTCCGGGCTGATCACCTCGGTGCAGCGCAAGATCACCAAGCGCGGCGACGCCTGGGCGATGGTCACCGTCGAGGACCTCGAGGGCGCCATCGACGTGCTGCTGTTCCCGAGCGCCTACCAGCTGGCCAGCACGCTGCTCAACGAGGACGCCATCGTCACGGTGAAGGGCCGGCTCTCCCGCTCGAAGGACCAGCCGGAGCTGCACGGCCAGGAGGTCAGCGTCCCCGACCTGAGCGACGGGCCGTCCGGGCCGGTGGTGATCACGATGCCGTCGACGCGGTGCACGATGCCGGTGGTGGAGCAGCTCAAGGACGTGCTCGGCACGCACCCCGGCACCACCGAAGTACGGTTGCGGTTGATGACCAAGACCTCGACCACCGTGATGCGCCTCGACGACCGGCTGCGGGTCTCCGCCAGCCCGGCCCTGTTCGCCGACCTGAAGGCGCTGCTCGGGCCGCACTGCCTGGCGGGCTGACGTGGACCGGTCCCGCGACGTCGGCAGAGACGTCGGCATCGTCCTGGGCAGCTTCGTCGTGCTCGGGATCGGCGCCGGAGTGCTGTGGTGGGTGCTCGCGCCCACCGCGTCGTTCACCAAGGTGCGCACCGGCGGCGCGATGTCCGAGATCGAGCTCGGCATCCAGTTCGCCGCCGTCGGCTGGTACGTCGTGATCGGTGCCGTGGCGGGCCTGCTCGCCGGCGTCGTGCTCACCTGGTGGCGCGACCGCGACGCGCTGCTGACCAGCCTGCTGGT
>JABFXA010000429.1 GCA_013361955.1 Nocardioidaceae bacterium
GCCTTGTTGTAGTAGACCTGGGTGAGGCCGAGCCCGCCGTACTTGGTGTCGATCTTCATGCCGAAGGCGCCGAGTTCCTTCAGCCCGGCGATGACCTCGTCGGGGATGCGGGACTCGCGCTCGATGAGGGCGCCGTCGACCTTGGTCTCGATGAAGTCGCGCAGTTTGGCGAGGAACTCCTCGCCGCGCTGGGCGGCCTCGTCGGTGGGCATCGGGTGGGGGTGGATGAGGTCGAGGCGGAAGCGGCCGAGGAACAGTTCCTTGGCGAAGCTGGGCTTGCGCCACTCCTGCTGCCGGGCCGCCTCCGCCACTTGGCGGGCCTCACGTTCGGTGACGGTGGGTTTCGGGGGTGCTGCGGACATGAGGCTCACCTCGCCGCGAATCGGGATCATGGGCCGTTTGGTTACCGACGGGTGCTACCCGATCGTATGTACCCGATTACGGGCGCACCCACCACCCCGCGCGCGTCTGTTCAGCCGATGTCGACCGAGTAGGCCTTGGTGTCGAGCCGGCCCGTGCCCTTGAAGACCTCGGTGCCTGCCTCGATGCCGGAGACGTATTTGTCGTTGGTCAGCAGTTTGCGCCGGACGAGTGCCTGGGTGAAGTCGTCGAGGTTCAGGGTGGCCTTGGTGGTGTTGGCGCGGCGGACGAAGGAGTGGACCTTCCAGCCGATGTCACCCTCGTAGATGTCCCACATCGCGCCGCCGAGGCTGACGCTGGCGGTCTTGGTGCCCAGCGGGCCGGCGCCGCCCTGGCGGTTGAGCCAGATCATGATCTCGTCGGTGGGCTGGTCCTGCCAGTCCGCGGTGTTCTTGGTGTGCAGCCAGAGGTCGTAGGCGACGTTCATGGTGCCGGGGCTGGAGCTGACGGAGAAGTCCCAGCTGGTCCTCACCGGCTTGCGGTCGCCGACGCGGATCGGCAGTCCGGTCATCGACTTGTCGACCTTCCAGCCCCAGTGCCAGCCCAGGACGGAGGACGCGTACGACTTCACGTCCTCGTCCTTGCCGGTGCTGCTGTTGGCGAGGCTGTAGTTCGTGCCCCAGGAGATCGTCGAGCCCGAGCGGGAGTTGTCCCAGACGCACTGGGTGCCGGTGTACTTCCCCTTGTTCCAGAGGTTGTTGTTCACGTAGTACTTGCCGAGCGTGATCGTGTCGAAGGCCGCGCACTTCTTGCTCGACTCGCCCGCCTGGGCGACGGTGACCCCGGCGGCGGCCGCGAGGGCGACGGCCGTGGCGGTGAGGGTCTTCGCCTTCTTGGAGAGGCGGGGGCGGCGGTGCTGCATGGGGACGGTCCTTCCGGGGGGGTGGATCGCTTGCGTCGAACGCTTACGGCCCTTCAGTGGCCGCCGACCGCCGAGAGGTTGCCCCGGCGGCCCCGACATCGTCCTGACAAGCTCGTAGGGGAAAAACTGTCGAAGCGCTTCGACAACCTATGGACACCCAAGCGCGCCACGGTTACTGTCGAACCACCCTCACACCCGCCCCTGTTCCCACCGCGCACTGTCGAAGCGCTTCACAAAGCTTGGAGAGCTGGATGGTCACCCTCGCCGAGGTCGCCCAGCACGCCGGAGTCTCGGCGAGCACGGTGAGCTATGTCCTCAGCGGCAAGCGGTCCATCTCCGCGACCACCCGGACGCGGGTCGAGCAGAGCATCCGCGAGCTCGGCTACCACCCGAACGCGGGTGCCCGCGCCCTGGCCAGCAGCAGGTCGAACATCATCGCGCTGATGATCCCGCTGCGCACCGACATGTATGTGCCGGTGATGATGGAGATCGCCATCGCGGTGGCCACCACCGCCCGTACGCACGGCTACGACGTTCTGCTGCTGACCGGCGAGGAGGGCCCCGACGCCGTGCGCCGGGTCACCGGCAGCGGGCTCGCCGACGCGATGATCCTGATGGACGTCCAGCTGGACGACGAGCGGCTGCCGCTGCTGCGGGACACCGACCAGCCGTCCGTGCTGATCGGGCTGCCGGCCGACACCACCGGGCTGACCTGCGTCGACCTCGACTTCAGGGCGACGGGCGCGCTGTGTGTGGAGCATCTGGCGATGCTGGGACACCGCGACATCGCTGTCATCGGCGAGGCCCCGGCCGTCTACGAGCGGCACACCGGTTTCGCCGAGCGCACGCTCGACGGGCTGCGGACGCGTTCCCAGGAGCTGGGGATGCGGCTGCTGCACCGGCCGTGCGAGGGCGGGTACGACGCGATGGCCGTCACCCTCGCCCGGATCCTCGACGAGCGGCCGAGCACCACGGGGTTCGTCGTGCAGAACGAGTCGGCGGTCGAGCCGCTGCTCGCCCTGCTGCGCCAGCAGGGCCGTGCCGTGCCCGAGGACGTCTCGGTGGTCGGCATCTGCCCCGACCAGGTCGCCACCCAGGCCTCGGTGCGGCTGACGTCGGTCTCCATCCCCGCGCAGGAGATGGGCCGGCATGCCGTGGAGCAGCTCGTCGCCAAGCTGGACGACCGCGGCAGCGACGAAGTCGTCCTGATCGCACCCGAGTTGACGGTCCGGGCGAGCACGGGCCCGGCGCCCAGCCACTCGTAGGGCCCTTCACCCGTCCGTCTCCGCCCCCTTCCCGCACCGCCGGCCCTCGTCAGGGCACCCCCATGTCCGAACTCCTCCAGGAGCGGCCCCCGTGAATCTGCCCGCTGAACCCCAGCCCCAGGTGAGCCTGGCGCAGTCCTCCCCGACCGTCGGCACGTTCCGTGAGCGGGACGGCGCGCTGGAGTGGATCGGCCGTCAGGAGACGGTGCGCGTCGAGCCGTGGGGGCCGGACGCGGTCCGGGTGCGGGCCCGGCTCGGCGGGCCGGTCCTCGACGGGCTGCCGGGCGCGCTGCTGGAGTCCGCGCCGGCGACCGAGTCGACCGTGAAGATCGAGGACGGGCTCGGGGTCGTGACGGTCGGCGCGCTGACCGTGCGGGTCGACGCCGAGGGCCTGATCCGCTTCCTGCGCACCGAGGACGGCACGGAGGTCCTCGCCGAGGAGCGCGCCCACTTCTGGTGGCCCGGCCCGCGCCTGTACACCGCCGTCGGCAACGGCCACCACCGCCTTGAGCAGCGCTTCGCCGCGTACGACGACGAGAGGCTGTACGGCCTCGGCCAGCACCAGCACGGCCGGTTCGACCAGAAGGGCCTGGTCCTGGACCTGGTCCAGCGCAACGCCGAGGTCGGCATCCCGGTGCTGTCGTCCAGCCGCGGCTACACCCTGCTGTGGAACAACCCGGCGATCGGCCGCGTGGAGCTCGCGCACAACGGCACCCGGTGGGTGGCCGACTCCGCCCGCCAGATCGACTACTGGATCACCGCGGGCACCCCGGCCGACGGCCAGCGCCGCTACAGCGCGGTGACGGGCCGTACGCCGATGCTGCCGGAGTGGGCGGCGGGCTTCTGGCAGTGCAAGCTGCGCTACCGCACGCAGGACGAACTCCTCACCGTGGCACGGGAGTACAAGCGCCGAGGGCTGCCGAGCTCCGCGATCGTCTGCGACTTCTTCCACTGGACGCATCTCGGCGAGTGGAAGTTCGACCCGGCCGAGTGGCCGGACCCGGCGGCGATGGTGCGCGAGCTTGCCGAGCTCGGCATCAAGCTGGTGGTGAGCGTCTGGCCCTCCGTCTCCCCGCTCTCCGAGAACCACCCGGTCATGGAGCAGCGCGGCTACCTCATCGGCACCCAGTACGGCCCGATGGCGCACGCCGACTGGCCCGACAAGGGAGTGGCGTCGACCGTCCAGGTGGCGTTCTACGACGCCACGAACCCCGAGGCCCGTGAGTTCGTGTGGTCGAGGGTGAAGGAGAACTACCTCGACCCGTACGGCATCACCGCCTTCTGGCTGGACGCCTGCGAGCCGGAGCTGAAGCCGGGCTTCCAGGAGAACCTGCGCTACTGGACGGGCCCCGGCCTGGAGGTCGGCAACAGCTACCCGGTGGAGAACTCCCGCACCTTCTACGAGGGCCTGCAGGCGTCCGGCGAGGACGAGGTGGTGACGTTGAACCGCTCGGCCTGGGCGGGCAGCCAGCGCTACGGCGCCGCCCTGTGGTCCGGCGACATCGGCACCGACTTCCCGACCCTGCGCCGCAAGATCGCGGCCGGCCT